>JAUXXW010000102.1 GCA_030684775.1 Pseudomonadota bacterium
CTTGAAGGCGTGATCGTTGGACACCGCCTTCACCATATCCTGCGCGTCGTCGAACATGCCGTTGATGGCGATATTGAAAATATTCGGGTCTTGCAACGAATACATCTGCGCGCGCTGGAAACCGGACATCTTGCCGTTAGGCGACAGCATGAACACGCGGATACCGCGCTTGCCGCGCATCGCGTATTCGGCGGCGGAACCGGTATCGCCGGAAGTCGCGCCGAGGATATTCAGCTCCGCATGATCCTTGGCCAGCGCATATTCGAACAGATTGCCCAGCAACTGCATCGCCATGTCCTTGAACGCCAGGGTCGGCCCGTTGGACAGTTCCAGGATGAACACACCGTCTTCCAGTTTCCGCAACGGCGTGATCTGGCTGAAATCCGAATCCGGCCTGCCGTGGCTGTAAGCCTCGGTCGTATAGGTTTTATCGACCAGATTCTTCAGATCCTCCGGCTCGATGTCGTCGGCCAGACGAGAAAGAATGGTGAACGCCAGTTGCCGGTAATCCATGTCGCGCATGAATTCCAACTCGACGGCGGAGAAATGCGGATAGGTTTCCGGCAGATAAAGCCCCCCATCCGGCGCCAGGCCGCCCAGGAGAATTTGCAGGAAAGATTGCTTGGGCGCTTGGCCGCGTGTGGAGAGGTATTTCATGGTCGGTTCAGGTTCGTATTGAATTCGTAGGATGCGGTGAGGGACGAACCGCATCGACAGCGGGGTTGATGCGGTTCGCTGCGCTCACCACATCCTACAGCGGTAATTTCTCCAGTTCCGCCTGGAACTGCGCTTGCAGTTTGCGGTAGCCGGGATGATCGGGCTGCAAGGCTACCAGACGGGCGGCGAGTTCGGCGCCTTCCTGGAAAGCTGTGTGGGCATCGGAGTAACTACCAAGATCGCTCGCCAACGAGCCAACGTAGTACAGCGACAACGCGATGTCATGCAAAGCGAGAGGCAAATCCCCCCTCGCTTCCAGAAAGAGACGGCTAAGTTCCAGGCCTTCCGAAAGTACGGATCGCGCGGTCTCCATGTCACCCAAATTGCGGCAGGCACGACCTAGATTATTCAAGGCCACGGATAACGCTCTGATAGACGATGGCGTATCACCCTCCGCCTGCCGCTCTGTGCGAGCGAGTTGCACCTGTTCGGAATAAGCGGCTCGCGCTGCATGAAAGTCACCCAGAGCAAGATTGGCCCAGCCCACATTTTCGAGCGCGGTAGGGAGCAGATGAGTCGAGGCCAACGCGGCAAGGCCCTGAATCTGTTGCAACTTGCGGGCAATGTCCAGGCTCTCCAAGAACGTCAATCGCGCCTTTCCCAGGCAGCCTGAAGTAAGCTGAATTTCTCCAATGTTGTCGAGCGAAGAGAGCAATTGAAATAACACCGGCGCGGTGTCACCAGAAATTTCTCTTGCTTGCCGCGCCAATTCCAGACTCTCTTGGCAAGCTTCACGCGCCTCGCTGATGTTACCGGATGCTTTACGTGCGGCTCCCACAGCGCCAAGGATGTAAGCCAATTCACTCTTAAGGTGGATGTCGTCATGGCTAGCTGCCAGCCTGGCACGCGCAATTGATAAGGCGATTTCTGCATACGAAATAGCTTCGGCAATTGCACCGCGCTCCAATGCCGCTTGACTGGCCGCAACACCATCCCGTGGATTTAGTCGGATGGCATGTTCTTGCTCAGGAACCACGGCTAACAATCGCCGCCATTCGATTTCGGCAAGATTTGGAAGCGGGTGCACAGCTTCAGCAAGAGGCTGGATAGATCCCAACTCCTCCTGGAATAAGTCGACCGCCATTTCGGGCACTGGCAAACCCATGCTGTAGGCTCGCACCGTCCACAAATCCGGCGCCAGGATGTGCATCCGGGCCCGGTCATCCTCCGGCAGGATCAGGACCAGGGGCCGGCCCACCTTCTGTTCCAGCAGGAAACGGCGCTCATTCAGGCGGGCGAGGATTTCGTAGCGCTGGGCCTGCCATTCGGCGTCACTGGAGCGGTCCCACAAGTCCAGCCAGATGGCCGGGCGCTCGCCGCCGGGTTCGGGGCGGGCGGCGATCACAGTCTGCACGATGGCGTGGGCCTGGGCGGTGTCGCGGGGACGCAATAGCAGGGGTTCGAGGCCACGCGTTTGCAGCAGGCTTTCGGCGCGGCGCAGGAGTTCGCGGGCGGGTGTGGGGTGACGGGTGTAGAGCAGGACGAGGAGGAAGCCGTCTGCCCATTCCAGGTGCTGCCGGAGATCGCGCCAGATGGTCTCCAGCGCCGACTCGTAGTCCGCCATGTCAGGCGGCGGGGACTTCTTCCACGCCGACATCCTTGCGGATCAGCGGATGGACGTCGTACCAGTTTTCACCGTTGCGGTAGTTGAGTACCCGCTTGCCGTGAATCAGGCGAGCCAGGTCCGGGAGTTTGTCCAGGCTGGGCAGCTTGCATTCATGGGTCAGCGTGATTTTCCGCAACCATTCGCGGTCGTCTTCCGCCAGAGGCAGCATGTCGGCGCGCACAGCGTATTCCGCGTCTCGCACGGCGCCATCCGTAACCCGGAACTGGCTTTGCCCGGCCCGCACCAGACAGTTCCGGAGCATCCGGAAATAGTCGCGCAGGTCGCCGCCGGAACTGAGCGCCAGTTGATTCAACTGCGCTTCGCTGAAGAACTCGGCCCAGCCCGGATAGCGCTTGGCGACGATGGTTCGCATCACGACCAGCCCGCGTTCGCTGGGCTGGCAGGGTTGTCCGGGTACGGGACAGCCTTCGTAGATATGCACGCTGGGCAAGGCGTATATCTGGCCACCGGCATAGGTGGACAACCCGCCTTCAGAAACGGCGGCAAGGAAGGGCGGCACGGTGTAGACCACGTTCAGGCCGGTGAAACGAAGCTTGTCCGCATGGTCGTCGAAGAGCACCGCCGCGCTACGGAAGACCTTGCGAATGTCCTCGCCCGCGCTGCTGCCGCCCAGGCGCTCGACGGAATCGGCGATCAGGACGATCTTTCTGCCCGCGTCAGCGCGTTCCGTCCGCACCAGGTTGACGATTTCCAGGGCATAGGCGCGCGCCAGTTCGACAATTTTGGACAAATAGCCGCGTGTCTTTTCCTGCAACAGCCGCTTGAAAGTCGGGTCCAGCGCCAAGGCGGCCTTGAGGCTGACGCCATCCGTCACGCCCAGGCTGACTTCCTTGATCTGCACATCGGTTTGCAGAAAATGCCAGATGCGTTCCCACCAGTTCTCTCGGGCGGGGTCTATCCCCAGGCGTTCGGCCACTTTCTCAGAGAGGGCACCCATGAGAGTAATCAGAAAATCCGTGGGCTCCAGCGGACTGGTGAGGTCGATGTACTCGCCCATGTCCACATAAAGAACTTCGCATCCGGATTGTTTGAGCAAGCCCGCCAGGCGCAGCAGTTCTGTGGTCTTGCCGGTGCCGCGATTGCCGGTGAATAGATAGGAGCCGGCACTTTCCTGAAGTTCGATCTCATAGGCGAGGTCACCAATACGGTCATTGCCTCCCGCCGTGCCGTGCAGATTCTCCACGTAGAGATCGGCAGACACCGTCTCCTTGATCAGCTTGAGATCGCCAAAAGTGACCGGCTTGTTCCAATCCAGCGCGTTGTAGAACGTCTTGGTTTTCTGCCGCAGGTCGCTCATGGCTGCTCCTTACCCGTTCAACGCTTCCATGCGAATCCGCGTGACCTTGCCGTGGATGGACGCCAGCGTCTCGATCTTGTGGATGGCGGCGTTGATGTCTTTTTCGCGGGCGACGTGGGTGAGCAGAACGACGTCGGCCTGCTCTTCGCCTTCGGCCGGCTCGTTCTGGATCATGGCTTCGATGGAGATGTTCAGGTCGGCCAGGATACGGGTGACGTCGGCGAGGACGCCGGGTTTGTCGAGCGCGCGTAGGCGCAGGTAGCAGGCGGTTTCCACTTCTTCCAGGGGCAGGATCGGCAGGTCGGAGAGCTGATCCGGCTGGAAGGCGAGGTGCGGCACGCGGTTCTGCGGGTCTGCGGTGGCGAGGCGGGTGACATCGACAAGGTCGGCGATCACGGCGCTGGCGGTGGGCTCGGCGCCGGCGCCCTTGCCGTAGTAGAGGGTGGCGCCGACAGCATCGCCTTGCACCAGGACGGCGTTCATGGCGCCTTCGACGTTGGCGATCAGGCGCTTGGTCGGGATCAGGGTGGGATGTACGCGCAATTCCACGCCTGTGGCCTGGCGCTTGGCGATGCCGAGTAGTTTGATGCGGTAGCCGAGTTGTTCGGCGTATTTGATGTCGATGGCATCCAGTTTGTTGATGCCTTCCACATAGGCCTTGTCGAACTGCACCGGGATGCCGAAGGCGATGGAGGCCATCAGGGTGGCCTTGTGGGCGGCGTCGATGCCTTCGATGTCGAAGGTCGGGTCGGCCTCGGCGTAGCCGAGCTTTTGCGCTTCCTTGAGTACCGTCTCGAACGACAAGCCCTTGTCGCGCATCTCGGACAGGATGAAGTTGGTGGTGCCGTTGATGATGCCGGCCAGCCACTGGATGCGGTTGGCGGAGAGGCCCTCGCGCAGCGCCTTGATGATGGGAATGCCACCGGCGACGGCAGCCTCGAAGGCGACCATCACGCCCTTCTTCTGGGCGGCGGCAAAAATCTCGTTGCCGTGCACGGCGAGCAGCGCCTTGTTGGCAGTGACCACATGCTTGCCGTTTTCGATGGCCATCAGCACCAGATCGAGCGCGGTGGTATAGCCGCCGATGAGTTCGACGATGATGTCGATGTTCGGGTCTTTAACCAAGCTGAAGGCGTCGTCGGTCACCGTCACATCGGCGCCGACCAATTCACGGGCGCGTTCGACGTTGCGATCGGCGACGGCGACGATATGGATGGGACGGCCGGCGCGGCGGGTGATTTCTTCCTGGTTGCGGGTGAGAACGGCATGAGTGCCACCGCCGACGGTACCGATACCGAGCAGGCCTACGTTGATTGGTTTCATTTCAGCAATCCATCTTTTTTGAACATGTCGCGCAGGCCGCGGATGGCCTGGCGGGTACGCATTTCATTTTCGATCAGGGCGAAACGCACATGGTCGTCGCCATAATCGCCGAAGCCGACCCCGGGGCTGACCGCCACCTTGGCATCGGCCAGCACTTTCTTCGAGAACTCCAGGGATTTCATGTGCGCGTAAGGCTCGGGAATCGGCGTCCACAGGAACATGGTCGCCTTCGGGGCCTTCACATGCCAACCCACATCATTCAAACCCTTGACCAAGGCATCGCGCCGTTTCTGGTACATCAGGCGGATGTCTTCCACGCAATCCTGCGGGCCTTCCAGGGCGGTGATGGCGGCCACCTGAATCGGTGTGAAGGTGCCGTAGTCGTGGTAACTCTTGATCCGGGCCAGGGCCGCGCACAGTTTGGCATTGCCAACCATGAAGCCGACCCGCCAGCCAGGCATGTTGTAGCTCTTGGACAGGGTGAAGAACTCCACCGCCACGTCCTTGGCGCCGGGCACCTGCATGATCGAGGGCGCCTTGTAGCCGTCGAACACGATGTCGGCATAGGCGATGTCGTGCACCACAAAAATGCCGTACTCCTTCGCCATCGCCACCACCTTCTCGAAGAATTCGAGCTCCACGCACTGCGTGGTGGGGTTGCTGGGGAAGTTGAGGATGAGCATCTTCGGCTTCGGCCAGAAGTCCTTGATCGCCTTCTCCATTTCCTCGAAGAAATTCACCCCCGGCGTCATCGGCAGATGGCGGATATCCGCGCCGGCGATCACCGGGCCGTAGATGTGGATCGGGTAGCTGGGGTTCGGCACCAGCACGATGTCGCCGCGGTCCAGTGTCGCCAGGGCCAGGTGGGCGATGCCCTCCTTGGAACCGATGGTGGCGATGGCCTCTTTTTCCGGGTCGAAGTCCACATCGTAGCGGGCCTTGTACCAGTTGCAGATGGCCTTGCGCAGACGCGGAATGCCCTTGGAAACCGAGTAGCGGTGGGTATCGCCACGGCGCGCGGTCTCGACCATCTTCTCGACGATGTGCGGCGGGGTAGGCTGATCGGGATTGCCCATGCCGAAGTCGATGATGTCTTCGCCGCGTCGCCGAGCGGCCATTTTGAGTTCGCCGGTGATGTTGAAAACATAAGGCGGCAAGCGAGTAATTCTGGGAAATTCGTCCATCGGATGGGGGTTGCCGCAGGGTGCCATGAAAGCGCGTAATCTTACGGGAGTCGGGCGCTCAGCGTCGAGCGCCGTAAACTTTCGGCCCACAAGCGGGCCTCCTACCTCACCATGAAGCTACATCTTTCCCACGGCACCGACTTCAACCAGATCACCGGCTATGGCCCGGATCATGTCCTGGTAAACAGAGTGCGCCATGAAACCAGCTTGATCGTGTTACCGGATGAAGTGATCGGCACCTGGGCTTCCCGCTTCGAAGACTTGTCGGCACAGGATTTCGATGTCGTGCTGATGCGCGCGCCGGAAATCGTGTTGCTGGGCAGTGGCGCCCGCCTGCGCTTCCCCGCGCCCGCGCTCTACGCCGGGCTGCTCAAGGCGCGCATCGGGGTGGAAGTCATGGACACCGCCGCAGCCTGCCGCACTTACAACATTCTCGCCGCCGAAGGGCGACGGGTGGCGGCGGCGTTGATTCTGTAGGGAACGTCAGGGTTCGACCCTGATCTGGCGCAACGCCTCCGGGTCGCACATGTACAAAGTCTGCCCCTGAATTTCTATACAACCCTGGTCGGACAGTTTGTGCAGCAGACGCGAGAGGGTTTCCGGTTTGACGCCGATGCGTGAGGCGATGACCTGTTTGGGGGCTTCCAGTTCGACTTTATGACGGCCGGTTTCGTCCGGGTCGGAGTGGTCGAGCAGGTATTGCAGCAGGCGGTCGGCGCCTTTCATGAGGGTGAGGCGGTCGATTTCGTTGACCAGTTTGTGCATCCGCGCGCTCATCCCGGCCATCAGCTTGAAGCAGCGGCTGGCATCCCGCGCCAGCCAAGCCTTGAATTCGCGGCCGTTGATGGCCACCAGGCGCACCGGGGTCTGCGCGGCGGCGTTGACCGGGTAATGCCCCCCCATGAACAGCACCGCTTCGGCGAACAGGCGGTTGGCGCCGACCAGTTCGATCACTTTCTCATCACCCTGCGGCGAGGCGCGGAACAGTTTGATGATGCCTTCCGCCACCCAGTAAAAAGCCTCCACGTTGTCGCCCTGGCTGAACAACAACTGGCCCGGCGCCAGATGCACCGGCGCGGCATGGCCGAGTGCTTCCAGGTATTCATCATCCTGCAGACCGGAAAATAGATAGGAACGGCGTAGTGATTCGAAATCGGCTTTTTGCAGGGTGGCATTCATGGTCGCGGCATCTCAACAGAGACCGGCAGGATGTCACCAAAGCGACGGATGGCGGAGAAATCCGCCACCTCCTTGTCCGGCAGACGGGTATCGGGTTGCAGCACTGCCAACAGATGCGCGATGCCGTACTCACGGGCGGAACGCAGCACCGGGAGGCTGTCGTCCACCAGGAGGCAGCGCGCGGGGTCGAACGCCTCCACTTCGCGCAGCGCGGCCCAGAAGGCCGGATCTTCCTTGGCCAGGCCGAATGCATGCGAGGTGTACAGGGCGTCGAAATGCACCGCCAGGCCGGTGCGGTCCATTTTCAGATTGAGGCTCTTGTGGTGGGCATTGGTCACCAGCACCACACGCTTGCCTGCCACTCGGAGTTGCGACAGAAACTCGGTCACATCGGGATGCACCTGGATGAGATGGGCCAGTTCTTCCTTGAGGCGGACGATGTCCAGTTCGAGCTGCTCGCTCCAGTAATCGACGCAATACCAATCGAGCGTGCCGGCCTTGGCGTTGTAGCGACGGAAGCACTCGGCATGCGCCGCCACCGGCTCGATGCCATGCTTCTCGGCGAATTTCTCCGGGACATAGACCTGCCAGAAATGGTTGTCGTAATGCAGGTCGAGCAAGGTGCCATCCATATCCAGCAGGATGGTGTCGATTTCGGGCCAGGGCGGAACGTGGTGCATTGAATCGGCATCCGTGGCAAAAAAGTGGGGGGTGTAGTGTCGTAGAAAACGTGGAACGGTTCCACGTTATTGCACTACCTTCGTAGTAGAACTTTCGTTATTCCGCCTTGCGCACCACCCTGATTTCAGGGCTTTCCCACGTTCATTCCTGTGCCGCAAACGCCTCATACCCAGGCCCGCCAGCCGGCACCCGATCACGCGGCGGTTCGGATGACCACGGCCCGGCCGGGGATGAATTCGCCAACTCACCACCCGAAGTCAAGCGGGGAGCGGATGCCCTCATCGAGGCCGGGAAGGCGACTCAACCGTAGTTGAGGCCCATGGACTCGCGCACGTCGCGCATGGTCTCGCGCGCCAGGTCGCGTGCCTTCTCGCAGCCGTCGGCGATGATGTTCTTCACCACGTCCGGCTCTTCCATGTAGGCGCGGGCGCGTTCCTGAATCGGCGCCAGTTCTTTCAGCATGGCGTCGATCACCGGCTGCTTGCATTCCAGGCAACCGATACCGGCGCTGCGGCAGCCCTGTTGCACCCAGGCACGTACGTCGTCGCCGGAATAAACCTGATGCAACTGCCACACCGGGCATTTTTCCGGGTCGCCCGGGTCGGTGCGACGTCCGCGCGCCGGGTCGGTGGGCATGGTGCGGATCTTCTTGCCCACCTGATCCGGTTCTTCGCGCAGGGAAATGGTGTTGTTATAGGACTTGGACATCTTCTGCCCGTCCAGGCCGGGCATTTTCGATGCCACCGTGAGCAGGGCCTCCGGCTCGGTGAGGATCATCTTGCCGCCGCCTTCCAGATAGCCGTAGAGGCGTTCCTTGTCGCCCAGCGACAGGTTCTGGGTCTCGCCCAGCATGGCGCGAGCTGAATCAAGGGCGGCATCGTCACCGGCCTGCTGGTAACGGGTGCGCAGTTCCTCATAGAGCTTGGCCTTCTTGCCACCCAGCTTCTTCACCGCCGCCTCAGCCTTTTCTTCGTAGCCCGGCTCTTTGCCGTAGAGGTGGTTGAAACGGCGCGCGATCTCACGCGAGAACTCGATGTGCGGCACCTGATCCTCGCCCACCGGCACCTGGTTGGCGCGGTAGATCAGGATGTCGGCGCTTTGCAGGAGCGGGTAGCCGAGGAAACCGTAGGTGGAGAGGTCTTTCTCGCTGAGCTTTTCCTGCTGGTCCTTGTAGGTGGGCACCCGCTCCAGCCAGCCCAACGGGGTCATCATGGACAGCAGCAAGTGCAGTTCCGCGTGTTCGATCACCTGTGACTGGATGAACAACGTGGCCTTGGACGGGTCGACCCCGGCCGCGAGCCAGTCGATCACCATCTGCCAGGTCGCCTCCTCGATGCCGCGCGGGTTGTCGTACTGCGTGGTGAGCGCATGCCAGTCGGCGACGAAGAACAGGCATTCGTATTCGTGCTGGAGTTGAATCCAGTTTTTCAGGACGCCGTGGTAGTGGCCGAGGTGCAGGCTGCCGGTAGGGCGCATGCCGGAGAGAACGCGGTCTGCGTACATGGTTTCTCTAGTTGAGGACGATTTGAATGAGGGCGAGGAGTTTGATCGGATTCAGGCCGAACAGGAAAGCGGCGAGTTCGATGATGGACTGGATCAGCGGCCAGATCAGCATGCCGAGCACGCCGAGGAACATCAGGCCAAGCAGAATGAAAATGCCGTAGGGCTCGACATGCGACAACTTGATGGCCAGCGGCGTCGGCAGCAGGCTGACGGCGATGCGGCCACCGTCCAGCGGCGGCAGGGGAATCAGGTTGAGCGCCATCAGCACCGCGTTGATGAAGATGCCGGCCGCGCCCATCAAAGCCAGCGGCATGGCGACCGGCGAGCCCGGCATGGCCAAAGCCAGCTTGATCATGCCAGCCCAGATCAAGGCCATCAGCAGATTGGCCCCCGGCCCGGCGGCGGCCACCCAGAGCATGTCCTGCTTGGGACGGTGCAGTTGATTGAAATTCACCGGCACCGGCTTGGCCCAGCCGAACAGAATGCCGGCCCCGCCCGAGAGCTTGGTGAGCAGCAGGATGGCGATCGGCACGATGATGGTGCCGACCAGGTCGATATGGCGAATCGGATTCAGGCTGATGCGCCCGAGCAGTTGCGCGGTGCGGTCGCCGAATTTCAGTGCCGCGTAGCCGTGCGCCGCTTCGTGCAGGGTGATGG
Source organism: Pseudomonadota bacterium (assembly GCA_030684775.1). GTDB lineage: Bacteria > Pseudomonadota > Gammaproteobacteria > Burkholderiales > Thiobacillaceae > PFJX01. The sequence continues at coordinate 10,169 of JAUXXW010000102.1, forward strand.
CGAACAGCACCGGCAGCGCGAAGATGGAGATTTTCTGGATGAGGTTGAGTTCCACGGGGGGCTCGTAATGGTTATTGAAGTTGCCAGGTGGCGAGGAAGCCACGAACCGAATACTCAGGCATGAACCTCAACCAACTCGCTGTAGGAATGCGGTTGCGGAACGGCAAGCCCTTCTTCCCGGATGCCTTCCAGGTGAAACTCGATCGCCTCATGGATGAGTTCCATGACTTCAGCCTGGCTTTCCCCCACCGCGACACATCCAGGCAAATCGGGGACATACGCACCATAGCTGGACGGGCCTTGTTCGATGACAACCAGATATTTCATGACTTTCCTCACTTTTTCAGACCCGCCTGTTTCAGGGCACTACTGAGCGTTCCCGGCGGAACTTCCACATTGGCTTTACCAGCCACGGTTACCGTGCCCGGCTTGGCGGGGTGGTGGTACTGGCGATGGCTACCACGCTGCCTTACCTGAACCCAACCATCGACCACAAGCAGTTCGATGAGGTCTTTGACTTTCATGGGCATAAATATGCGCTCCCGACACTGGACTATTGCAACCCAAGACGCGCGACATCGCCGGTACCCTGGCGAATCAGTTCCGGCACCGGGCCGGAGAGGTCGATCACCGTGGTGGGTTCAATACCGCAATAGCCGCAGGTCAGAATTACCTCCACCCGGTTATCCAGACAGTCGATGATGTCGTCCGGGTCATTGAGCGGGTATTCGTGGCCGGGCAGTTGCAGGGTCATCGACAGAATGGGTTCGTTCAGTTCTTCCAGCAGCGCGGCGATGACCTTGTGGTCGGGCACACGCAGGCCGATGGTGCTGCGCTTGGGGTGCAGCAGCCGGCGCGGCACTTCACGGGTCGCTTCCAGAATGAACGTATAGCCCCCTGGTGTGGCGGCCTTGAGGAAGCGGTACTGACTGTTGTCCACCCGCGCATAGCGGGCGATTTCCGAGAGATCGCGGCAGATCAGGGTGAAGTGGTGTTTCTCGTCGACCTCACGGATCTGGCGGATGGCGGCCATGCCGTCCTTGTTGCCGATCATGCAGCCGATGGCGTAGCAGGAATCGGTGGGATAGACCATCACGCCGCCCTGGCGCAGGAGCTTTACCGCTTCGCTCAGATAGCGTGGTTGCGGATTGTCGGGGTGAATATCGAGAACGCGCGCCATGTCTACCATGCCTCCCACACCGGTCGGCAACGCAGCGGCAGCGGCAGCAGCCGGCCCAGTTCGCGGCCGCCTTCGCCGGGAGCGTGGAAGTCGGACCCGACCGAAGCGAGAAAATCGAACTCCACCGCCAGATCGGCATAGGCCGGCATCTGATCGGCGGCATGACTGCCGGTAACCACTTCGATGGCATCGCCGCCGAGTTCCTTGAATTCTTTCAGGAAGTCGCGCATTCGCTCGCGGCCGAAGTGGTAACGGCCGGGATGCGCCAGCACGGACTGGCCACCGGCCGCGCGTATCCAGGCAAGCGCATCGGCGAGACTGGCCCAGTCGTGGTGTACATAACCGGGTTTTCCCTTGACCAGATACTTCTTGAACACGGTTTTCACATCTTTCACCACGCCGCTTGCCACCAGGAAACGAGCAAAGTGAGTGCGGCCGATCAAATCCTTGTTGCCGGCAAAGGCATAAGCCCCTTCCAGGGCGCCGGCAATCCCCAAACGCGCCAGATCATCCGCCATTCGCTCCGCCCGCGCGGCGCGGCCGGCACGATTCCGGTAAAGGCCGTCGGCCAGGAGTTCGGCGCCGGGATCGACGCGCAGGCCGACAATATGCACGGTGGAGTTGCGCCAGGTAATCGAGACTTCCACGCCGGCCACCACCTCGATGTCATGCGCTTCCGCCGTGGCGCGCGCCTCGGCCAGGCCACGCAAGTCGTCGTGATCGGTCAACGCCAGAAAGTTCACCCCCTGTTCCGCTGCGCGCCGTACCAGTTCACCGGGCGAAAGTACGCCATCGGAAGCGGTGGAATGACTGTGGAGATCGTAGACCGGCATACTGACTTGGGACACTCTTACTTGTGACGCGGCCGGCAATCATAGCAAAATGCCCGCCGCCCTCCCCCTTCGCCTTCCTACCCGACCCCGCCCCCCGTGAAGATTCTCTTCGATCTGTTTCCCATCATCCTGTTTTTCGCCGCCTACCAAGTGGGCGAAAAGAACCCCGAAAGCGCCACCGCCTGGCTGGCCGCGCTCGGCATCATCCTCGACGGCGGCGCCAAGCCAGGCGTATTCCTGGCCACGCTGGTCGCCATCGTCGCCAGTTTCGGCCAGATTGCCTGGGTGTGGCTGCGCCACCGCAAGGTGGAAACCATGTTGTGGGTATCGCTGGTGCTGATCGTGGTTTTCGGCGGCGCCACCCTGTTCCTGCATGACGAAACCTTCATCAAGTGGAAGCCGACCGTGCTTTATTGGATCTTCGCGCTCTCTTTGGGGCTGGCGCCGATCCTGTTCGAACGCAACCTGATCCGCCTGATGATGGAAAAGAACGTGTCGCTGCCCGACGCGGTCTGGACCCGGCTCAACTTCGGCTGGGTCGGCTTCTTCACGCTGATGGGCATCGCCAACCTGTGGGTGGCGATGCACTACTCCACCGATGCCTGGGTGAACTTCAAGATGTTCGGCTCGCTGGGGCTGATGCTGCTGTTCATCATCGGCCAGACCCTGTATCTGTCACGGCATATCAAGGAAGAGGAATGAATCTGTTCTACGCAATCGTCGCCGAGGATGTTCCGGACAGCCTGGACAAACGTCTCGCCGCTCGCCCGGACCATCTCGCGCGACTCAATCAGCTCAAGGATGACGGCCGTCTGTTGCTGGCCGGCCCGTTTCCGGCCATCGACAGTCCCGACCCCGGCCCGGCCGGCTTCAGCGGCAGCCTGATCGTCGCCGCCTTCGACGGCCTGGAAGCCGCGCAAGCCTGGGCCGCCGCCGACCCCTACGTGGCCGCCGGCGTTTATGCCCAAGTCAGCGTCAAACCATTCAAGAAGGTGTTGCCATGAGGCTACTTAAATGAGCGATACGATCAGCGAAATGAAACAACGCCTGGCCGTGCTGGTGCCCGAGCACATCGAAATCGTCGACGAATCCGCGCTGCACGCGGGCCATGCCGGCGCCAGATCGGGTGGCGGCCATTATCAACTCACCCTGATTGCCGCCGCCTTCACGGGACAAAACAGCATGGCTCGCCATCGCGCCATCTACCAGGCTCTGGGTGACCTGATGACCACCCGTATTCATGCGCTTTCCATCACCGCCCTGGCACCCGGCGAACTTTAGCCCGCGGAACTTGCACGCAAGCTCGCACTCCGACACGACCACACCAACCCCTGGGGAACCCATGAAAAACGCTCGACTGCTCTCTTTCTTGATTGCTTGCTGCGCACTTCCGGTGCAAGCGGCGGCCGCACCCGACGCCGCCGACAAGCCGCTGGCCGTGGTCAACGGCGAGGCCGTTCCCGGTCTGTACGCCAGCTTCATCCGGCAAAACCGCGTCAAGCGCAACATGCCGCCCGAGTCGCTGACCGATGACGCGATCAAGGAAGGCGCGGTGACCGCCACACTGCTCGCTCAGGAAGCGGTGAAGAAGGGCCTGGACAAGAATCCCACCGTGGCGGCCGCCCTGGAGTTCCAGAAGATGGAACTGCTCGGCCGCGCGGCGCTGGAGGATTACCTGCGCGCCCACCCGATCACGGACGAGACGGTCAAGGCGGAGTACGAAAATGCCAAAGAAAAAGCGGGTGAAACCGAATACCGCGCGCGCCATATCCTGGTGAACAGCGAAAAAGAAGCCAAGGAAATGCTTGCCAAGCTGAATGCGCGCAAGAAAGCCAAGTTCGAGGATCTGGCCAAGAAATACTCCAAGGACACTTCTGCCGGCAACGGTGGCGATCTGGGATGGGTGCTGCCGGCCAATCTGGTCCCGGAATTCGCCCAGACGATGGTCGACCTCAAGAAAGGCGAGATCACCAAGAACCCGGTGCAAACCCGCTTCGGCTGGCACGTCATCCGGCTGGAAGAAACCCGCAAACTGGACTTCCCCGACTACGAAAAAATCAAGAACCGCATCGCTGGCCAGCTCCAGCAACAACAGATCGGCAAACTGGTGCGGGAACTGGCCGCCACCGCCAAGATCGAGTAGTCGCAGGTCGGGTTAGGCGCGGGGCGCCGTAACCCGACGCCTCATTCCTTCGGAAAATCCGGCCTCGGATCGAAGTCAGCCATCTTGGCAAGCTGCTCATAGAGCGCCCGCTCCGCTTCGCTCAATGTTGCGGGCAACACAACCTGCAACTGCACATAGAAATCCCCCGCCCCACCGCTAACCGGCATACCACGCCCGGACAGACGCAACTTCTGTCCACTACGTGTACCGACCGGCACTTTCACCCGCACGTTGCCGTTCAGCGTCGGCACGGTGATGGCGGTGCCCAGCGCGGCTTCCCAAGGCGCAATCGGCGTATCCAGGTAGATGTCCTTGTTCTCCAGGCGATACCGCGCATTGGGCGCGATCTGGATCACCAGATAGAGATCGCCCGCCGCGCCGCCATAAGGTGAGCGCTGCCCCTTGCCGGGGACACGCAGGCGCTTGCCCGACAAGGCGCCCGCCGGCACGCGCAACTTCACATCGCGAGTGCCATCCCGCGCGGACAGGCTCAAATGCTTTTCCACACCGTGGTAGGCCTCTTCCAGAGTCAGCGTGAGGCTGGCTTCAACGTCCTGCCCGGCCGGCGCCGCGCCGCCGCCATGGAAACCATGACGACGACCGGCTCCAGCCTGTTGGCGTCCACCGAACAGTTGCGAGAACAGATCGGAAAAATCCCCTCCATCCGCACCGCCCGCCCAACCCGGCGGTGGACGGAAGTCCTGGCCGGGCCGGTAGGAGGTGCCAAGCTGGTCGTAAGCGGCACGTTTTTCCGCATCGCTCAGCACCTCGTTGGCCTCGTTGACTTCCTTGAATTTCTCCTCGGCGCCCACTTCCTTGGAAACATCAGGGTGGTATTTGCGCGCCATGCGCCGATAGGCTTTTTTGATCTCTTCTTTGCTGGCATCTCGCGCCACGCCGAGTATCTGGTAGTAATCCTTGTATTTCATAGAGGTAGTAATGGAGTTTTCCTGCACGTAGATGGGGAAGTCTTGTCGGCCTTGAAAGCCGGTGCGAAGTGCTTTCACGCGCGCATGCTATGATGCGCCGTCAAAATTCACTCCAGCGAAATTACCATGAGCGAGCGCCAGAATCTTCAAGACGTTTTCCTCAACACCCTGCGCAAAGAGCACGTGCATTGCTCGGTGTTTCTGGTCAACGGCATCAAATTGGTCGGCAAGATCGAATCGTTCGACCAGTACATGGTCTTGTTGCGCGGTAACGATCAGGCGGTGCAGGCGATCTTCAAGCATGCGATCTCCACCGTTTCACCGGCCAAACAGATCGACCTCCCCACGCTGAAAGGCGCCGAAAAACCGGCTGACGAATAATCCAGGCGGCCCACAGCCGCCTTTCGCATCATGTTTCAAACAGTTTCATCAGGTCCGCCGCCTCGGCCGTGACCAGCGACTTCACGCTCGCTTCCAGTTCGCGATAACGCTCAAGCAACACAATCCCTTGCATGGTGAGCTTGGCTCCCCCACCCCTTACTCCACCGGTGGCGGTTTCAACCAGTGGCACTGGGCAATTCCGGTTGAGTGAATCCAGCATATCCCAGGCGCGGCGATAGGAAATATGCAATTTCCGAGCGGCGCCGGATAGCGAACCCGTGCTGTGAATGGCTTCCAGCAGGCGGATTTTTCCCGGTCCGAGATTCAGCGGAGCGGGAAACAGAATGTGAACTATCGGTTGTGCGTTCATAAAAAAGCCGGCCTTTGCGAGGCCGGCTATTTTACCCGTAGCCACCACGCCACCCGCTAACGGGTGGAGGCGGCGAGGATGGACGCAACGGTAGGCGGTTACTTCGCCTTCTGGAAGGTGCTTTTCACCAGAACATCCACCTTGGCCTGTGGCGCATGACACTGCATACAGTTCCAGCGCCCCATGTATAGATCGCCCTTCTTCACATTGACGTAGTGGCTGGCGGGCGCGGGAATCGGCATACCCTGCGTGATCTTTTGGCCAAGCAGGTCCGGTTGAACATGGCAGTCCTTGCACAGGTTGAAGTCACGCGTGATAGGCACCATGTCTTTGGTGGTGTGCGTAATCATGGGTGGCGCCGAGTTATATGATCTGGCAACACGCTTGTTCGAGCCAGGGTCGCCACCGCCATAATTGACAACAGCCGGATCGAGAACTTCATAGACACTGGAATTGTATAAACCGAGAGAATCCTCGGAGATGGCCTGGTCCTGTACCGCGATAGCGGGCAGGGACAAGAGAGAGGCCAGTACAGCACTCAATAGCAAGGTCTTCCTCATTTCGTCCTCCTTTGAACGGCAATGGCGTCCGCCTGCACATTGTGGCTGCGGATCAGGGGTTTGAAATCGAACTTCAGACTTCCTTCGGGGCAAATCGGCGAGCAGCGACCACAGTTGCTGCATTCACCGGAAAACACATAACCACGTTCATCCAGCTTCTTCAGATTGAGCACCTGCGGCTCCGGACAAATCTTGGCGCACTCGCCGCAATGCGTGCAGGTGTTCTTGTCGAAACGCACCCGAACCAGGGACGTCTTGCCGATGAGACTGTAGAAAGCCCCAAGCGGACAAAGATGGCCACACCAGCCATGTTTCAGGATCAGCAAGTCGAACAGGAAGATCGCCAGCAGCGCGGTAAAACCCAAGCCGAGGCCGAAGATGATTTCTCGGTGCATCATGCCAATCGGGCTCACCCACTCGAAAGCGGCCAACCCGGTAACGACCGTGATGATCAATGCGGCAAGCAATACGAAGTAGCGCAGCGAGCGAGGCAAGTGGAAAAGCGCCTGTATACCCATCTTGTTGCGCAACCAGCCGGCGGCGTCAGTCACCACATTCACCGGGCAGACCCAGGAACAGAACACGCGACCGCCGATCAGGAGGTAGATACCCAGCACAATGGCCGCGCCGATCAGGCTTTCCTGTTCGAGGACGTGGCCAGTCAGAAATATCTGCAAGGCGGCGAAGGGGTCGGTCAGGGGAATCAGGCCGATGAACTTGGATGCCGACAAGTTGCCGGCCAGGAGCGGCACATCTTTCGCCACTTGCCAGCCCCAGTGTGCCGTACCGAAAAACAACAGCAGGAAACCAACCTGGGTAAGCCGCCGCAGCACAATGTAACGCCAAGACCACACCCGGGCGCCCCCGGAAAGGTTGTGGACCTTGTCCATGGAAGCCTGGGTATCGGCCCCGCTGAAGGGAGGCTGCGCGCTCTCAAGAAACTCGCCGGGCCGCCCCAAGTGTTTCTTGGCCCCGTCTGGGGGAGAACGCCGCGAAGCGGTGTTATCGGGGGGGCTCATATTCCACCCTCATTCAGGTAATCCATGCCCGGCGCCGTCTTGGGCACGGGAGCATCCGGCGCGGCGGCGGGCAACGCCTCGGCCGGTTTGAAGTCCTTCGTAATCTCGGTATCGAAAGTCCAGCCGAGGCGGTAGTGCTCGCCGATTCTTCCCTGCACCAACTTGTGCGGCAAAATGCGGATGGCGGCAATATCGGTGGGGCAGGCTTTCTCGCAGATACCGCAGCCGGTACAGGCATCGGAATGCACCAGCGGGATGAACATGGCGTGCCTGGAAGTCTGCCGCGGATGCGTTTCCAGGGTGATGGCCTTGCCCTTGATCGGACATTCGCGGTGGCAGATTTCGCAACGCAAGCCCTTGTAGGACAGGCAATTTTCGATGTCGATCACCGCCAGCCCCATGCGCGCATCCTCGATGCGCTTCAACTTGGGCGACAGCGCGCCGGTTGGACAGGCCTTCATGCAGGGGATGTCCGGGCACATGATGCAAGCACCGGTACGTGGCTCGAAAAACGGCATGCCGATGGGTAAGGCGCCGCCGGCCGGCTCCAGTTTCAGGATAAGAGGCGGGCAGTCGATCACGCATTGTCCACACTTGATGCAAGCTGCGTTGAAGTCATTCTCCGCCAGCGCCCCAGGCGGACGCAGGGCGTAAGGAGCGGCGCGCGCTTCGTTGCGCAGCATGTAGCCCCACAAGAGTCCACCGGTACCGGCGATCGCGGCGCCTTGCGCCAACTTCACCAGAAAATCACGGCGGGAAGAAGTCAGGCCACTAGGGCCCTGGTCTGCCATTTCTTTCATCCATTAAACAAGTACTGGTTCAGGCCGGGGTGAGGAAACGTGTACCGCCCCCTCACCCCGACCCTCTGGTAGAACAGCCGGCCAATCGACCAAGCTGGCAATAACGCCTGCCTGGTCGCTGGTTAGCCCAGAGGGGGGAAAAGGTTAACTTTCTACATCACGCCTTGTAGATCTTCACCGAGCACTTCTTGTAATCGGTCTCTTTCGAGAGCGGACAAGTCGTGTCGAGGGTGACCTTGTTGATCAGCACACCCTCGTCGAACCAGGGCACGTAGACCATTCCGCGCGGCATGCGGTTGCGGCCACCGGTTTCCAGGCGAACCTTGACCTTGCCGCGGCGCGACTCGATCCAGACCAGATCGTTGCGCTTGAGGCCCTTGGCTTCGGCATCCTTGGGATGAATCCAGCACACGGCGTTGGGCACGGCGCGGTGCAGTTCGGGCACGCGGCGAGTCATGGTGCCGGAGTGCCAGTGTTCCAGCACTCGACCGGTACACAGCCAGAGGTCGTAGTTGGCGTCCGGTTTCTCGACTGGCGAGGCATAGGGTCGGAAGTAGATCTTGGCCTTGCCGGAGATGTCCACGGTCTTGTCGGGACCGCTGTTCTTGTCCAGGTCGCCCGTCATCATCTTCTGGCCATTGTTGCCGTAGAAGTCGAAGCCCGAACCTTTCTTGACGTAGGGGTCGTACTCTTCGTTGTTGCGCCATTGGGTTTCCACCCACTTGCCATCCTTCTCGACGACAGGCCATTTCAGGCCACGCACTCTGGCGCCGTGATAGACATCGAACGGCGCCAGGTCATGCGCCTTGCCATTGCCGAACTGGCGGTATTCCTCGAACAGCGCCTTCTCGGGGAACCAGCCGTCCTTGAGAAGATCGGCGATATGGTTGCCGTGGCCGCTGGCGACGGCATTGTCGGGCCACTTGTACTTTTTGTTCTCCGGGGTGGCGAACAGCACGTCGTAGAGCGTGGATTCCGGCGTGTAGCCCATCTTCACCGCTTCATCGAGCACGCTGGGCAGCTTGCCATCTTCGAAACCGTCGGCCTTCAGGCCCGGAATCTTCTGCTCGCCCCAGACATCCTTGAGCTTGAAACGCTTGGACAATTCCAGCGTCATCCACAAGTCACCTCGCGCCTGGCCGGGAGGCAGAATCTGCTGGCGCCAGACCTGGGTGCGACGCTCGGCGTTGCCATAAGCGCCCCATTTCTCGTTGATCATGGCTGCGGGCAGGATCAGGTCGGCCACCTTGGCGGAAACGCCAGGATAGGCATCGGCGACGACGATGAAGTTGTTCATCTCGCGCGCGCCCTTGATCCAGTGGTTGACGTTGGCGGTGTTCTGCCAGGGGTTGTTCACCTGGGTCCAGGAGAACAGGATATTGCCGTCTTCCAGATCGCGCATGATCTTGACAAAGTGGCTGCCCATCTGCGGATTGATGGTCTTGGCCGGCAGCTTCCAAAGCTTCTCGGAAATCGCCCGGTGTTTCGGGTTCATCACCACCATGTCGGAAGGCAGACGGTGGGCGAAGGTGCCCACTTCACGCGCCGTGCCGCATGCGGAAGGCTGGCCGGTCAGAGAGAAAGCGCCGTTGCCGGGCTTGCACTGGCGACCGGTGAGCAAATGGTTCATGTAGGCCTGCTCGTTGACCCAAGAACCACGCTGGTGCTGGTTGAAACCCATGGTCCAGTAGGACACGACCTTGCGGCCTTTGTCACAGTAGAGGTCGGCCAATTGTTGCAACTTGGCTTTGAAATCAGCCATCGACTCGTCCGGGTCACCCTTGGCGACTTCGGCCACGAAATCCAGTGTGTAAGGCTCCAGACCGGCCTTGAAATCCTCGAAACTGATCGCCCAATCCTTCATCGCGGAACCGGTGCTCTTCTGCTCCACCACCTCGCCCTCCTTCTTGCGCTGGGCGATGGCTTCCCATTTGTCGAGCACACGCACCTTCTCGTTTTTGACGATTTCCATCTCGGCGGCTGAGTGATATTTCTCGGCGTCCTTGGGGCGGAAGCCATAGCCGATGTCGTAGGGGCCAGTGGCGAACACGGTGTGCTTCTTGACGAAATCGTGGTCGATGGCGTCGCGTTTGACGATCTCGCGAGCGATGTAGTTCTGGATCGCTAGGTCGCCGCTGGGCGCGAAAATGATTTCCAGGTCGGCGATATCGGAGGACATGTTGCCGTACACCGACAGGTTCACCACTTTCATCTTGGAGTGGGTCAGACGCCGGTCGGTGATGCGCGACCACAGGATGGGATGCATCTCGGCCATGTTGGCGCCCCACAGCACGGCGGTATCGGTGTGCTCGATGTCGTCGTAGTTGCCCTGCGGTTCGTCGATACCGAAGGTCTGCATGAAAGCGACCACGGCGGAAGCCATGCAGTGGCGGGCGTTGGGGTCGATGTTGTTGGAGCGGAAGCCGGCCTTCATCAACTTGGCGGCGGCATAGCCCTCATGGATGGTGTACTGACCGGAGCCGAAGATGGAAATGCCGTGCGGGCCTTTTTCCTTCATGGCCCAACGCATCTTCTCCTCCATGATGTCGATCGCCTGTTCCCAGGAGACAGGAACGAACTTGCCTTTCTTGTCGAATTTTCCGTCGGTCATCCGCAGCAGGGGCTGCGTCAGACGGTCCTTGCCGTAATTGATCTTGCCGTTGAAGTAGCCCTTGATGCAGTTCAGGCCCTTGTTCACGGGTGCATCCGGATCACCCTTGGTGGCGACGATGCGGCCGCCCTTGGTAGCCACCATGATGCCGCAACCGGTTCCACAGAAACGACAAACGCTTTTGTCCCATTGCCAACCCGACTCACCCGCTTTGACGGCGGCCTCTGCCTGTTTGGAAAGGGGTATACCTACCGTGGCGGCAGTAGCACCGGCAACGCTGTTTTTCAGAAAATCACGACGCGAAAGTCCCATCTCAGCCTCCTAGCTCGATCAACTATTCAAATATGCCGGTACGGCACAGGTTTCGAATCCATCCTGCTGCTCAATCAACTCCGGCGGCATGGCTTCGTAAATGCGTTCATCCTCGGCAAGATAGTGGTAGACCATCTCCGCCATGATGACGTGGGGAATCGCCTTGATGCGTTTCACACCTTCAATCTCGGCATGGATGTCTTCCGCTTCCTGCACCGCGACGATGCGACCGGTAGTTTCATCCACCTGATGCACCTCCACGCCATCGAGTGCGTTCAGGGAAGCGACCACCTGCTCGCGGCTCCCCGGTTGGGCTACCACCAAAATGCCTGACAAATTCACAGCGTTACTCCTTTGGGGTTAGATGCGGGGCAAATCCTGACAACGCTGTCCTTTATTTACTTTGACAAAGATCAAGTTTAGCGCAGGCTTTAAGTGTCTTAATCTCGCACCCCGAAACAGGAGCAGTCATTTGATCCAGGAAACTCGTCACTCAGTCGCTGAAATTCTGTCCCGCCAACCCATGTTTCGAGGCCTGAGTCCGGATGAATTGCAGCAGATAGCTTCGGGTTGCCGGGAATTCCGCGTCAGGAAGAACGAGGTACTGTTCCAAAAGGGTGACGAGGCCCTTGGCCTGCATGTGCTGGTAATGGGCCAGGTCAAACTGGCCATCCCCTCGGCGAGTGGCGTGGAAAAGGTCGTGCACATGTGCGGCCCCGGTAGCACATTCGGCGAAGCGGTGCTGTTCCTGGAGCGCCCCTACCCGGTGACGGCCCAGTCCACGGTGGATGGCATCATTCTGCTGATCGCCAAGCGAACGCTGCTGGATGCAATGGACGCCAGTCCGGCGCTCTCGCGCAAGATGCTGGCCAGTCTGTCGGTGCGCCTGCACGAACTGCTCGACGACATGGAAACCTGCACCCTGCGCACCAGCGCGCAGCGGGTAGTGTGTTTTCTTACTCAATCCATACCCGCGATGGATGAAAATCGATGCGATATCCATCTGCCCGCCAGCAAGCAAACCATTGCCTCGCAACTCAATCTGGCCCCGGAAACCCTATCACGTGTCCTTGGCCATCTCTCCGAAGCCGGCCTGATCAAGGTCAAGGGCCGCACCATCACCATCCTGGATTGCCAAAAACTGCGCACTTTCACTGCGTAGGCTGCCATCACTTCAACCTGACGGACGATGGAGAATGCAATTTCAGGCATAGCGTGCAATCTGTCCGGGCAACCAGGGCGGCGAGAAAATCCACACCAGGCCAAAAATACCGAGACCGCAGACCACTCGCGTGAAACGCAAGCGGCATGGGGCGCCCGTAGAGTTTGAATATCGCCTCCTTGAGAGTCCATATCCGGTAGAAGCCGTCGCTTCGCTCAGACATGGGGAGCGACAGAAAATGGTGAAACTCCTCCGGACCGCAAATTTGTTCGGCCAGGGCGACAAAGTCGCGTTCACGGCAATATTCCACGTCGAGACCAACCGCCACGGGTGCAATGGCGCAGGCGACCAGTTCCCGTGAGTGGGACAGACTGATTTCAGGCGCACCCACACCGACCAGGCACGGTTTGCCAGATGCCGCGTCGAGTATCCATCCCTCCGCGACGGCGCCGTGTTTATGCAGCAACGCATGACGAAGCAGGGAACGCCCCAGGATGAACTGCTCGCGACGACGCGGATGGGTGATGCGAGCCAGACGCTCCATACAGTCCCGGCCCAATTGTTCAACCATCTCATCGCAGTCATGGTCATGGATATCGGCGATAAATACGTCCACTTCCGTGGTCTTCATGGTTAATTTCCACAAAAGGCATTTCGGATAGAATCGCCCGGTTTTTCACAATAAATCCTGCTATTCAAGGGAAAAAGGGAGTACCAACACTAACAGCCTGTCGGACTTTGGAATCGTCGGCTGCAAATCGACCACAGCGGTCCGTTTTTCGCCGGCTTCTAGCCCCATAGTTCGACTATGCGGCTGCGAATCCGGCAAAAACCAGCCTCGCTGGGGCCGATTTTCGCTATCGACGACCAAAGCCCGAGAGGCTGCTAGGGCGGGGCTCCAGAACGTCATGCATATGAACATATCCGCCCGCGCCGCGTGGGCTCCCGGTCTTGGCGACCTCACCGCGTGGCGATCCTGGCCAGACGATACGCCGCACCCGCAAGGGGCAAGTCTGATTACGACTCCACTGCCACTGGACGATGGCTCGGCGCCGGACATTCGTTTCGTCGATGCTCTATTGCGCCGCCGCCTGGGACGGCTATCACGCATGGCGCTGCACGTTGCAGAAGCGGCATCGACGGGAATGCCATCGCTCCCGACCGTATTCGCCTCGCGCCACGGCGAACTGTCGCGAACGGTGGGAATTCTGCATGCGCTGGCCGCCGACGAAGCCCCCTCCCCCACTGCCTTCAGCCTCTCTGTACACAACTCCGCCGCCGGCATTCATGCCATCGCCCGCGCTGATCACTCGCCCGCCACGGCACTGGCCGCCGGCGAGGAAACCCTGCTCTGGGCCTTGCAGGACGCGGCCGTCCGCCTGGCCGCCGATCCCGATTCGGCGATCCTGCTGGTCTATGCCGATGAACCCCTGCCCGGCGAATACCAAGCGTTTTCCGCCTCCCGCGAGCCGGCCCATGCAATCGCCTTGTTGCTGCGATCCGGCGCGGGCTTGCGGCTGGAATGGAACGAGAACACGAGCCATCAGCCCTCTCGGGAACCCCTTTCCCTGATGCTGCTGGCACACCTGCTGGGGCGGCAAGAAGACATCGTCTGGCATGGCGAGCGGCTGTCCGTACATGGCCATAACCATGTTTGAGCGGGCGAACTATCTCTGGCGGCTGGGTGTGACCGGCGCCTGTTTCGCCTTGTTCAGCATCGGCGGCTCGCTGCTCACCGCCCTGGTATTCCCGCCACTACGCCTGTTGCCGGGTGGCGAGCCCCACCGCAACCGGCGGACCCAGGCGCTGATTCAACGCTTCTTCTCCTTGTTGATTGGCCTGCTGCGCGGATTGGGCGTCATGCGCCTGGAATTGCACAACGCCGAGGCCTTGAGTCGCTGCCGCAACATGCTGGTGTTCGCCAATCATCCCAGCTACCTGGACGTCGTCGTGATGCTGTCGTTGATGCCGCGTTCCTCCTGCGTGGTCAACAGCCGTCTCTGGGGCAGCCCGTTCTGGGGCGGCGTGGTGCGCGCCGCCGGTTACATCCGCAACGATGCGCCGGAAACCCTGGTGGACGACTGCGTCGCGGCGCTGGAGGGTGGCGAGCCCCTGATCATCTTCCCCGAAGGTACCCGCAGCGTGCCTGGGCGCCCGCTTCGCATGTCGCGCGGCGCCGCCCACATCGCATTGAGAAGCGGCCGCGACATTCTGCCGGTGGTGCTCACCTGCGACCCGCCGACCCTGACCAAAGGCATGCCCTGGTACCACATCCCACGCCGCGCCTTCACCTTCCGCCTGGAAGTCGGCTCGCCGCTCAAGGTGTCGGACTGCGTCGATCTCGATGAACCGGCCAGCCTCGCCTCGCGCAAACTCACCGCTTATCTGGAAAACTATTTCACAAGGGAACTGAATCGCCATGAATGTCGCAACCAACGAACTTGAATCCGCCATCAAGGCGCTGATCGTCGATGCCCTGCAACTGGAAGACATCCAGCCCGAGGACATCGACACCGACGCGCCCCTGTTCGGCGAGGGCTTGGGCCTGGATTCCATCGACGCGCTGGAACTCGGCGTTGCCCTGAAAAAACGCTTTGGCCTGACCCTTGCCACCAACGACCCCGACATCAAAGACCATTTCCGTAGTGTGGGCAGCCTTGCCCACCTCATTGCCCAGCAACGCGCCAACCAAGCCTGAACATACCCATGACCGACGACGACATCCTCAACCGCCTGCGCGACATCCTGGTCGAGAACTTCGAGATCACCCCCGAAGCCGTGACCCTGGAAGCCCATCTTTACGAAGAACTTGGCCTGGACAGCATCGACGCGGTCGATCTGGCCATCAAGGTGCAGCAACTCACCGGCAAACGCATCAAGCCGGAAGATTTCAAGCATGTGCGCACCGTGGGCGACGTGGTCGCCACCGCGCGGCAACTGCTCGCGGCCTGAGCTGTTTTGAAATTTTTTCTCATCCTGCTGCGCGGCCTGTTGTTCGCCGCGCTGCCGTTTCTCGTCTACTTCGCGCTGCAACATTTCCAGCCGCGCGAAGTGGCGCTGTTGCTACTGACTTTGTTGCTGCTGCGCGCGCCCGGGAAAGCACTCGCCTTTCTTCGTCGACAAGGGCCTCGCGCATTCCTGGTCGCGGCGGCGCTATTGGTCATGGTGGCTTTGCTCTGGCACAGCAACGACCCGGTCTGGGTGCTTAGCTATCCGGTTTTCATGAATGCGCTGATGTTCAGCCTGTTCGCCGCCTCCCTGCGGCATCCGCCCAGCGCCATCGAACGCCTCGCGCGCCTGCGCCACCCCGACCTGCCGCCCGAGGGTGTCGCTTATACCCGGCGGATCACCCAGGTCTGGTGCGGCTTCTTCGTCGCCAATGGCGGCATCGCCGCCTGGACCGCATTTGCCGCCTCGCGGGAAACCTGGGTGCTCTACAACGGCCTGGTTTCCTACCTGTTGATGGGCGCGCTGTTCGCCGGTGAGTGGCTGTACCGGCGCTGGCATTTCGGTACTGAAGCGACGCGATGAAACTGGCTGAACTCATGGCCGTCGGGCGGTCACCGGATTATCCGGTGGCCTGGGTCGGGGAACGCCTGATCGAATGGGCCGAATTCAGCGCCCGCGTCACCAAGCTGAGCCATGCCCTCGCGGCGCGTCCGGAACGTGAGTGGCTGCTGGCCTGTGCCGAACCCCACGACTTCGCCGTCGCCCTGTTCGCCGTCTGGCATAGCAGATGCCGCGCCCTGCTACCGCCGTCGCTACGAGAAGGGGCGATTGCCGAAACCCGGGAACAGGCCGACGGCATCCTCGACGATCCCTCCATCTGGCCCACCTCGCCTGGCGCGCCTGAAATCCCCTCACTGAAACCGCTCGACCCGGCCCGTGCCGGCCTCGACCTGTTCACCTCCGGCAGCAGCGGCAAACCGAAACGGATAGCAAAATGCCTGGCGCAACTCGAAGCTGAAGTCGCCACCCTGGAACACCTGTGGGGCGATGGCGAGGGCAGGGCAACCCGCCCGGTGCTGGCGACGGTGCCGCACCACCACCTCTACGGCCTGCTGTTCCGCCTGCTCTGGCCACTCGCCGCCGGGCGCCCGTTCGACAACCAGACCTGCACCGCGCCGGAATTCCTCCTCGCCCGCCTGGATCGACTCGGGCCGGGCCGGGTGATCTCCAGCCCCTCGCAACTGGCGCGGATGCACGAACTGATTCCACTGGAAAGCCTGGCCGGGCGCGCCACGCAAATCATTTCTTCGGGCGGCCCCCTCGACGCGGCTACGACGGCACGCTTCAAGACGGCGCTCGGCGAAGCCCCCCTGGAAGTCCTCGGCAGCACGGAGACCGGAGGCATCGCCTGGCGCATCCAGGACGGGGACGACGCCTGGACGCCCTTCCCCGAAGTTGCGGTGAGTGTTTCCGAGAATTCCGCGCTGTCGCTGGTTTCGCCCTTTCTACCCGAGCGCACCCCGCTGACCACCGATGACGCCGCCGAGATTCTCGACGATGGCCGCTTCCGCCTACTCGGCCGCCTTGATCGCATCGTCAAAATCGAGGAAAAACGCCTCTCCCTACCCGACATGGAAGCCCGCCTCGCCAGCCACCCCTGGGTACGCGAGGCCGCCCTGGTCGTGCTGAACGGCCGCCGGCAAAGTCTCGGCGCCTTGCTGGTGCTTACCGAGGAAGGCCGGCGGACACTCGCTCTTGAGGGTCGCGCCGCCAGCGCCCGCGCCCTGCGCCAGCATCTATCGAACTGGTTCGATGCCGTCCTGCTGCCCCGCCAGTGGCGCTACCCGGATGCGCTGCCCTACAACGAGCGCGGCAAGTTGGCCGTGGCCGATCTGGCCCGGCGGTTCGAAACCATGGAAATCCACCATGACTGAAGCGATGCCCGTCATTCGCGCCGAGACACACACTGACGCCGGCGTCACCCTGCGGCTGTTCGTGCCGGCAGACCTGAACCTGTTCGCCGGCCACTTTCCCGGCCTGCCGCTGCTGCCGGGTGTCGCCCAGATCCATTGGGCGGCGCGACTGGGCGCGGCGCATTTTCCGATCGACGGCGGTTTCAGCCGCCTGCTCAACATCAAATTCCAGAAGCCGGTACTGCCGGACAGCGAACTCGACTTGACGCTGGCTTGGGACGCCACGCGCCGGCAACTGGCATTCACCTACACCTCGGCGGCCGGCTGTCATGCCGCCGGCAAGATCGAGTTCGCGGCTGAAAACGCATGAGCTTCTCCCCCTGCTTCATCGTCCCGGTCTACAACCACGGCGCCACGGTCGGCGCCACGGTGGCGGCCCTGGCGCGGCATGATCTGCCCATTTATCTGGTCGACGACGGCAGCGAGGCGAATACCGCCGCCGTGCTGGATCGGCTGGCCGCCAGCACTGCCCAGGTTCGCCTGGTGCGACGAACGGCCAATGGCGGCAAGGGCGCGGCGGTGATGAGCGGGATGCGGGCGGCCCATGCCGACGGCCGCAGCCATGCTTGCCAGGTCGACGCCGACGGCCAGCATGCCCTGGCCGATATTCCGGATTTCCTCGCCGCCGCGCGGGCGAACCCTCAAGCCCTGATCTGCGGCGTGCCGCAATACGACGCCAGCGTGCCGAAAGGCCGGCTCTACGGCCGCTACGCCACCCACGTCTGGGTCTGGATCGAGACCCTGTCGTTCGCCATCGAAGACTCCATGTGCGGCTTCCGGGTCTACCCGCTGGCTCCCACCCAACGCCTGATCGACGAGGTGCGTTTGGGGCGGCGCATGGATTTCGACATCGAAGTGCTGGTGCGCCTGTTCTGGCGCGGTGTGCGCATCGTCAACCGACCGACGCGGGTGACCTACCCGGAAGGCGGCGTCTCGCACTTCCAGCCACTGCGCGACAACCTGCGCATCTCCTGGCTACATACCCGGCTGTTCTTCGGCATGTTGCCGCGTCTGCCGTGGCTGCTGGCGAGAAGGGTGATTCGACATGGCTGAACGCGAAACGCAGCGTGTAGCGCAGGCTTCCAGCCTGCACGCTCGGCGGAGCGCAGGCTGGAAGCCTGCGCTACAAAGGCCGGCGGCATGACGCACTGGTCGAAAATGGCCGAAGTCGGCTCCGCCTGGGGGCTCAACCTGACCTTCGCGCTCTATCGTCTCCTCGGCGAACGCGCGGCACGCCTGCTGCTGCATCCCATCGTGTTCTGGTTCTTCCTGTTCGCGCCGCGCGCGCGCCGCGCTTCGAACGATTATCTGGTTCACCTGCACAGTGTCGGTGGCTTTGAGCATTCCCCCACCTGGCGCGACAGCTACCGCCACCTCTATGCCTTCGCCAGCGCCGCCCTCGACAAAGTGGCCGCCTGGATGGGCCGCATCGACCTCAAGCGCATCGTCTTCGAGAAACAGGCCGATCTCTACGCCCTGCGCGACTCCGGACGCGGCGCGGTCATCATCGGCTCCCACCTCGGCAGCCTGGAAACCGCGCGCGCCCTCGCCGCGCGCCTGGGCCAGCACCGCAAGATCAACGCCATCGTCTACACCGACCACGCCATCCGCTTCAACGCCATCCTGGCGCGCGCCAACCCCGCTTTTGCCGTGAACCTGATCCAGGTTTCACAACTCGGTCCGGACACCGCCCTCTTACTCGCGGAAAAAATCGAAAACGGCGAACTGCTGTTCATCGTCGGCGACCGCACCTCTCCAGCGGAAAACGGCCGTGTCAGCACCGTCGAATTTCTCGGCGCCCCGGCCCCCTTCGCGCAAGGCCCTTTCATCCTGGCCAGCCTGCTCAAGTGCCCGGTCTACCTGTTCTTCTGCCTGGCCGATGACGCGGGCGAGGGCACGCGACAACGCTTCCACATCCACTTCGAGCATTTCGCCAAGCGCATCGACCTGCCGCGCAAGTCACGAGGTGAAGCGCTGCAAACCCTGGTCCAGCGCTATGCCGACCGACTCGCGCATTACTGCCGCGCCGCCCCCCTGCAATGGTTCAACTTCTACAACTTCTGGCATCCATGAATTCCGACAACAAATCAAAACCGGTCCTGGGAGGCCGCCCCTTGACCCTCGATGAAGTGGTCGCCATCGCCGCCGGCGCCGAGGTCCGCCTGCACGACGACCCCGGCTACCGCGACCGCATCGAACGCGGCGCCGCCTTCGTCGACCGCCTCCTGGCCGAGGAAGGCGAGATCTACGGCATCACCACCGGCTATGGCGATTCCTGCTGTGTCGGCGTCCCGCTCGATCTGGCCCGGCAACTGCCGGTCCATCTGATGCGCTATCACGGCTGCGGTCTGGGCGAGCATTTCAGTTCGGAACAGACCCGCGCCGTGCTGGCCGCGCGTCTGGCCTCGCTGGCACAGGGCTACTCCGGCGTGCGCTGGTTGTTGCTGGAACGCATCGCCGCGCTGATCAACCACGACCTGCCGCCCCTGATGCCCTCGGAAGGCTCGGTCGGCGCCAGCGGCGACCTCACGCCCCTCTCCTATCTCGCCGCCGTGCTCATGGGCGAGCGCGAGGTCTGGCGCGACAACCAGCCGGTGGCTGCGGCAAGCGCGCTGGCGGCCGCCGGCATCGAACCCATCCTGCTCGCCCCCAAGGAAGCCCTGGCGATCATGAACGGCACCGCCGTCATGACCGGCCTCGCCTGCCTGGCCTGGGCGCGCGCCGACTATCTCTCCCGGCTGGCCACACGCATCACCGCGCTGGCCTCCATCGCCACGCGCGGCAACCCTGAACACTTCGACCCCGCCCTGTTCGCGGTCAAGCCGCATGCCGGACAGAACGAAGTCGCCGCCTGGATCTGGAGCGATCTCGGCCAACTCCACGACGGCCCGCCGATGCGTTTGCAGGACCGCTATTCCATCCGCTGCGCGCCGCATGTCATCGGCGTGCTGCGTGACGCCCTGCCGTGGATGCGGCGCGACATCGAAAACGAACTCAACAGCGCCAACGACAATCCCATCATCGACCCGGACAGCGAGCGCGTCTTGCACGGCGGCCACTTCTACGGCGGCCACATCGCCTTCGTCATGGACGCCATGAAGACCGCCGTCGCCAGCATCGCCGACCTGCTCGATCGCCAACTCGCCCTGCTGGTCGACACCCGTTACAACCACGGCCTGCCGCAGAACCTGTCCGGCGCCGAGGGGCCGCGCGCCGCCATCAACCACGGCTTCAAGGCGGTGCAAATCGGCGCCTCGGCGTGGACGGCGGAAGCGCTCAAGCTGACCATGCCGGCCACCAGCTTCTCCCGCTCCACCGAGTGCCACAATCAGGACAAGGTCAGCATGGGCACCATCGCCGCGCGTGACTGCCTGCGCGTGATCGAACTCGCCGAACAGGTCGCCGCCGCCATGGCGCTGGCCGTCACCCAGGGCATCATCCTGCGCGCCCGCCAGGGTGATCTGCCGGAAGAACGCCTGACCGATGCGCTACGCGAATTCCGCGACCAGGTCAGCGCCGGCTTCCCCTTCCTGGAAGAAGACCGCCCCCTTGAATCCGACCTGCGCGCCGCGCTGGCGCGCATCCGGGCGCGGGAATGGGAGTTGTACGCATGAGCCGTAGGAGCGGGCTTGCCCGCGATACGCCGCCAGATCGAAGTGGAGACGTTGCTATCGCGGGCAAGCCCGCTCCTACGGGGGATGCCGTGTTATTTCTGTTTATGCGTCTAAACCGGGAGCCGAACCGATGACCGACTGGCAAGCCGAAGTCCTCCTCGAAGTTCCCTTCCACGACGTCGACGTCATGGGCGTGGCCTGGCATGGCCACTACGTGAAGTACTTCGAGGCCGCGCGCGGCGCCCTGCTGCGCGCGCTCGACTACGACTATCCGCAGATGCGCGATTCCGGCTACCACTGGCCGGTGGTGGAATGCCAGTTGAAGTACGTCCGCCCCGCCCGCTACGGCCAGAAACTGCGCGTCACCGCCCGCCTGCTGGAATACGAAAACCGCCTCAAGATCGCCTATGAGGTCTTCGACGCCGGCAGCGGCGAACGCCTCACCCGCGGCCACACCATCCAGGTCGCGGTGGATGCCGTCAGCGGGGAGTTGCAGTTCGTGTCGCCAGAGGTGCTACACGAGCGGGTGGGGAAAAGCGAACCCGCAGGCTGACCCTAGCAGAACACACGGACAGGATGCTTCACCTATGGCAATCTGGAACCACACGTCAATGCCTCGCGCTGCGGACGGTGATCGCATTGTCCGGCCAGTGGACGCATTGCGGCTCTGCGAGTGGCTCTAAGAGAATGACTCCCCATCGCCCCCCTATCCGGACCGGCATTCCGCGGACGCCCCGGACGGGACATATTTCCAACTAACATAAACTCAATGGAGGTTTCGTATGTCACTACCTAAGTCAACAGTCAAGATGTTGGCCGGCATCGGATTCCTGGCTCTCCTGGCTTCAGGCTGTGCCACCAATCGTTCCGAAGTCAGGATCGGTGTGACCGCCACTACCAATCCGGAGACCGGGCGTTACGCCAAGATTTCCGAGGTGCGCGACCTGCGCCGATTTGAAGTCAATCCTTCCAATCCTTCGCGTGAGTCGTTGGGCAATGCAGACGAAATCAAGGATCCGGCGATTACCGGCAGAGCCTACGCCAGAAAACGGAACGGCTTCGGCAAAGCGCTCGGTGATGTGTTCCTGCCCGAGGGCCAGTCCGTCTCCGGCGTAGTCGCCGATGCCGCCCGGCAGGCCTTGCGGGAAAAAGGGTATGCCGTGGTCGAAGACGGCTCCCCATACTACGGGGGCGCACTGCCTTTGTCCCTCGACATCGAACATTTCTGGACATGGATTCGTCCAGGCTTCTGGGCCCTTGAAATGCGGGCGGAGTCCGATGTTGTTATGAAAGGCGAGGCCTTGCTCGGAGCGCCCTCCCAGCCTGTTCATGGAGAGGCACTGATCAACGCCCAGATTGCTGTCGAAAGCAACTGGCAGGAAGTCAGCCAAAAAGGCCTGAGCGACCTGGTGGAAAAAATGAAGGCCAAATTACGTGACCCCAAAAACTAAGAGTTGCTCAGGTATGGACATATTGGCACGCTCGCGGCCAACCACCGGCAGAGTGGAATATCCAGCGTCGCTCCGGAAAGCAGGAGTCGGGGCGTCGGTGGCCGGGAGGCGAATACTCGCCCGCGTCTTTGTCTGGGCATTGCCGCTGTATGTGGTGTCATGGTCGTTTGCCCACGCCTCCCCCGCCCTATCCCAACTCACCGCCCGTCTCGACCAGTCCGGGGTGATACACGCCGATTTCATCCAGACCAAGACCCTCATGGCCCTGAAGCGGCCACTGCGTACCTCGGGCCAGTTGGTGTTCGCGCGCGGCCAGGGGGTGTTGTGGCGGATCGAGAAGCCGTATCAGGCGAGTTACGCGCTGAACGCGGACAGCGTCACCGAGGTCGGGCCGGGCGGTAGCCGCCGGGTACGCGCGGCGCGCGAGGTGCCGGCGCTGGCGCAGGTGGGGCGGGTGTTCCAGGCTATTTTCCAGGGCGACATCAAAGGCCTGGAGGAGCATTTCGAGGTAACGACGAGCGGGGACGCCGAACGCTGGCGCGTCGATCTGGCGCCGAAGCCGGCGTTGGCGCGCTTTCTGAAAGGCATCAGCGCGCGCGGCGGGCGTTTCCTCGACCTCATCGAAGTCGAGGAAACCCAGGGTGATCGCACCCGCATCGAATTCCGCAATTCGCGCCTGGATGCGCCGTTGTCGGAAGCGGAAGCGCGGCTGTTGCGAAATTGATGGCTTCAAGCCAATCCGGAAGAGCCGGAACCAGCTTCGTAGGATGTGGTTACCGAAGGGTAGGGGCCTCATCAGAGCGCAGCGAACCGCATCGCCCACGGTTGCGTCATGTGGTGCGGTTCGTACCTCACCACACCCTACATCCATGATGCGCCTGCGCGCCTGGATCTGGCTGGCTTGCGCCGCGCTGCTGTTGGCGGTGACGGTGGCGCGTTTCGTGCCGGAGCCGCCGATCGAAACCGACTTGCTGGCCTTGTTGCCACCTACCGAACGCAATCCCCTGGCGGAACAGGCCGCCACGCGACTGGGGCGGCTGACCGGCGAGCGGGCGGTGTTTCTGGTCGGCCTGCCAGACAGTAAAACGAATGGCGCGGATGCGCGCGCCGCCGCCAGCCTGCTGGCCGCGCGGCTGGAAGATGGCAAGACTTTCAAGAAGATCGTCACCCGCATTCCCGCCCCCGACCCGGCGGCCCTGCTGGATCTGTATATCCCGCATCGAATGGGCCTGATCGCGCCGGAACTGCGCGGCGAGACATTCTCGCCGGACAACCTGGCGGCGCGACTGGATGCCCGCCTGGCCAGCCCCTTCGGCGGCGGCGGCGCGCTGCCGCTGGCGACCGACCCCTTCGGCCTGTTCGATGCCTGGCTACAGTCCCTGCCCTACCGGCAATTCCGCCTTACGCTGGAGGATGGCTGGCTGACCGTTCGCGAGAGTGGCGGGATGACCTGGGTACTGGTCAGCGGCGAACTGGCCGGGTCGGCTTTCGCCCCCGTCGTGCAACAAGGTTTGCAGGCCAGGCTGCCGGCGGCGGAAGCGGAAATGCGGCGACGCTGGCCCGGCGTCCAGGTGCTGCGCGCCGGCGCGGTGTTTCACGCGACGGCGGCGCGCGCGAGCGCGGAACGGGAGATGCATGTGATCGGCGTCGGCTCGCTGCTCGGCATCGTCCTGCTGCTGCTGCTGGCCTATCGCTCCGCCGGCCCGCTGGCGCTGGGGCTGCTCTCGGTCGGGGTCGGCATCTGCGCGGCGGTGCTGACCACCACCTGGGTGTTCGGCCGCCTGCACCTGATGACCCTGGTCTTCGGCGCCAGCCTGATCGGCGAGGCCATCGACTACGCCATCCAGTACTTCTCCGCGCGCCTGGGCGCCGGGCCGGAGTGGGATGCGCGGCGCGGCCTGGCGACGGTGTTCCCGGCATTGGCCGTGGCCCTGGCGACCAGCGTGGTGGGTTATGCCGCGCTTTCCTTCACGCCCTTCCCCGCCATGCGCCAGATCGCGGTATTCGCCATCAGCGGTCTCGCCGCCGCCTGGCTCACCGTGGTGCTGGTGTTGCCCTGGTGGCTGGCGCGGCCGCAAACCTGGACACCAGGCCGGCTGCTGGCGTTACCGGGGCGGTGGCTGAATCTCTGGCGCGCCCATGTGACACCACGCGCCTTCCTGGTCTTTACCGGTCTGGCCTTGCTGGTGGCGGTTTCAGGTGGCGCGCGCTTGACCGCCGATGACGACATTCGCCAACTGATCCAGTCGCCACCCGACCTGACCGCGCAGGAACGCCAGTTGCGCGCGCTCACCGGCCTGGAAGCGGGCAGCCAGTTTTTCCTGATCGAAGGCGACAGCCCGGAACAGGTACTGCAACGCGAGGAAGCCCTGGCTTCGTTACTGGCCGACCGGGGTATCGAGTTGCAAGGCCTCTCTCGCTTCGTGCCCTCCTGCCGACAACAGCAACACGACCACCAGCGCCTGCGCGACGCACTGCCCGCCGCCCGCCAGGTGCTGGAGGACGCAGGATTCCGCGCGGAAGCGATCGCCGATTGGAGCAAACAGATTGGCACTGCCCCCGGCGACTGCCTTGCCCCTCAAGCCTGGCTGGACTCACCACTTTCAACCCCTTTCCGCCATCTCTGGCTGGGACAGGCCAACATGGAGACCGGGGTTGCCACCGGGGTTGCAACACTCGCACTGCCTTCCGGCTACCAGGAAGTCACGGCGCTGACCGAGGCAAGCCGTGGCCTGCCCGGCGTGACTCTGGTCGACAAGCCCGGCGCGGTGTCGCGTTTGTTCGCGGAATACCGCCGTCTCGGCATCTACGTGATTGCCGCCGCCACCCTGCTGATCTTCGCCGTCCTGGCCTGGCGCTATGGCCCGCGCGGCGCCGTGGCGGTGCTGGCGCCGGTGCTGCTGGCGCAGGCGCTGACCCTGGGGTTGCTCGGCCATGCCGGCGTGGTGCTGAACCTGTTCAACCTGCTGGCATTGCTGCTGGTGTTGGGGGTGGGCATCAATTACGCCATCTTCCTGTTCGAGGGCGCGCGCGGCGAGCCGGGGCAACAACCGGCCTCGCGGGAGGCCGCCGCCCTGCTCGGCGTCGCCCTGTCGGCAGCCACCACGCTGCTGTCCTTCGGACTACTCAGCCTGTCTTCCATGCCGGCTCTGGCCGGATTCGGCATCACCCTCGCGTTGGGCGTCGGGATCGCGGTGTTGCTGGCGCCGGCGGTGCTGGTACTGGCGCGGAGATCATCATGAAAATAGCGTCAATCCTTCTCTTGTTGATCTCCCTCGCCGGCTGCGCCAGCCCGCGCTGCCCGGACATTCCCGGCGGCCCCCGTTACTGCCTGCAAGCGACCTCGGCGGTGCCGCCTTTCGTTGCCTTGCAGGACATCCGCATCCAGCGCGGCAAGCTCGACGAACGCCTGATCGCGCAACTGGAAGTGGATGCGAACAACATGAATCTGGCCGGCCTGACGCCGATGGGACAAAAGGTGCTGGAGGCGCGCTTCGACAACGAGGTCGCCACCGCCGACAGCCTTGCCGGCGACCGCTTCGACGCGCGCGCGCTGCTCTCCCTGGTGCAGATCGCGGTGTGGCCGGCGGCCAGCGTGCGCGCCGGCCTCGGCGACGATTGGGAATTGCTGGAAACGCCCGCCCTTCGCCGTCTGCTGCGCGATGGCGCCTCCATTGTGGAAGTGGCGCGGATCGGCGAACCGCCAGCTTATCGACAACTGGACATCCGCCTGCCCGACGCGGGCTTGTCGCTGACCGTGCGGGCGATCGAGGAGGAGGAATGAGCAAGAAAGTAGGGTGCGCCGCGCGCACCAGTCGTGTAGCGCCGGTGTCTCGCCGGCTCGTAACCGGCAATCAGACCCACGAAGCCGGCTGGAAGCCGGCGCTACAGGTCGCGCCACGATGATTCCCGTCTATATCTCCGCCCTCGGCCTGGTCAACGCCCTCGGCAACAGCCGCGAGGAAGTGCGCGAGCGTCTACTGGCCGGCGACGGTTCCGGCATGGTTCGCGAAAGCGGCTGGCTGACCTCCGGTGAAGAAGCGCTGGTCGGCAAGGTGCGGGGTGAACTGCCCACGCTGCCCGAACATCTGGCCCGTTACGACTGCCGCAACAACCGCCTGCTGCTGGCCGCCCTGGCGCAGATCGGCGAGCAAGTCGAACAGGCCATCGAGCGTTATGGGCGCGCCCGCGTCGGCGTCGTGCTGGGCACCAGCACTTCCGGCATCGCCGAGGGCGAGGCGGCCATCGCCGCGCTAGATCGTGACGGCGCCATGCCGGCCAGATTCGACTACGCCCGCCAGGAGATCGGCACGGCGGCGCCTTTCCTGGCCCGCCATCTCGGCCTACTGGGGCCGGCCTACACGGTCTCCACCGCCTGCACTTCCAGCGCCAAGGCCCTGGTTTCGGCCCGCCTGCTGCTGGCGGCGGGGGTTTGCGACGCGGTGCTGGCCGGCGGCGTCGACAGCCTCTGCCGGCTCACCGTGAGCGGTTTCACGGCGCTGGAATCGGTCAGCCCGGAACGCTGCAACCCGATGAGCGCCAACCGTCGCGGCATCAATATCGGCGAGGGCGCGGCCCTGTTTTTGCTGACCCGAGAGACGGCGGCCATCGCCCTGCTCGGCCACGGCGAATCCAGCGACGCCCACCACATCTCGGCGCCGCACCCCGAGGGCCTGGGCGCGGAAGCGGCGATGCGCGCGGCGCTTGGCGATGCCGGCCTGGAGCCGACCGACATCGCCTACGTCAATCTGCATGGCACCGCCACAGTCAAGAACGATGAAATGGAAAGCCGCGCCATGCGCCGGGTTTTCCCCTCGAACACCCCGGCCAGCTCCACCAAGCCGCTGAGCGGCCACACCCTGGGCGCGGCCGGCGCCACTGAAATTGCCTTCTGCTGGCTGGCCCTTACGGACGATAATGCACGCCTGCCGCCGCACGTCTGGGATGGCGTCGCCGATCCGGCGCTGCCCCCCCTGCGCTTGGCGCGGCTGGGAGAACGCATGCGGTCGGAGAAGCCGCGCGTAATGATGAGCAATGGGTTTGCCTTCGGCGGCAGCAATGTCAGTCTGATCATTGGAGAGCGGTAGATGTATCCCCCCAGATTTCCCGCAATCGAGGAATTGCTGACGCATCGCGGCAACATGCTGCTGATCGACCGCGTTATTGGTTTTGACGCGGACGGCGTCCAGGTCGAGGCCCGCGTCGATGGCGAGGCCTGGTACGCCGATGCGGATGGGGCGATGCCGGCCTGGATCGGCATCGAGTTGATGGCCCAGGCCATCGCCGCGCTGGTCGGCCTCGCCGCCCGAGAAAAAGGCCTGCCGCCGAAACAAGGGCTGCTCCTCGGCACACGCGGTTTCACCGCGAGCGTGCCGGCATTTAGTCGAAATACAACCCTGGTGGTGTCGGCCAGCGAGGTGTTTCAGGAAACAAATGGGCTGGCCGCTTTCGACGCCCGCATCGAACAGGCGGGAGAGACCGTGGCGGAGGCCACGCTGAAAGTGTTTGAACCAGCGGATTTCAAAGTGATCGTGGAGTAGTGAAAGTGACAGAGAAGGCGAACGAGAAAAAACGTGTCCTAGTAACCGGCTCCAGCCGAGGCATAGGCAGGGAAATCGCGCTGCAACTCGCGCGTGACGGTTTCGCCGTGACGGTGCATTGCCGCAAGAGCCGCGCGGAAGCCGAGGCGGTCGTGAATGAGATCAAGGCCGACGGTGGCCAGGCCGATCTGCTGTTTTTCGATGTCACCGACCGTGCCGGCACGCGCCAGACGCTGGAAGACGCCGTCGCGGTGCATGGCGCCTTCTGGGGCCTGGTGGTCAACGCCGGCATCGCCCGTGATGGCGCGTTCCCCGCCCTCACCGCGGAAGACTGGGACGAGGTCATCGATACCGGGCTCAATGGCTTCTTCAACATCACCCAGCCCCTGGTCATGCCGCTGGTGCGCATGAAAAAAGGCGGGCGCATCGTGGTCATGACCTCGGTTTCCGGCGTCATCGGCAACCGCGGCCAAGTCAACTACAGCGCCGCCAAGGCCGGCCTGATCGGCGCCGCCAAGGCGTTGGCGGTGGAACTGGCGAGCCGGGGCATCACCGTCAACTGCGTCGCGCCCGGCCTGATCGACACAGACATGGTGAAAAATCTCCCGCTCGACGAGGCGCTGAAAATGGTGCCGTTGAACCGCCTGGGCAAACCGGAAGAAGTCGCCGCCGTGGTCGCGTTTCTCATGTCGCCGGGCGCCGCTTACGTCACCCGCCAGGTCATCGGCGTCAACGGGGGAATCGTCTGATGCGCCGCGTCGTCGTCACCGGCATGGCCGGCATCACCTCGCTGGGCGACACCTGGCCCGAAATCGAAGCGAATCTGCGCGCCGGCCGCACCGGCATCCGCCAGATGCCGGACTGGGAGCGCTTCGGCGACCTCAATACCCGCCTCGGCGGCCCGGTCGAGCACTTCACCACCCCCGCCCATTACCCGCGCCGCATGGTCCGCTCGATGGGCCGTGTCGCCCTGTTGTCGGTGCGCGCCACGGAAATGGCCCTGACTGACGCCGGACTGATCGAAGACCTCACAATCCGCGACGGAAAAATGGGCATCGCCTACGGCTCCTCGGCGGGCAGCATGGAACCGCTGCGGGCGTTCGGCCAGATGCTGGAGACCGGCAGCATGCTGGGCGTCACTTCCACCAGCTACATCCAGATGATGAGCCACACCAGCGCGGTCAATATCGGCCTGTTCTTCGGCCTCAAGGGCCGCATCATTCCCACCAGCAGCGCCTGCACCTCGGGCAGCCAGGCCATCGGCTACGCCTATGAAGCCATCCGCTTCGGCCGCCAGGACCTGATGGTCGCAGGCGGCGCGGAAGAACTCTCCGCCCTGGATGCCGCCGTGTTCGACACCCTGTTCGCCACCAGCACCCAAAACGACACCCCGGAACGCACCCCGCGCCCCTTCGACACCACCCGCGACGGCCTGGTGGTGGGCGAAGGCGCGGCCACCCTGATCCTGGAAGAACGGGAACACGCCCTCGCCCGCAGCGCCACGATCTACGCCGAAATCGTCGGCTTCGCCTGCAACTCCGACGGCGCCCACATCACCCAACCGGAAGCCGCGACCATGGCCACCGCGATGCGCCTCGCCCTGAGCGACGCCGGCCTGAAGGCTGCGGCCATCGGCTATGTCAACGCCCACGGCACCGCCACTGATCGCGGCGACATCGCGGAAACCCAGGCCACCGCCGAAGTCCTCGGCCGGGTGCCCATCGCCTCCCTGAAGGGCCACTTCGGCCACACCCTGGGTGCCTGTGGCGCCATCGAAGCCTGGCTGGCCATCGAAATGATGCGCAATGGTTGGTTCGCCCCGACCGCGAATCTGGAGAACGTAGACCCGAATTGCGGCGAGTTGGACTACCTGACAGGCATTGGACGGGAAATGCGGGTGGAATATCTCATGAGCAATAATTTTGCGTTTGGGGGGATCAATACATCGCTGATATTCAGGAGGAATGAATAACCACACGGAGCCGGCCTCATTACCCATACGAAACCGGTGTAATCGGCGGATATGCCGCGCATGTCCACCACTACCAAACCAAAACGAAGTGCCGTAGGTTGGGCAAAGCGAAGCGTGCCCAACATTGCGACGGTTCGTTGGGCACGCTTCGCTTTGCCCAACCAACGGCTGGCTCAGGAATCCTGGAGTTATTAGGGTGTAACAACG
>JAUXXW010000131.1 GCA_030684775.1 Pseudomonadota bacterium
CTGGCAACACTATCTGATTCCCGTGCAGGAATTGCTCGCCGAAGAGCGCGACACGGGCCTCGCGCCAGATTCATGGAACAGCGACGAGGACGATCCGCCGTTCTGATCCAGCAGCACGTTCCCCAATAGCGAAGGGGCCCAACTGGGCCCCTTCTCCGTTTCCTGTCGGTACCTGCTGGGAATTCCGCCAGATTTAGGCGGATTTAGTCAGCCGGTAACACGGGACACTGAGGGCCAAAAACCTGGAAAAACTGGGAACAACCGGGAACAGCACCTCCCGCACTGCATCTATAATCGCCGGCTCCCGGTTGCTCCCAGTTGCTCGAATACCCCGACTCATAATCCATTGGTGCCGAGTTCGACTCTCGGGGGGCCCACCACTCAACAATCACCCGCCATGGCCAGAACAGATAAAAACGCACTGCCAAAAGATTTTGAAACCGCGCTCCAGGAGTTGGAAATCCTGGTGGCGGACATGGAATCCGGGCGCCTCAATCTGGAAGCGGCGCTGGCGGCGTACAAGCGGGGGAGCGAACTGGCGGCCTATTGCCAGAAGACGCTGGACGCGGCCGATCAGCAGGTGAAGGTGCTCGATAACGGCGTGCTCAAGAACCTGGACACGGGAGAGGTTGATGACTGATTTCGCCGCCTGGTCGCGCGCGATCCAGACGCGCGCGGAAAACGTGCTCGCCGCCTTGCTGCCGGATACCGGCATCGCACCGGAAAAACTCCATGCCGCCATGCGTTACGTCTGTCTCGGCGGCGGCAAGCGGGTGCGGCCGATGCTGGCGTATGCGGCCGGTGAGGCGGTGGGAGGTGATCCCACTCGGATAGATTTTGCCGCCGCCGCCGTCGAGTTGATTCACGTCTATTCGCTCACGCACGACGACCTGCCGTGCATGGACGACGACGATCTGCGTCGCGGCAAGCCCACCTGCCATGTGGCCTACGACGAAGCCACCGCGCTGCTGGTGGGTGACGCCCTGCAAAGCCTGGCCTTCGAGGCGCTCGCCCACCCTGCTGCGGCCACCGCCGCCGACGTGCAGGTCGAGATGTTGCGCCTGCTGGCGCGCGCTTCCGGTTCGCGCGGCATGGCCGGTGGCCAGGCGGTGGATCTGGCGGCCACCGGGCGCGCGCTGGATCTGGCCGAACTGGAATTCATGCACATCCACAAGACCGGCGCGCTGATCCAGGCCGCTGTGCTGCTCGGCGCGCTTGCCGGCGGCGCACTGGAAACCACCACGCGGGAACGCCTGGAACGCTATGCGCGTTGTATCGGCCTGGCCTTCCAGGTGATGGACGATGTGCTCGATGCCGAGACCGATACCGCCACGCTGGGCAAGACCGCCGGCAAGGACGCCGCCCAGGGTAAAGCGACTTATCTCACCCTGATGAACGTGAAAGAAGCACGCGCTTATGCGCATGAACTGCTGAACGACGCCCTGGAGGCCATCCAGCCTTTCGGCGCCGCTGGCCAGCGCCTGGCGGAAATCGCCCGCTTCATCGTCGAACGCAGCTATTGAACATGCCCCTGCTCGAAAGCATCGCCTCCCCCGCCGACCTCAAGGCCCTGAGCCGACCACAACTCAAGGAAGTGGCTGACGAGTTGCGCCAGTTCATCATCGAAAGCGTCGCGCGAACCGGTGGCCACCTCGCCTCCAACCTGGGCGTGGTGGAACTCACCGTGGCCCTGCACCGCGTCTTCGATACCCCGATCGATCGCATCGTGTGGGATGTCGGGCACCAGACCTACGCGCACAAGATCCTCACCGGGCGGCGCGAGCGCATGAATACGCTACGCCAGACCGATGGCCTCTCGGGCTTTCCGAAGCGGGAAGAAAGCCCCTACGACGCCTTCATTGCCGGCCACTCCAGCACCTCGATTTCCGCCGCGCTCGGGATGGCCGTCGCCGCCCGCCTGAAAGGCGAGGAGCGGCGCGTGGTGGCGGTGATCGGTGATGGCGCCATGACCGCCGGCATGGCCTTCGAGGCGCTCAACAACGCCGGAGCGATGGATGCCAACCTGCTGGTCATCCTCAACGACAACGATATGTCGATCAGCGCCAACGTCGGCGCCCTCAACAGCTATCTCACCAAACTGCTGTCCGGCCGCTTCTACAACAACCTGCGCAGCCGGGGCGAGAAGATCCTGTCCAATCTGCCACCCGTGTATGAACTGGCCAAGCGAGCTGAAGAGCACATCAAGGGCATGGTCACGCCCGGCACCCTGTTCGAGGAATTCGGCTTCAACTACCTCGGCCCCATCGACGGCCACGACCTCGACGCCCTGATTCCCACCCTGGTCAACATCCGCGCCCTGAAAGGCCCGCAGTTCCTCCATGTGGTCACCCGCAAGGGCAAGGGCTACGAGCTTGCAGAAGCCAACCCCTGCCTGTACCACGGCGTCAGCAAGTTCAAGGTGGAAGTGGGTGTCACCCCCAAGGTGGCACCGCGTCCGACCTACACCGAAGTATTCGGCCAGTGGCTGTGCGACATGGCCGCCGTCGATGAACGCCTGGTCGCCATCACCCCCGCGATGTGCGAAGGCTCCGGGATGACCGAGTTCACCCAACGCTTCCCGAACCGCTACTTCGATGTCGGCATCGCCGAACAGCATGCCCTCACCTTCGCCGCCGGTCTCGCCTGCGAAGGCCATAAGCCGGTGGTGGCGATCTACTCCACCTTCCTGCAGCGCGCCTACGACCAGTTGATCCACGACGTCGCCCTGCAAGACCTGCCGGTGTTGCTGGCCATCGACCGTGCCGGCCTGGTCGGCGCCGATGGCGCCACTCATGCGGGCGCCTTCGACCTCAGCTTCCTGCGCTGCATCCCCAACATGCTGATCGCCGTGCCCTCTGATGAAAACGAGTGCCGTTGCCTGCTCAGCACGGCCTATCGCCACGTCGGCCCCAGCGCCGTGCGTTACCCGCGCGGCACCGGGCCGGGCGCGGAAATATCGGCTTCGTTCGAGACCTTCCCCGTCGGCCGCGGCGTGCGGCGGCGCGGTGGCAAGGACATTGCCATCCTGGCCTTCGGTGCCCCGTTCGGCGCGGCCATGCAAGCGGCGGAAGCGCTAGACGCCAGCGTCGCCGACATGCGCTTCGTCAAACCGCTGGACCGGGAACTGCTGCGGCAATTGGCGGAGAGCCACACGCGGCTGGTCACGGTCGAGGAAAACGCCGTGATGGGCGGCGCCGGCGCCGCCGTGGCCGAAGCCCTGGCGGAAATGGGCATCACCATGCCATTGCTGCACCTGGGTCTGCCTGACCGCTTTGTCGAACACGGCGACCCCGCTGTTCTCCTGGCCCGATGTGGTCTCGATGCCGCCGGCATCGAGCGCGGCATCCGCGCCTGGGCTTTGCCGACGTAGCGGTGGTGTTGGGCACGCTTCGCTTTGCCCAACCCACGTCTCTCCACCTACCGCCCCAAAGGCGCATTTTTGGCTTGCCTGAGTCGCGTCAAGTCCGTATCATGCGCGTTTCATTTTTCTCGCAGAATTCAAGGAGTCTCGTATGGCCAATAGTGCACAGGCTAAGAAGCGTGCCCGCCAGAACACCGTGCTACGTTTGCACAATACGGCCCAGCGCTCGGCTTACCGGACCGCTGTGAAGAAGGTTCGCAAAGCAATCGAAGCCGGTGACAAGGGTGCTGCCCAAGCTGCCCTGCAGGCCAACATGAGCATCATGGACAGCCTCGCCGACAAGCGTATCGTGCACAAGAACAAGGCTTCCCGGCAAAAGAGTCGCCTCTCCGCCGCGATCAAGGGAATGGCCTGAGTCTTTTCTGACGCGCAAAAAAATCGCCCGGTACGCCGGGCGATTTTTTTGCGCCGCTGTCACAAATCGGACGCGCTCAACGTTGCGCCTTGCGCCCGTCGACCACTTCCAGATCGTTCTCACGAGCGAAATCCAGCAGGAACTTGAAAATGCGGGCGTCCCGCTCGGCCAAACCACGGTCGATCACCACGCAGCGCACCCCGGCGCGGGTGACCGGTTGCACATCGGGCGAGTAATGCAGTCGATTGTCGCGACCGACATGACTGACGATGCTGGCCAGCCGATCGGCCCAATCGCTGGGGCGGAATGGTCTTCCCAATGTGGTGATGCCGCGTATCACGACTTCTCCGATTGCTTCATCCGGCATGGCTGGTGGCGGGAGTCCAGGGTGCGGCGATTGTAGCAAGGGGGCCGCGTATAATGCGGCGCCGCATCATTTTCCATAGGAGACCCCACGACATGAACCTCGATCGCGTCCCATCCGGCCGCAACGTGCCCGACGACATCAACGTCATCATCGAAATACCGGCACACGGCGAACCCATCAAATACGAAGTGGATAAAGCGACCGGCGCCATGTTCGTCGACCGCTTCATGTCCACTGCGATGCATTACCCATGCAACTACGGCTATGTGCCGCACACCCTGTCCGAGGATGGCGACCCGGTGGACGTGCTGGTGGTCACCCCGATTCCACTACAGACCGGCGTGGTGGTGCGCTGCCGCCCGGTAGGCGTATTGAAAATGACCGACGAAGCCGGCATCGACGCCAAGGTCATCGCCGTTCCGGTGGAAAAGTTGTGCAGCCTGTATTGCAACGTAAAGAGTCCGGAAGACCTGCCCGCGCTGCTGCTCAATCAGATTTCCCACTTCTTCGAGCATTACAAGGATCTGGAGCCGGGCAAGTGGGTGAAAGTGGACGGCTGGTTCGGCGTGGAAGATGCCCGTGATGAAATCCTCACCGGCGTCGATCGCTACAAGGCCGCGCCCGAAAAACCGATGTTCTGATCGGGCATGGCGACGCTACCGGGCCCTGCCCCCCTCACCCCCAACCCCTCTCCCGCCCGCGGGAGAGGGGAGCTTCGAGCGTCGCTATCGCGACGTCCACAACGTTGAAGGTCTGCATTCTCTCCGACAGCCACGACAACCGCCGCCTGCTGGGAGAAGCCGTGGAGGACGCCAAGGCGCGCGGCGCCGAAGCGGTTCTGCATTGCGGTGATGTGGTGGCGCCCACTACCTTGCGCGTGCTGCGCAGGTTCGAACTGCCGGTGCATGTCATCCACGGCAACAACACCGGCGACCTCTACGCCATGAGCAAGCTCAGCCACGAGTCCGACAGCGTGGTGCGCTATCACGGCCAGGATGCCGTGCTGCATCTGGCCGGGCGCACCACGTTTCTGGTGCATTACCCGCATTACGCGGCGGCGATGGCGCTCACCGGCGACTACGATCTGGTCTGCTGCGGCCACGACCACCGCGCCAGCATCCATCAGGTCGGCAACGTCAAGGGTGGCATCACCCACCTGCTCAACCCCGGCACGGTGGGCGGCGTCGGCGCCAGGCCCACCTACATCCTGGCCGACCTGGCGAGCCTGCGATTCGAAATCCGCGAAGTGCCGACCGCACCGGGCGAAGCGTGCAACACGCCGCCGGTGACGGTGCACGAATCGTAGGTCGGGTTAGCGGCTTTATCGCGTAACCCGACGTTTCCACGATGTCGGATAACGGCGCATAAAGCCGCGCCTCATCCGACCTACGCCCGCACCT
>JAUXXW010000145.1 GCA_030684775.1 Pseudomonadota bacterium
AGCTTGCTATTGAGGATGCTGTTGAAGCGATTTGCGACGATCCTGAGATTGGGGAAGCCAAAGTTGCCGATCTGGCCGGGATATTGGTCTACAAATTCCGGTTCAGCCGGCAAGAATTTTTGGTGGCATACCGTCCACCGCTTAAAGCACTGCGGGAGCATGCGCCGTCGGTCGAGTTTCTGGTGATCGACTTCTATCAGGTTGGGACGCACGAGAATTTCTACGACACACTGAAACGTTATCTGCGAGAGGAATGAAACCATGAGCCATACCACGACAGCAGAAGAGCTACTAGACGAGATAAAGGAAATGCCCGTCTCTGAACGAGGCCGCTTCTTCTCCATTCTGGGTACGATGCTCTTCGGGGATGACGATCTCACGCACGAACAAGTGTTCGGGAACTTGGACAATGATGTGTTTACTGCCCATGAGGCAGCGGAGTACTTGGAGGTGTCAATTGCCACTTTCCGGCGCTATGTGCAAAGCGGCAAGATTGAGCCAGCTCACGTTTTGGGCCGTAGCCAGATGTTTGCCACTCGCGATCTGAAAGCGTTCAAGCGCTCGTTAAGGGATGTGAAGGGCGAACCGGCTCGCTCCAGAGCGTAGTCGTAGTAATCGGGAGCAAATCATGAACACAAAAACCATATTTCCAATCCTGCGGCGCCGATACAGCTCGCTGGTGATCATGCTTGCCGCAGCTTATTCACCCCAGGTTCACGCTGCTTCCGAGGTATCCATCTGGAAAAGCCCCTACCAAACGGAAGTGATGATCGCTACAGCACTTGCCGCACAAGGCGAAGTCGGAGAGCAGCGTTGGCTTTTTGTTCGTCGGACACCACGTAACGACCTGGAAGCGAATGGACAGACGTTGCTGGATGCGGAAGGTGAAATTCTCAATTACAGCGCCCTGTCCAGTTCGGGCTATGTGACCTACGCCGTCAGAAACAACGACGGCTTGACGACGGTGAAAGTGGTCCGACCGGGGGGGAGTGTCGAGGGTCTTGCCGTGGCTCGTATCGACTGCACGGGGCAGTCCACAGGCTGCCTCGCGGAAACCGCGACAGGCAAGAAAATCACCGGTGACCGGATTGTTTATCTCTCCAAGGGGCTCATGGCCGCGCGTCCGAATGCCGTGTTTATTTACGAACCTGGCAGAGGAGTGAAGACCCTGCCCCTTCCGCAGAAAACCGAGATGATGCGTGAGCAGCCAGGCGACATCCTGGCCTCGCGCCAACTGCTTGTTCGGGACTTCTCTGCCGATGAAGGCGGATTCCTTGGCATTGGCGGAAAGCAAGGATTCGCCTTGATCGACATCGATACCGGCAAGAAATCCACGCAGTTCAGAACTGGAATTCCAGCGAAGAATGGTTGGCTTGGACGCGATGAAGAACGAGATACAGATGTGAGGCGCCGCATGGCCTGGTTCGTTACCAAGTCAGGCGTGATCGTGGTCTCGCTGGACAATGGGCTCAAGGATCTGGCATTCGTCAATCTCGGTACCGGCCAGCGTGCAATCGGATACACCCGCGACATGGGGATAGCGGGATTTGAAGCCACGCAGGATGAAACCGGTCAAGTGAGGGTCAGAAATTACAACACCCTGGGTATTGCGACATTCGATATTCAGGACGTCGAGAAATTCATGCGGGAACCCAAGTCGCTTTCAGCGGCTCCCGCAGTTGAGAGCGTTGCTCAGTAGATTTCGGAGGAAGAAAAACCATGACCCGACAAACCTATCGCACCATCGTCGCCCTCTGGGGGCTTCTCTGGCTTGCCGTCGCGGCGGGGATCGGGCTGTATGTGTTCGAGTCCTGGTGGATGGCAGGGTTGGGCGCCGGGACGGCTCTGGCGCTCATGTGGGCGGTTATGGCCGCGAAAACGGTCATGCCATTGGCATCGGCGGAACTACAAGATGATCGTTGGATTGTTGATAGTGCAAACACTGAAGATCCAACTAGTACTTTGTACGATCCAGCGTAGATCACCACTTCCCGTTCGCCCCACCCCTCACCTTCTCTGTCCGGCCAGTCGCTCCCACCTCGTTCGGCTTGTTCTTTTCTTCATCCACCACCCGGGTGCGCGCGCCATTGGGCGCATCCATGCCATGCCAGATTGAAGTGTTATCCGGTGATGTTTCCTGGCGGTACTTGCCCACATTTCCCTGCCGCTTGCCCTTGACCTCGACAGCCACGTCGGACTGCGTCTTGGCGATGTTGCCCTGACCCCTATTGGCGTGCCCGCTCACGTCATCCTTGGGCTTCTGGCCCGGCTCGACACCCGCACCCTTCTGTTCCGCAATGACCTTGCCATCATTTTCTTTGGCCTGTGCCTGAACCGCCGGCGCTCCCCCAAGCTGTGTTGCGGCCGCCTGGAAATCTTCGCGTGGTTTCCAGCCATCGCTAGTCCACTCCTTGCCGTCCCGCACCATGCCCGGTACCAGCGCGGGGCCAGGGTTGCCGGCGGTACGGCCGAAACTGGCGTAGTCCATGAGGATGTCCTTGACCATGCCCTGCGCGCGAGCGGGATCGCTGTGGGTGAGCCGCTGATATTCCTGATCCTGTCCACGGTTGCGTAGCTGCTGCCAGGCATAGTTGGTGGCATCGGTCTGCACACCGGAATTCCAGTCGCGCATGAATTGCTCCGACTTTTCGCGGCTTTTCGCCTCGGTGAGCGCCGCTTCCGAGCTGCGCTGGTGCTGGAGAGACTCCTGGTAACTGGAGTCGAACTTGTCGGCACCGGCCACGCTGGAACCCTTGGCCCAGCGGTAGGCATCGTCGGTCTGGAAGTTCTTCAGCAGCGAGGTGGTGTCGCTGACGCCCTGCTCGCGCATGGCGGACTGCGTGGAGTTGTAGGCGGCTTTCAGCTTGTCAGTACTGGTGTGTACGCCCTGGCTCATCAGCTCTGCCTGAACTTTCGCACCCACAATGCCAAAGTCCACTCCCGCTGATGCAGTCGTAGACAATTTTGCCGCTATCAGCGATTTCGCCTCCGATGAATAATCCTTCCCAAACTGGGAATCCACCGCATCGTTGATCTTGCTGGCCAGGCTCGTCGACCGCCCGCTACCGCCCGTCGTACCCACCGAAGCGCCACCGCTACGGTCCTGGCTTGCGCGGAATTGCCGATCAATGCCCAGTGCATGCCCCAATGCCGCCGATTCCGCACGCCCCTGCGCTTCGCGTTCCGATGTCGCCAACTGCGTGCTTTCCGCGCGCCGGCGGCTTTCACTCATGATCTCGCTCTCGCCGAAAGCTGGCTTGCTGGCCAGGCTCGACATATTCTGTTTGAAGGTCTCGTTACCGCCGTATGCGCTACCGATCGTGGTGCCTTGCGGCGCGACGCGAGTGAACATGGATGATTCTTCGATGCTCTTGCCCAGTGCCTGCCGATCCATCGAGACATTCCCCATCCCGACATTACCCGTCGCCATCTGCCCCGCCGTGCCATGCACTGCATGCTGGACAGCGGTGCCGGCAGCGAAGGCCGTCATAATTCCCTGCATCTGATTGACCAGCGCCCAGGAAATGACCGGGATCGACAAGCTGATGTAGCCGATGATGGCCTGGTCGGAAATTGCCGTGTCGTAGATAGCGGAAGCTGTGGACACTGCCAGGCCCCCGGCGCCTGTGCCGAATGCGGCGGCCGATGCGGCTGCTTTGGCATAGGACAGGGTGCCGAAGTAGTTCAGGATGGCGTAGAGCGGTGGCCAGAGTTCCAGAGCCACCATGAACTTGAGCCACCCGACGAACAGCTTCCCGAACATCTGAATCGGCACAGCCAAACCCAGGATGATGATGAACGGGAACAGCGCATAGGACAGCGCCTGGGCGATGCCACGAAACTTTGGCAGCGCCGATTCAGCGAGCTTACCGGAGGTGATCCAGGAGGCGTTGGTCTGTGCCGTGATGGTGGCCTCGGCCGTGGCCATCAACACGGATGCGGGATCATTGTTCTGCTTGGCGATCTCGCCGTAGGAATCGTTCAGCATGTTGATGATGGCGTTCTGGCGAATGAGCGCGCCAGCCTCGGCTGCTGCGTTACCCAGGGCGCCCTTGACGACGGCATCCGGCGCGTCCGCCGTGAACTTGTCTATCGCGCCCGCCTGCGGCAAGCCCGGCGCCAGCTTCATGGCCACGCGCGCCAGAGTCCTGCCGGTTTCTTCCGGCAGACGGTTCCCAAGGTTGTTGTAGGCTTCCGGACAGGTGCGAACATCATTGCCGACGTAGGTATAGCGGGCCGGATTGGTGTCGCCCATCGCCACCCACAGGTCGGTGCTTTGCGCGAATGTATTGGGGTCTTTGTAGCGTGTATTGAAATCGGGTACCAGGCAGTCCCGCACATAGGAAACGAAATCGGTGCGTATCCACGGATCCCGGAAACCCGACCTGCGCGACTCGGTAATCAACCTGGATGCGAACATCA
The DNA here is from genome assembly GCA_030684775.1 of Pseudomonadota bacterium. Classification (GTDB taxonomy): domain Bacteria; phylum Pseudomonadota; class Gammaproteobacteria; order Burkholderiales; family Thiobacillaceae; genus PFJX01. The sequence goes on from JAUXXW010000145.1 coordinate 4,423, forward strand.
AGCCGTTCTGCTGATAGGAAAGTGACTGAGGCAAGGCGACATTGGCATCTGGAATGACCTGGAAGGCCGTCTCGGTAAGCCCTGTCAGCTTATCGCCCAGCAAGGTGATGTCATGGGCCAGGTGAGCCAGCATGAACGGCACGCCGGACACCACTTGAGCGGGCGCCGCAGACAAGCGATCCACCACAATGACATCTGTGCGCGGCGCGAACAACACCAAGGTAATGAGGTTGATGCCCAACAGCCATTGGATCGGCACCATCAACCCGCGCCCGAATAACCCATAAAGCAGCACTGAGAACGCACCCAGCAGCGTGGCCAAGTGCATGGCGCCGGTGAAGCTATCGGCTCCCATCATCGACGCGATCGCGTTGAATGTGCCAATGAAGGCCTCGACGTTGCCGTAGGTGTAAACCTCGTAAGCCATCGTTTTGCCTTACTTGAACAGCAACGCCGCGCGCAGTGCCGGCGGCGCACCGTTCCACATGGTCCTGTTCATTTGTTCGAGGTAGCCGGCTACCTGTTGCATCGCCACCTCGCGGGTAAGCGAATTCTGGGTTTCGGCAAGCACTTGCTGTATCCGCTCTCCGAGATCCTGATGGATGCGGTCCAGGTACTCCTGCTCAATCTGGGAGGTGACGCGGGAACGCATCATCCTGCGGGCATCCTGCATACCTCGGAGCAGCAGCGCCTGAGCCAGATCGCCAGCTACGGCCTCTTGCCAAGACGTGATGGTGGAGTAAGTCGTCGCGGCATCGAGCTGAGTGGTCACATCCAGCATTCGTTTAACCGGCAAACGCGAGTTATTGATGAAGCCGATCTGGTCGCCAGTCACCTGGCCACGTTCAAGCATCGCATCTGCCAGGCCATGCAAGGCCCCTTCCACACGACTGGAGATGGACTTTAAGGTCGTCGCAACTGGCTGTGGGTCCATGCAATCGGCGGTATCGGCACCACACGAATAGATCGTAAGAACGATGTCGCCGTCGGCATTCTGAGTTCCCAGACCATTCACGAGTTGCCCCACCTGGGTCAACGTGGGCCGCCTGGATTCAAAGTCGGGTTTTTCGTCGGAACCAGTGCCTGTTTTCTTGAGAATGTATGTCCCGGAAAAACTCATGAGCATCATGCGGGTGGCGTCATCGATGCCATTGATGTTCTTGAGCGCCCGCCACATGACATTGCCCTCGGTAAACAACATCGCCTTGGTTGCTGGATCGGCATCCTTAGCCCCCGCCACAGTAGTTCCTGGCCCCTGAGAGTTGCAGTCGAACCACCCTTTGGCGTAGTCAGGTGTGGCACCAGAACCGTTCTTGATCGAGCGGCACGCATGACTCTTTGCCTCGTTGAGTTTGCCGAACATGCCATAGGCGAGAGCTGATCCCGCCTCGCACGAATTCACCGACATGGAATTGAACTTCTGTGCCCAGTTCTGCAATTCCTTCAGCGTTTTGCCAATCTCGGGGGAGATGCTATCCAGCGCCAGCATGAAAGCCTGGGTCACCGCCACTGAACCGATATTCTGGAGCATGGCCACGAGCTGCTCGGAGTTGATGAAACTAAATGCCCCACCGAACAGATCGATGCCGCCGCAACCTGCTTTGAAAGAGGGGCCCGTCGCGGAAAACAGCTGATAGTTACGCTGTGGCACGCGCATCACCATGCTGCCACCGGTGAACAGGTTGCGCGTCTGCCCACGGAACGCTCCCGGCTCGGTGACGTTGCCGACAGCGCCCATCGAATTGAACATCTCCTGCATTTCCGAATTGATGTCAGCATGGGCAGGGGTCAAGGTCAGCAGGGTGGCTATGGTCAAGGTGGCAAGACGGGAGCGGAGGGCTGTGTGGATTTTGGGCATTAGAAACTCTCCCCAGGCTGTGTGCGGGTCAGCACCCAGATACGATCAAGAATGTCCGATACGGCCAGGACGCCGTAGCCGATAGGTTGGATGTCGCGAGTGCCCGGCTTGGCCAAGAACAGCGCCGGTACTGTTTCCACCCCCAGGCTGCGTGCCTGTCCGGCATCGCGGATGGCGTCTGGGAATTCCTGCAAGGTCGAACCATCCAGCGATACAGCGATGATGCGCAGGCCATAGCGGCGCGAAAAATCCGCCAACACCGGCGCGGCGGCATGGCAATACCGGCAATCGCCACGGAAGAAGAAGAACAGCCCATGCGTGCGTGCCAGGCTGGCCGCTTGGGCTTCTTTCTGCGCCATCTGGCCCTGGTCCCAGGTTTGCAGGGCCACATTGTTGGTGGGCCGGCCGCGCTGCGCATAATCGAGCGCCGGCGTGGCCCAGACCACCCGGCGCCAGGTGTCGGCGAATTTCGCGGAACGCTGGAAGGCCTCTTTCTGCACGAACAGATAGGTGCTGACGTTGGCCTCGGTCGGATTCATCACCGCGATCGCGCGGGTTTCCTCCAGGCGTCGCTGGAGCGCCTTCAATTCGCGCACCTCGGCAGGTGTCGAGTCGGCCTTAACCGGCGGACGCGGCGCGGCGGATTTAGCCGCCTCCTTCGGATCCCGGTACCAAAACCAACCCTCGCCGCTACGGCGCCAGTAGTCGGCCTCCCCCTCGCTAGAGACATTCATCGGAGAAGCCACCTGTACGCGATCAGTAGCTGACACGCTCGCCCAAGCGGCCGGCAGCCAGGACAGGGCGAGCAGGATCGCCATGCACGCCTCACGCTGCCGCATGGCGATCCCCCTTGCGCTTAACTTCGCGTCTTCCATCCTCCTGAACGCGCCAGTAGAAGTCCTTCGTGCTCATGCGCAAGCGCAGCCGTTCCCAAGCCAGACAAGCCGCTCGAACGGCGGCCACTTCGAGGCGCGTCGGCACCATGCAATCTGGCGACACAGCCACCAGACAGGCATACCGACTCCGATCTCGTGTGCGCACAACCGAGATTTCTGACCAGGACAGGCCGACATCACGAAACACATGCTCAACAAGACGACAAAGTCCGACGCGGTGATCGGTATGGCGTGCGCGCAGGTGTTCGGCAAAATAGATGACAGGGTTCTTCATCGGGCAGCCTCCTTGCCTTCTTGTGGAATCGAACCATCCAGACACCAATTCATGCCCAGCGTCATATCGCGTGGCGCACCTTCCGGCAGGGCATCGGGAATCATGCGCAGCGCGAAACGGGCGCAGCCTCCCTGCTTGAACCGCCGGAGAACCCGCGCCTCCATGCGGATGGCCCCGGTGCCGGGAAACTGCGCGCGGGTTCGCTGGGCGATGGAGCCGGACAAGACACCAGTGGCCACGTTGTCAGGATCGTCCATGGCCGCTTTGAACAACGGCTTGGCGCTGGCCACGGCACCCAGATCGACGGCATGGGCGGAGGTGACGAACAGGCAACCAAGCAGGAGAAGGGTGCGTAGGGTCATTTTGTGAAGTAGACGGGTACTTTGGTTTTCAGGGGAGTGATGTCGTAGGTGGCCGCGCGGCCCCCTACAGCGCCGGAGACAGGCAGGTTGGGCACGATCTCGGCGTAGAACTCGGTCAGGTCCATTTCCGCGAAATTGATCTCTTCCAACTCGACAGTGGTGAATCCCTTGCAATCCGGGCCTTCCGGACTACCCCAGCCGCGCCCGATCTGCGCCCTGCCCTGTTCGTTGACGATGCGAGCCAGTCGCGAATTGAAGCAGCAATAGCCTTCCTTTCTCTCCACGCAGGACCCAAGAAACTTGCTGGAGCAATAGCTCCCCACCTTTACACACAAGTTGGAACCGCGCTTCATCGCCAAAGTTTGCTCGTCCTGATCGCAACTCAGAATCTCTTGGATTACCATCATTGCGATAGCGAGATAAAAAGTAGCTGGATTGAAGTAAAGCGTCACACCTTGACCGGAAAGCAGCGTTGTCGCACCTGCTGGAACGGTGCCACCAAATGTAGCGGTAACACCCATGAAACTCAGCGAGGGAGCGAACCCGCCCGTAAAACCACCACCACTGCCGAATATGCTGGACATCCCATTAACCATAAAATCAGGGGCATCCGACTGAAATAAAGAATCAAAGGCATAGGTGGAGCCAACTAGATTGGAAGTCTTGTTCAACAAATAGCCACCGGCATTGCTCGTGGCGTTACCTACTACCGCTTGAGCCACGACGTTATTGGACTGTCCTCCCTGGGTATTCTTTTTGCAGCAATTACCAAGCCCGCCCAGCTTAATGGAGCATTGGTTATGCACCCCGTTGAAAATAGTCATGGTGCTTGGGTCTAGATATACCCCCGCCTCACGCTGGGCTTCCATCATGGTTACCGCGCGTGCAAAATCCGGATCAGGGGGATGTGAAGTATCCGAGCAGTTACCCGACTGGCAATATGTCTGACTACCACAATCTGTAACGGTTGTTGTCTTCCCTGGAGCCGACTGACAGCGGTAAGCTTTTTCCTCGAATGAGCACTGGCCATTCAACTGACTATCAGAACTGCACTTCGACGATTGCAGTGTGCAATTAGCATCTGAGGCGTAGCGATCACAATCCGATGTATCCACATTGCCCGTCATGCATGCGTACTTGTTCTGCCGCTGGTAGCACCCATCCGGAGCAACCTGCGCGGGAGTGATGCCGGCGGGCAGGGCTGGAGGTGTGGTCGATGTGCAGGCGCTTTCCGCTAAGGCGCAGTTCTGGTTCCCGTCTTGGGAGGCACATGCCGCGCTGTCATACCCGCTGGACACCAGGGTGAAGGAATCGCTCAACTTGACGGTGTTCGATGGCGCCGGGCTGAGTGCATCGTTGCACCGATACGTCTTCTGATACTTCATGCAGCCGGTATTGAGTGTCGCGTCAGTCTGGGTGCAGGTACTCGCCGTCTCACGGCATTGCCCGGTGGACGCCATCGGCGCGCAGTAGTCGACGGAGTTGGGCGAGACGCAATCGTCCTGATATTTCCAGCAGCCGCCGGCCTGGGCGAGGGTCACCGTGACGCCGTTGACGACCTTCGAGGGGGTGGTGTCGATGCAGGTGGATTGCGACGCGGTGCAGGACGACACCTGGGCCGACGGCACCGAGTTGCAGGCGTAGGTGTTCTGGCGCTTGTAGCACCCGTCCGGGGCAACCTGGGCGGAGGTGATGCCGGCGGGT
>JAUXXW010000149.1 GCA_030684775.1 Pseudomonadota bacterium
TTCCGCCCTACGAGTTCTGAACCGTAGGTTGGGCAAAGCGCAGCGTGCCCAACAAACTGCCGCTTCTTGCCGGCGCCTTCCGACAACCCTGGAGGAAGGCGCAAATCCTGGCGGAAGTCGCGATAAAGCCGCTTTCCCGCCCTACGAGTTCTGAACCGTAGGTTGGGCAAAGCGCAGCGTGCCCAACAAACCGCCGCTTCATGCCGGCGCCTTCCGACAATCCCTACGAGTTCTGGCGTGAGACACTTTGAGCCGCTATTTCCGCCAGCAAGGCGGTCGATTCGATCGGCTTGAACAAGACCTTCCAGCCTGGGGAGGGCGCGCTGTCGAGCATGGCTTGCCGCGTTTCGCCAGTCAGCAAAATCGCCTTGATCGGTTGCTGAGCGCGTTTTTGCATCTCGTCCAGAAACTGCTTGCCGTTCAAACCCGGAAGCCGAAAGTCCACAACGTAGAAGTCCGCCTGCGCGCTTCGAGCATCCGCGAGGGCCTGTTCAGCGCTGGGATAGGTGGTGGCATTCATCCCCTGTGCTTCCAGCGAGAGTTCCAGCGCCAAGGCGGCCATCACGTCGTCCTCGATGACCACCACGCGCATCCCGGCGAACGGGGAGGACGTGGCGATGCCGGTGGCCGGCTTGCTTGCGTGGTCGTCTGCCTCCCGCTCCGCCACATCGGCCAGTGGCACGCTGACCTCGAACGTGGAGCCTTTGCCCTGGCGCGAGTGGCAGCCTATTTCGCCGCCAAGAAGGCGCGCGACACGTTTGACGATGGCCAGGCCGAGCCCCAGGCCTTGTGTCCTGTCGCGCTGCGGATTACCGACCTGGAAATATTCGTCATAAATGGTTCCGAGATGATCCGGCGCAATGCCTATGCCGGTATCCCATACCTGGATGAGCGCGCTGCCGCGCCGGCGACGGAATCCGACCAGAACCCCGCCGCTGTGGGTGTATTTGATGGCGTTGTCGATGAGATTGCGCAGCAGGCTGTAGAGCAGCTTTGCATCCGTGAACAGCATCAGTTCGCGGTTCGGAAAGTAAAACTTGAAGCGCAGGCCTTTCGCCAGCGCCAGGGGCGCGAATTCGGCTTCGATGTCGCGTAGCAAGGCATAGGCCGGGACGACTTCTGGATGCGGTTTCATGACCCCGCCATCGAGTCTTGAGACATCGAGCAGTGCGTTCAGGATTTCTCCCAGGTTGCGCGTCGAGAGGGCAAGGTAGTCGGTGATTCGGCGCTGCTCGTCGTTCAACGGCGTACTGCTCAGGGTTTCCTGGAACAGGCGCATCGCATGGATGGGTTGCCGCAAGTCGTGGCTGGCGGCGGCGAGAAAGCGGGATTTTGCCGTGTTGGCCTCATCCGCCGCCTCCTTGGCGGCAAGCAGTTCGGCCGTGCGGTCCGCGACCAGACGCTCCAGCTCGTCATGCTGGCTCTGCAACGATTTCCGGCCGGCTTCGACTTCCGCGAGCAGGGCCTCGAAATTGCGCACCAGGTCGCCGATCTCGTTGTCCGCGGCGGGGATTCCACGCGGGATGTAGTCCTGCCGCAGGCGCGCGTCGTTGGCCGCTTCCGCCAGCATGCGAACCGGCTGGATGATGCGGTTGAGAAAGCGCATGGCGAGTATCAAGGCCAGCACACCGGCGCTGAGGCCGACCAGAAAGGTGGTCGCGATGGAGGTGAGGTAGGTGTGCCAATAGGATTCGAGCCGCGCATGAAGGTAGACGGTGCCGGCGGGCGCGTCGTCGACTTCGATGGGCACTCGCAGGATGGTCGTATCAGCCAGCAGGCCGATGTCCGGCGTGGCGGGCGCGATCTCCCGGGCATCGGCCGGGAGCAGGCTGTCGTTGCCGTAGCTGGCGAGGCGGACGCCTTCGTTCGTATATAGCGCGGCGGCCTCGATCTCCGGGTAGGCCTCGAACATCCGCAGCACCTCCCGCGCAGCCTTGGCATTGCGGAAGACCACCGCCGCGCTGGCGGCGCTGCCGGCCGCGTTGGCGGCGCTGGTCATGTTGCGCCGGATGTCCGCGCGCACGTTGTCGAGCAGGAGGATGGCGTCACTGACGAGCGCCAGACCAATGGCCACGAGAACGGTCGAGGCGATCAGCCGGGCAAGCGGATAGCGGATCGAGCGACGGTCAATGAAAGAGTGGGTGCGCGAGCGGCTATTCATGAATCTGGCGCGCCAGGCGCAGCATCTGGGGAGCGAAATTGAAGCCGGCGCGGCGGGCTTCGGCGAGGTTGACGTCGAACTGGACACCGTCATTCTGTACGTCGATTTCGATCATCCCACCTTCCCGAACGAAACCCGGATAGTCACTGATCGTGAGCGCGCGGCGCACCGTGTTGTGTTCCGACGCCGTGTTCCAGCGCCGGGGCGAATCGACGTAGAGCACTTGGCAATCACCAGTCTGCGCGGTGAAGTCGGTGACGATCAGTTTGCGGCCGCCAACCTTGCGACCGGCAAGCGCGAGCAGCGCCTCCGCCTGCCGCGTGTCCCGGACGGCATGGCACAAGCGTGTCACCGCGGGAGAGGTGATGGCTTCGGGCGGGAAATCGGCGAACTTGAGAAAATTGAACACCATGGCCGCGCGTACCGACTGCTCGCTCGGCATGTCCCGGGCCGAGGCGGACTGGTAATGGCAGACCAGTGCCGCCAGCAGAAAGAGGGCTTGAGAGAGTGGGCGCTTGCCGTTGCAATTCATTGGAATGGGGGGGTAATTTGGCACGTCTTGTGCGAACCAGGCCTTCCTCAGAACTTGTATATCACTTCCGCCTGGAAACTTCGCCCCGGCAACGGCAGATTATTCGGTATAGAACGACTGGTATATTCCCTCGCATCCGCGTCGAACAGATTGCGCAGAGAAGTGGAAAACTCCCAATTCCTGTTGGGAAAATAGCGAATCGAGGTATCCACCAGGGTATATGCATTCAATGGATCGCGGACGTTGCCGGCGGAAAGCGTGCGCTTGCCGATCCAGTTGGCCTGTATGTTCCAGTTCCAATTTGGAGAAAATGCCCAATCCGCGCGGAGGTGGGCTTTTTGTTTCGGTAGAGAACTGGGGAATGTGGAATCATCTTCCTCGATATGGGTGATATTCCCGGAAACCCGCAGCCTCTTTGTTGCCTGCCATTGCGCCTCCAATTCAACTCCGCGAGATACGCGCGAGCCGATATTTTGGAATTGATTCGACGAATCCTGGGCAATGAGGTTGGTCTGTGTGAATTGATAAATATCGAGACCCAATTTCAAATCCTTCGAGGCCGAGTAGGAAAATGCCAGATCCCAGGTATTGGATTGTTCCGGCGTGAGGCCAGGATTGGGTTTGGTGGCGGCGGTCAGGGTATATAACTCCAGATAGGAGGGCGCCCGGAATGCCCGGCCGTACATCAGCTTGGTGGTGAGCCTGTCCGTGCTCTGCCAGACCAGCGCCAGTCGTGGATTCAGCGCGCCGCCGAAATCCGAGTATTGGTCGTAGCGCGCCCCGGCGGTCAGTTCCCAGTCGTTCGCGAAGGCCCACATATCCTGGAGAAACACATAACTGATCTTTCGGGAATTTCCCGGCGCGAAGGCATAGGGCGAGCCGGCGAGATTGACCAACGGCCCGCCCACCGGCAGGGGTGTTCCATCCGGCCCCGTCCCGTAATTGACCAGGTGCTCGACAAAATACAAATCCTGCCAGCTGTAGCCTCCGCCCAGGCGGATGGCATGTTCCTTGATGCCGGTATACAGGCCGCTGGCCTCGATATTCAACTGCCGCTCGGCTGATCGTTGCCGATTTATCAGACCATCGGGGTAGATGCCGAGCGTGCCGTCGTTACAGTCCTGGGCGACTGTGCAGTTGAAACCCGGGGGACGTTCCTGGAAGCCGTCACCCGAGGCGTAGTCGAGGTCGCGAAAACGTAACTCCGCATTCAGGCCCCAGTCCCGGGCAAACGCCGCGTTGTTGTAAAGCAGTTGAAGGTTGAGACGGTTGTCGTTCCCGCTGGTCACCGGGTCCAGCACACCCGCGCCCGTCAGCCCGGTTTCCACGTTGCCGTGGTGCCAGTAGTCGGCCAGGAGACGCCAGTTTTCCCGTGCCATGGAGAAGTGGAGGTCGGCGCCGTTCCAGCCGTAACGGGCGCGGCCCGCCGCGCCCTGGCCATCCATCGCGATAAACGGGTTATGGCCATCGCTATGCGAGAGTTCCCCCGTGAAGCCGATGTCGAAACCGTTCCATCGCCCGCCGTGCCGCACCCAGGCGGCCTGGGTGTCGAAACTGCCCGCGCGCGCGCCGATCTCGGATTGCTCGATCCTGCCGGCGGTCTTGGTGATGACATTGATCACGCCGGCGGAGGCGTCGGAGCCGAACAGGGCGGAGCCGGGGCCGCGGATGATCTCGACCCGTTCGATCATGTTCGTCGGCAGACCCTTGTAGAAAATGCCGGAGGCCCATACCAGATCCTTCAAGGGCGCGCCGTTCACCATCAACAGGGTGTGCTTGCTGTCGGCGCCGCGAAACGTCGCAAATGGCCGGAAGCCGAACAGGTTGGAGCGAATGTAGATGCCGGGCACGCTTTGCAGGATTTCCGTGAGATTGGCCGCGCCGGTGGCCCTGATGTCTTCCGCCGTGATGACCGAAACCACGGAGGGCGCTCGCGAGCGTGTTTGCTCGGTATGGGTGGAGATATTGACCTTGAGCGACATCAGGTCATCCATGCTGAGCAGCAGCAATTTATCCAGCCCCGCGTCGCTATCCGCATCGGCGCTTAGCGCCAGGAAAAATGCCAGAAATGGTAGGTATGCAATGGGCTTCTTCATTTCATATTTTCCAATTGTGCTTCCCGTTTTAATTCGACTTCCAGTCGGGGGGAAGGCGGATGTTCGTGACGCTTGTGCAACGATGTGTACTTATCGGGTTAATACATACACCCACTATCGGTAGTGGCGTAGGTTGGGCAAAGCGAAGCGTGCCCAACATCACGACGGTTCGTTGGGCACGCTTCGCTTTGCCCAACCTACGGTGCCATGCCGTGAAATCGCGAATTGCTACATCTAGTGGGCGTGTGTGGAAACCCGATATGCACGCAACGATGCAAAGCGATGGGGTGATTGGGCCGAATAGGCTGCACGATAGTCTATGTTTCGCCGGTTTTGTCAGAGCGTTGAATTACCCGTTTTCAACGATTTCCACCGGCGTATAAGCCGGAATCAGGTTGAATAACTCAATCAGGTCGGCGTTGCGCATGCGGATGCAGCCGTGTGAGCGCGGCACCTGTTCAAAGCCTTCGTCCGGGGTGCCGTGGATGTAGATATAACGGCGCATGCTGTCGCATGTTCCCAGACGGTTGTAGCCGGGCTCCTTGCCGGAGAGCCAGAGGATGCGGCTGAGTATCCAGTCGCGGTCGGGTTCGGCCTGGCCGAGTTCGGGGTTGTAGGTCTCTCCGGTCGGGCGGCGGCCTTTGAAGACGGTGCCGAGGGGTTGATCGGCGCCGATTTTGGCGCGCACGATGTGGTGGCCGCGCGGGGTGCAATAGCTGCCGGCCGTTTCACCGGGGCCGTTGGCGGCGCTGGAAATCGGGTAGCGGCGCAGCACGGTGCCGTCGGCGTCGAGCAGATCGAGTTCCTGGGTGGACAGGTTGATGCGCAGTTTCATGTGTTTCCTTTGGCTGACCGTATCCGTAGGAGCGGGCTTGCCCGCGATAC
>JAUXXW010000156.1 GCA_030684775.1 Pseudomonadota bacterium
GATGCGGTTCGCTACGCTCACCACATCCTACGGCTCTATGGCTCAATCCTGTCGGTAGAAACCGCCGGACTTCAAATGGCGCTGGATGTCCGGCAGTTTGGCCGCGTCCTCCACGGTGCAGAAGTAGTGGTAGAAAAGCTCGCGGCGGAAATCGTTGAGGCTGCGGCCCCGGATCGGCTCCCATTTGGCGTAGCGGTTGCGCGACCACTCGCCGCCTTTGTCTGTTTTGTGGCCGAAGGCGTAGAGCTTGCGTTCGCCGGTGGTGCAGCGCATGCCTTCGAAGCTGACGGTTTCGGCGCCCGATGGGCTCCTGACCACCATGCCGTAGCGCACCACGCCATCATCGCCGGCGCTGACCGAGGCGTAGTCGACGAAGAATTGGTTGCTGGAGCGGGCGCCGAGGGTGATGGGAATGAAGTTTTCCGGCTTTGGGTAGGGTGGCAACTGATGTTGCACTTCATTCCACTTGGCGGTGTCGTCGAATTCGTATTCGAACTGACCCCATTTATTGTCTTCACCCCAGATCAGCGGGTTTTCCGCAGCATGGGCAGTCAGGCAGAGCAGGGACAGGAGGAAGGGGAGGGTGCGGCGCATATCGGTTCGAGGATGAGGGGGCCGCCGGATGATAGCCGTAGGAGCGGACCGTGTCCGCGATTCAGGGTGTGGTTATCGCGGACGCGGTCCGCTCCTACGCCAGATCGGCGGCCAGCGACGTGCGTAGCGGTTCCGGCAGGGGATCGAGGCTGACGTTCAGGTGGGGGTGGTCGATGCCGGCGGCAATCGCGGCGCCGCTCTTCGCCGCCGCGACCATCGCCGGGGTCAGTTCGAAGCGCATGAAGTGGACGGAGGCGGTCTTGTCGTCGCTGGAGCGGTCGAGGTCTTCGTTGCTGATGGGGTGGACCGGGGCGAAGCCTTCAACACGCATCCAGACGGCTTTTTCGACACCGACCAGTCGGGCCAGCGCATCGCGGCGTTCGGCTTCGTCGTCGTACTCGACCATGAAGGTGGCCTTCCAGTTGTGGCCATCGGGAACCAGCGGGTTGTAGACGTCGAGTTCCTCTTGAATGCCCTTCGCTTCGAAGATGCGTTCGATGCGCAGCATTTCCTGCACCTGGTATTGCATGGTGAGCGCGTCCTCGAAGTAGAGGGCGGCGTGCTCGCCCAGCGGCACACGACGGTTCTTCTTGTGGGCGATGACCTGGGCGCGGAATTTCTGGCGGATCTCGGCGTACTTTTCCAGGCTGTAGAGGTCGGCTCGGGTCAGTTGGGGCATGGGGTCTCCGGTGTTCGTAGGTTGGGCAAAGCGCAGCGTGCCCAACATCGCGACGGTTCGTTGGGCACGCTGCGCTTTGCCCAACCTACGTCGGCAGTCGAGATTGGCGTGGGGTCGGCGTCAGTCAAATGCCGTAGGCACGGCGCAGCAGGGTCATGGGATGTTCAGGGCCGCGCCCGTCCTTCATGGCGTTTTCGATATGGTGGCCGGCCATTGCGCAGTCGCTGCCGTAGTGGTCGGCCTGGGCCTGGGTGACGCGGTTGACTACCGGCTTGACGATCTTCATAGCGGCGGCGTGCGATTCCTTCTTCACCGCGTAGGTGCCGTCGTGGCCGGAGCAGCGTTCGATGATCTCCACTTCCGTGTCCGGCACCAAGGTGAGTATTTCGCGGGTTTTCTGGCCGATGTTCTGCACCCGCTGGTGGCAGGCGGCGTGGTAGGCGACTTTGCCCAGTCCTTGTTTGAAATCGGTTTTCAGCTTGCCTTCCTTGTGCCGCAGCATCAGGTATTCGAAGGGGTCGAAGAAGGCGGCCCTCACTTTCTGTACCTCCGGGTCGTCCGGGAACATCAGGGGCAGTTCCTGTTTGAACATGAGTACGCAGGAGGGAATCAGGGCGGTGAGGTCCCAGCCGGCATCGACCAGTTTCGCCAGTTGCGGGATGTTGGTTTCCTTGGCGGCGATGACGGCGTCGAGATCGCCCAGTTCCAGCTTGGGCATGCCGCAACAACGCTCCTTCTCGGCCAGGGTGACCGGGATGCCGTTGTGTTCGTAGACCGCCGCGAAGTCCTCGCCGATGCCGGGCTCGTTGCGATTCATGTAGCAGGTGGCGAAGAGGGCGACCTTGCCCTTGGTGCGACCGGCAACATTGCCAGGCGTGGCGTCGGGTAGTTGACGCAGACGGGAGCGCAAGGATTTGCCGTGGAAGGTGGGCAACCAGGCATCGGCGTGGATTTCGGCGACGGCCTGCATCGCCTTGCGCGCCGGGACGAGCTTGTTCACGGCGTTGATGATCGGCGCCACCACCGGGATGCCGGCCAGTTTGCCGACGGCGTCGGTGCTGGTGAGGACGCGGTCGCGCAACTTTATGTCACCGTTTTTGAACTTGACCACCTTGGCGCGAAGCATCAGGTGAGGGAAATCCAGGTTCCACTCGTGCGGTGGCACGTAGGGACACTTGGTCATGTAGCAGAGGTCGCACAGGTAGCAGTGGTCGACCACCTTCCAGTAGTCCGCCTTGGCGACGCCATCCACTTCAAACGTTTCGGATTCGTCGACCAGATCGAACAGGGTGGGGAAGGACTGGCACAGGCTGACGCAGCGGCGGCAGCCGTGGCAGATGTCGAATACCCGCTCCATCTCCCGGTAGAGGGAGGTTTCGTCGCGAAAATCGGGATTGCGCCAATCGAGGGGGTGGCGGGTGGGTGCTTCGAGATTGCCTTCGCGGGATAGTGCCATTACGGCTCCTCGCTGGTTGACCCAACCCGGCTCGCGCCGGGTTGGGGGGACGTCGTAGGTTGGGCAAAGCGCAGCGTGCCCAACATGGTGACGGGTTGTTGGGCACGCTGCGATTTGCCCAACCTACGATCTGAACCCGGATCAGGCGTCGAGTTCGTTCAATGCCTTCTGGTAGCGGTTGGCGTGGGAACGCTCCGCCTTGGCCAGAGTTTCGAACCAGTCGGCGATTTCGTCGAAACCTTCCTCGCGCGCGGCTTTGGACATGCCGGGGTACATGTCGGTGTATTCGTGGGTTTCGCCATGCACGGCGGTTTTCAGGTTGTCGGCGGTGGGGCCGAAGGGCATGCCGGTGGCCGGGTCGCCACAGACTTCCAGATATTCCAGGTGGCCGTGGGCGTGGCCGGTCTCACCTTCGGCGGTGGAGCGGAACAGGGCGGCGACGTCGTTGTAGCCTTCCACGTCGGCTTTGGCCGCGAAATAGAGATAGCGGCGATTGGCCTGCGATTCGCCGGCAAAGGCGTCTTTCAGGTTCTGCTCGGTTTTTGAGCCTTTCAGTTGCATGGCGCTCTCCTGATTGAAGTGCCCGGCATGGTCCCGTGCCGGGGATACGGGTGTTCTTAGATTAAATCTAAAAGCATGTCTAAATCTATGTCGCTATATGGTTTATGTCAACCAACCAAGACTTATCCCAGAGACGGGAAAGACTTCAGTAGTGACGTAGGTTGGGCAAAGCGCAGCGTGCCCAACGAACCGTCGCGATGTTGGGCACGCTTCGCTTTGCCCAACCTACGGCGCCACGGCGCTGACAATAGGTGGGAAAGACTTCAGTAGCGTTGCAGCAAAGTGAGGCTGTCGCCTTCACGGTGCATGTTCATGCGGTTGAGAAAGCTCATGCCGAGCAGGGCGAAGGGGAGCTTGGCGTCATCGATGACCACGGCTTCCACCAAATGGGCGCCGAGGCTGCCCACCTTGACCGTGTTGAGCACCACGCGATAGGCCTTGGCGCGGCCATTGGCGGTGGAAATGGTAATGGGGGTGGCGCGTTCGAGGTCGATGTTGGCGCGTCGGGCCAGGCTGCTGGGCAAGGTGACGACGCTGGCGCCGGTATCCACCAGAAACGGGGCGCTGACGCCGTTGATTTCAACCTGCGTGGAAAAGTGGCCGCGCGCATCGGCGGTGAGTACCACCCCCTCTCTTCCGCTGGTTTTTTCGGTTTTGTCAGGCAAGGTGCGTCGCGTGGCGAAGGCGTCGCCGAGGCCCACTTTCAGCGTGCGGCGCTGGCCTTCGACTTCGATGGTGACGCGGTCGCCGCGTACCTCTATCACGCGCACGCCATCGAGTTGCTGTCCCGTGGCGAGCACCCTGGCCGGAGCGCCATTGACCGAGATCAAGGCTTTGTCTCCGAGCGTGCCGCTGATGCCGACCATCGTCGCGGCATACGCCCCAGCGGCCCAGTCGCAGAGGCATAATGCGGCAATTATCATTTGCGCCGCCGGAAACTTTGCCGTGAAACCCATCGCCATTTTTCGCCACGTTGCCCATGAAGGTCCGGGCCATTTTGCCACTTTCTGCGCCGCTCACGCTCTGCCCTGGCAAATGCTGTGTATCGACGCGGGCGAGCCGGTTCCCGTTACGCCGGAGGCTTTCTCCGGCCTGGTGTTCATGGGCGGCCCGATGAGCGTGAACGATGATTTGCCCTGGATCGCGCCGGCGCTGGCGCTGATTCGCGCGGCGGCGGCGACGGGCATTCCGGTACTCGGCCACTGTCTGGGCGGCCAGTTGATGGCCAAGGCGCTGGGCGGTTCGGTGGGGCGCAATCCGATCAAGGAAATCGGTTGGGGCACGGTGCGGGTGCTGGAGTCGCCGGCCGCCCGGGACTGGTTCGGCGCAACGAAGTCGTTTGAATCGTTCCACTGGCATGGCGAAACCTTCGCTTTGCCGCCCGGCGCGGAACGCATATTGGAAAGCGTTTATTGCGCCAATCAGGCCTTCGCGCTGGGGCCGCACCTGGCCCTGCAATGCCATGTGGAAATGACCGAGGCGATGATCCAGTCCTGGTGCGAGGTGGGCGCAGACGAGATTGCCGCCGCCATCGCCAGCCCCGCCGTGCAGGCCCCGCGACAGATGCAGGCAATGAACGCGGCCAATCTGCCGGCCATGCGGGCGGTGGCGGAGCAGCTCTACGGGCGTTGGGCACGGGGACTGCAACGGTGAACGAGGCGATCATCACGCTGCCGCATCTGCGCACCCTGATCGGTTTGAAGGTGCGCCATCAAGGCGAAATCTGCGTGGTGGTGGAGGTGCTGGAGTCGCCCTGTTCCCTGGTTCTGGAGCCGCAAACTCCCTCCGCGATGATGGCCGACATGCATGGCCGTCCCTGGGAATATGGGCGGGAACACCGGATCGTTCCGGTGTTGAGTGATGATCGCACCGCTTTGCACGATGCTTTGCTGGATTTGGACATCCTGGATTGACGCCACCCCGGGGTGGCGGCAGGATGCCGTGACGAAAAATGTGCGAGGAATACGAGATGTGGACACGCGGCTTCGAACAGACCGATCAGGAGCATGCCCGATGCGGGGATTTCATGGCTCGCGGCTTTTTTGCGCTTGACGCCTGTCGCTGACGCCATGCCAGATTATCCCGTCGAAGATAGCGGTTTCTGTCTGCATTCGGCTCAGATGCCGGTCATCACCGGTTTCTGCATCATGATCCTGTTGCTGATCGGGGTCGCGGCGATCGGTGTCTCGCACATCCGCATTCTCAGCGGCCAACTGACCGCCATCGTCGCCGAGCGCAATCTGAAATCCGAGCTGGCCTCCTCGATGAAAGGGCTGCACGACGCGCGCTATCAGTCCATTCTGCTGGCCGGCAATCTGGCCGATCCCTTCGAGCGTGACGAACAGTGGATACATTTCTCCGAGATGGCGCGCGAGTTCATCGTCTTGCGCGACCGTTTTCTGGCGCTGCCTCTGGATGAAACGGAATTGGCCGCCTGGAACGAGGTGCGCAAGGGCGTTCGGGTCGTCGAGAACCTCACCAACGAGGCATTCGATCTGATGCGGGCCGATCAGCGAGATCTCGCCAAACGCATGATTCAGCGGGATCTCCGACCACACCAGTTGAGCATGATGAGTCAGTGGTCAGCTCTGGTCGAGATGCAGCGGGTCAAGAACACGGAGGCCGTCGACGAGGCCGCCGCCGTCAGTAAACGGGCGCGCGGCCTGGTTCTGGGGCTTTCCACCATGGCATTGCTGGTGGCGGTCGGCGTGGCGATATTTGTGGTTCGGGTCAGCCGCCGCATGGAGGCCGATCTTTTCCAGGAGCGCGAGCACGCCGTGGTTACCCTGCGCTCGCTTGGCGACGCGGTCATCCGCTTCGATCAGGAAAAGCGTGTCAGCTACCTGAACCCGGCCGCGGAAACCCTACTCGGTACCGATGAGGACAAAGCCGCGATGCTGCCTGCCGGGGAGGTTCTCCACCTGTACGAACGCGAGAGCCGCGCCGATTTGACCACGCCCATGCTCGACGATGTGCTCAACGGCATGGCTTTCGTCCTGCCGCCATCCGCCAGCCTGCTGTCGTCGCTGGGCATGGAATGTGAGGTGGAGGGCAAGTGCTCGTGCATCCATGGGCCTGACGGCGGGATCATCGGCGGTGTTCTGGTGATGAGCGATGTCACTGAGGCGCGCGAGTTGCAGCGCAAATTGCTTTGGCACTCGGACCATGACGTGTTGACCGGCCTCTCCAATCGTTACGCCTTCGAGGAACGTCTGGCCCAGTCGCTCAGCGGTAAACGCGCCCTGGAAATGAGTTCATCCCTGTTGATCGTCAGCCTGGACCACCTCAAACAGGTGCGCGAGCAGGCCGGCCATGCGTGTAGCGACGAACTGGTGCGCCAGGTGTCGCGTCTACTGACTATTCGGGTGCGGGATTCCGACTTTCTGGCGCGTATGGGCGAGGATGAATTCGGAATCCTGTTGCAGTCCTGCCCGGATGAAATGGCCGAACGCATCGCCGATCAAATCCGCGACAGCGTGGCCGGTTTCCGCCAGTCCTGGCAAGGCGATGCCTATCAGGTCGGCGTGCATGTCGGCGTCGCGCATTATTCGGCCGAGCAGTCCCGCGAGGAATGTCTGGCGCTGGCGTATGCCGCATTGCATGAGGCCGAGACCCAGGGGCCGGGCAGGGTGGTTGTGCGCCGTCCCGCGACACGCCCTTTCAACGGCGTCCGTCCAGAGGCGGAGACCCCGCTGCCTGACCCGCGTGGTTCCTGATGCTGGCAGCCTGTTCAGGCCTGTTCGGCGGGGGCCACGGCCCCCGCGGTGAGCGCCGGCCATGAGAATTCTGGCCGGTGATGTCGGTGGTACCCATACCCGCCTCGCGCTCATGCAACTCGATGGTGTCTCCGCGCGAATCGAGAAGGTGGAACGAGCCCTTAATGCCGGCCGCCCCGGTGTGGATGCGCTGCTGGCGGATTTTCTTGCCCAATGTGGTCCCGTCGACGCCGCTTGCCTCGCCGTGGCGGGGCCGACCGATGGGCGCAGCGCGCAATTCACCAACTTGTCATGGCGGATAGAGGCTTCCGATCTGTCCGAACGCTTCGGTTTGCCGTTTCGTCTGGTCAACGATTTCGCCGCCGTGGGCTGGGGACTCAATGCTTTGCGGGAGGACGATGTCGCCACCCTCCAACCGGGCGAGCCCCATGCGAGCGCGCCCCGCCTCGCTTTGGGCGCGGGAACCGGCCTGGGCGTTTCACTTTGCGTGGCGCGCGGGGAATTGCATCGGCCGCTCGATTCGGAAGGGGGGCATATCGGCTTCGCGCCGACCGATGCCGAGCAGGATCGTCTGCTGGCGTTTCTGCGCGAGGCGCATGGCCGGGTCTCAGTAGAGCGTCTGCTTTCCGGGCCGGGGGTGGTCAGTCTGTATCGCTTCTGCCTGTTCGAGGCGGGGCGGCGAGAAGCGGATAGCCGGCTACTGGCCGACCCGCAAGCCGCGCGCGCCATCAGCCAGGCCGGACTCGTGGAAAGCGACATCGAAGCAGCCCACGCCTTGCGTCTGTTCGCGCGCATCTATGGCCAGGTCGCCGGCGATCTGGCGCTGCTGGCACGCGCTGAAGCGGGGGTGTATCTCGCTGGCGGCATTGCGCCGCAATTGCTGGCTTTGCTCCAGGACGGCGAATTCATCGCCGGATTCCGCGCCAAGGGGCGCTTTTCGGGCTGGATGGAGCAGGTGCCGGTGCGGGTCATCCTCGATCCCGATGTCGGCCTGAAAGGCGCGGCGCTGGCCGCTACCCGCTTGGCGGCTGGGCGGGAG
This sequence comes from Pseudomonadota bacterium, assembly GCA_030684775.1. Classification (GTDB taxonomy): domain Bacteria; phylum Pseudomonadota; class Gammaproteobacteria; order Burkholderiales; family Thiobacillaceae; genus PFJX01. Next base: position 8,046 of record JAUXXW010000156.1, read on the forward strand.
TAGTCCCGCCGACACCCGCTCAAAGGTGTTTTTCGGCGGCTTCCAGGGTGTTGCGCAACAGAGTGGCCACGGTCATCGGCCCGACTCCGCCCGGCACGGGGGAAATCCAGCCGGCGCGCTCGCGCGCCGCGATGAATTCCACATCGCCGACGATGCGGCCGTCTTCTAGGCGGTTGATGCCGATGTCGATCACCATCGCGCCCGGTTTGATCCATTCCCCCTTGACCATTTCCGGGCGGCCGACGGCGGCCACCACGATGTCCGCCCGCGCCACCTCGGCGGCCAGGTCGCGGGTGGCGGAATGGCACACCGTCACGGTGCAGCCGGCCAGCAGAAGTTCCAGCGCCATCGGCCTGCCGACATGGTTGGAGGCGCCCACCACCACGGCATGTTTGCCGCGCAGCGGTTCGCCGGTCGTCTCCAGCAGACGCATTACGCCATAGGGCGTGCAGGAACGCAGGGTGGGCTTCTTCACCGCCAGGCGGCCGATGTTGTAGGGGTGAAAGCCGTCCACGTCCTTGTCCGGACGAATCCGTTCGATCACCGTCTCGTCATCGATGTGTGCCGGCAGGGGGGCCTGCACCAGGATGCCGTCCACGGTCGGGTCGTCGTTCAACTGGTCGATCAGGGTCAGCAGTGCTTCCTGGCTGGTGCTGACGGGCAAGTCGTGGGAGATCGACAACACGCCCGCCTTCTCGCAGGCCAGGCGCTTGTTGCGCACATAGATACTGGAGGCGGGATCGCCGCCGAGCAGGATCACCGCCAGCCCCGGAACCCGCTGTCCGGCGGCGCGTCGTTCCTCGATCTCATGTTTGATGTCCTGGATCAGGGCGGCGGAAATGGCTTTGCCATCGAGAATGCGGGCGGTCATGGCGGAGAGCGGACGGATTGAAACCGCGCAATTTTACTGGAGCGACCCGCTCGCCGGCATTGCTTTTCCCTACATCGACGGGTATATTTCCGCGCCTTCGGGGTGTAGCGCAGCCCGGTAGCGCGCTTGCTTTGGGAGCAAGATGTCGGAGGTTCGAATCCTCTCACCCCGACCAGTCGTTCCCGGTCAGGTAACTCCGAAAAGCCCACGGGATTCTGCCCGTAGCTCAATTGGATAGAGCACCAGCCTTCTAAGCTGGGGGTTACAGGTTCGATCCCTGTCGGGCAGGCCAGATTTCAGGAGCGCTTCCGCTGTTGAAGTGGTTGTTGGAAGTGCTTCACGTAGTTGTTTGCATCATTGGTGGTGGTAGCTCAATTGGTAGAGTCCCAGATTGTGATTCTGGCTGTTGTGGGTTCGAGTCCCATCCATCACCCCATTATTCCCATCGGCAACAAGCGCGTCAGCTTGTTGCCCCATGGCGATTCGATATTCCCCCGCTATTTTTCTTGAGTCCGTGTGACAACCCAGGTTATCGCGCGGGCTTGAAGCCGCGTCAGAACAGGGCTGTGGCGCCGCAATTGGGTTCGTTATCCGCCGCGCGCCAGAGGCCGTTATTGGCGTCGTAGCAACGTTGAGCCGACGGGGTGCCGCCGCCGCCATCGAAATTGCTGAAGCGGAACTGGCCACTGTCGGCGCGACCGTCGTCGATCTTGCGGTCGATGTCGGCCAGGACCTTGGCGGGGATCTGGTTGCCGGTCTTCAAGTTGAGGCGCGGCGCGCTGCCGGCATTGGCGAACTGGTTGTCGTACTGGAGCTGGAGATTGGCGTTGTAGGGGTTGCGCGGCCATTCGCCGGCGCGGTCGGGCAAACTTCCCTCCGCGCGGTAGTTGCCGGCAATCAGATTGGCGTGTGACAGGTGGACCCACAACAGCAGGCTTTCCCGTGCCTGTGGCGTGTCGCGCACGACCCCGTCGCCGTTGCCGCCCACCAGGGGCGAAACGATGCCGGTGAGATTGGCGAATGCCAGGCTGCCGGGGTAATCGCCTGGCGCGGCGCGATATTTGTCCTGAAAGGCGTAATAGGCGGCCTTGATGCTGTCGAGTTGGGAAATGATGTTGCGTGCCCGCGCGCTCTCGATCAGTTCCTGGCCTTTCAAGACACCACCCAGCAGCAAACCGATCACCACCAGCACGATGGCGAGCTCAATCAGGGTAAAGCCGCGCGGTTCTCGCGTCATGAGCCGCGGGCGGCGGGATGTACCTGCCGCGATCTGGTCCAGGGGGAGTGGGCGTTTGCCGGATTCACTGTGGTTTTCATGCCGGTTTACTTGCATGCAAAAAACGGGCCTTGATGTATTGCTCTTGAAATCAATGGATTGGAACCATTACCCGTTCGGGGGGTGGCGAGTCTTCGTCGGGCCTGTCAGTCTTCACGTCAGTGCCAATCAGGATTGGCCGGCAGTTTATCGCATTCATCCACGCTCAACTTTGTTAGAAATTGGCCGTTAACTGTCGCCATGCTTAGAGCGAACGCTCCCATATCCGCCACAACCCATGAAATCCTCGCCGATACGGGGTCGGTGCGTTTGCAGCATTATGGCAATCGCATCCTGGGCCTGATGCTGCTGCTCATGCACGCCGCGTTTGTCTGGGGCCAGGATGAGTTGTGGGGCCAGGCCATGGTGCTGGCGCATTACGGCGTGTTTCTCCTCTGGCAGCCGTTTTTCAGTGGACAGGAACGCCTGCCCTGGCATCGCACCCTGGGGGTCTTGCTGGTGGGCGTGGCACTGGCGGGACTGCATAACATCTGGGTGGCCACGCTCTGGTGCGTGATGCTGGCCGGCCTCCTGGGCGCGGTGGCGGTCACGCTGCCGTCCATGCGTGAACGCCTGGGTTTGTGGGCGGCGGTGCTCTACCTGCTGCTGCTGTTGTTCGTCTGGTTGCTGCCGCAGGGCTATGGCTTGCCGGTACGCCAAATCAGCCAGGTGGAAATCTGGCGAGACAGTCTCCTGCTGCTGCCGCTGCTGGCGGTGCTGTTTCCTTCGCCACGCATCAGCCGCGGCAGTTCGGCGGTGGATCTGCTCTATGCCCTGATGTTCGTGCTGATCATCGGCGTGCTGGCGTTGGGCAGTTATGTCGCGATGCACCTGCGCCAGAGCGATTACGCGGGCAGCCTGTTGCTCAGCATGAGCACCCTGGCCGCGACCTTGCTCATCTTTGCCTGGTTGTGGGAGCCGCGCGGCGGTTCTTCCGGCTTGCGCAACCTGTTTTCCCGCTATGTGCTGTCTCTGGGGCTGCCGCTGGAAGAGTGGTTGAAACAGCTTTCCGATGCCGCTGAACAGCAGCCCGAACCGGATGTTTTCCTGCGTAGCGCGATGGCGGGATTTACCCATCTGCCCTGGTCTACCGGAGTCACCTGGCGCACCCCGGCCTCGGATGGGTTTCTGGGAGAAAAGAGCCGGCACGCGACCTCGTTCACCCACCTGGAAGTCGAGGTGACGTTCTATACGGAGATGCAGGTCAATCCCGCTTTTGCCCTGCATTTGCGCTTGTTGACTGAAATCATCGGCTATTTTTATGCTGCCAAGACGCGTGAGCGCGCCATGCGCGCCAACGCCTACACCCAGGCGATTTTCGAAACCGGTTCGCGTCTGACCCATGACGTGAAGAACCTTCTGCAATCGCTGAAGACGCTCTGTTCCGCGGCCGAGCACAGCCGCCCCGAACAGGCCATGTCGCTGCAAAGCCTGATGCAGCGGCAGTTGCCGCAAATGGCCAAACGCCTGGAAATCACCCTGGACAAGCTGAAGGCGCCTGAGAAAGCGCTCGATACCAATCAAATACAGGCACGCGAGTGGTGGCGGGTGTTGAAGGCGCGTTACGCGCGCGACGAATTGCGCTTCACCATGGACGATGCGAATGCCATGGTCTGGCTGCCGCAGGAGTTGTTCGACAGCATTGCCGACAATCTGGTGCAGAACGCGCTGCGCAAGTGCGTGGGCCACCCTGATGTGTCGGTCAGTATCGGTCTGGAAACGCAACCCCATCCCTGCCTGACGGTGTGTGATTCCGGCGAGGCCGTGCCGGCGGAGGTCAGAGACAAATTGTTTCACGCGCCGGTGTCGACCTACGATGGCCTCGGTATCGGCCTGTACCAGGCCACCAAGCAGGCGGCGGGGCAGGGCTACCGTCTGGAACTGGCCAGCAATCGGGATGGCGAGGTGTGCTTCAGCTTGATGAAACTGGAGACGTAGGAGATCCGCTCGCGGGCCTCCTACGTTCACGCTAGCGCGCTTCCAGCAGCAGCGACGCAGGATGTGGTGAGGTACGAACCGCATCACCCACGGTGGCGTTGATTGATGCGGTTCGCTGCGCTCACCGCATCCTACGTCCTTGCTTCCAGCATCAGCCGCTTCATTTCCCGCACCGCGTTTTCCCAGCCCACGAACAGGGCCTGGGCGACGATGGCGTGGCCGATGTTGAGCTCTTCGATGCCGGGCAGGGCGGCGACGGCCTGAACGTTGTGGTAGTGCAGGCCGTGGCCGGCGTTGACGCGCAGGCCGAGGGCATTGCCGGTCGCCACTGCCGCGCGGATGCGTTCCAGTTCGTGGGCGGCTTCGGCTTCCGTTTCGGCGTCGGCGAAGCGGCCGGTGTGAATTTCCACCACCGGCGCGCCGGCTTCGACGGCGGCTTGCAGTTGCCGCTCATCGGCGTCGATGAACAGGGAGACCCGCACGTCGGCGTCACGCAGCGTGTGGCAGGCATGTTTGACCTGCTCGAAATGCGCGGCGACGTCGAGGCCGCCCTCGGTGGTGAGTTCCTGGCGTCGTTCCGGCACCAGGCAGGCATCCTGCGGGCGCACCTGGACGGCGATGCCGAGCATTTCGTCGGTGATCGCCATTTCCAGGTTCATCCGGGTTTGCAGAAGGCCGCGCAGGATGTGCACATCGGCATCCTGGATGTGGCGACGGTCTTCGCGCAGGTGCAGGGTGATCAGGTCGGCGCCAGCGGATTCCGCCAGCAGGGCGGCCTGAACCGGGCTGGGGTAACGGGTGCCGCGCTGCTGGCGCAGGGTGGCGACGTGGTCGATGTTGACGCCCAGGCGGATGGGATCGTTGACTCGGATCATAGTTTTTGCAGGTCGATGAGGAGTTGCCGGGTGGCGAGCGGTTTGTCGCCCAGGTAATGGGCGAGGAGGGTGCGCATGAGAAGTTTACCTTCGGCCAGCGTGGCGGGCTGGCTGAAGTCTCCCGCTGCCAGTGCCAGGAGCGAGCGGCCGCTGTAGGTGGGGCTGCGCGAAACGGGAGGGATAACGCCTGTGCCAACCTCGTAGCAGTAGTGGGCGTTGGGGTCGAGCGCGCCACCGGTGGCCAGGTGGCCGAGCGATTGCGCATAGCCCAGTTCGGAGAGCAGATCGAGTTCGAAACGGCGCAACACCGGTTCCACTTCCGGCCGGGTATTCAGGTCGGCCAGCGCCAGGGCGTAGTGGTCGAACAGGGTTTCGTGGGCGTCGCCTTCCGGCAACAGGCGCAGCAACAGTTCGTTGAGGTAGAAGCCGCACATCAGGGCATGGCCGCGCAACATCAGGCCGCCGCCTTGCCATTCCGCCGCGTGCAGGGTGCGCAACTGGGCGCGGCCGAACCAGGACAGGGTGAGCGGCTGGAACGGGATCAAACGCGCCTTCACCGCCGCGCCGGCGCGCCGCGCGCCGCGCGCCACCAGGGCGAGGCGGCCGTGGTGGCGGGAAAAGATGTCGACGATCAGGCTGGTTTCGCGCCAGGGGCGGGTGTGCAGGACGAAGGCCGGGTCGCCGTCGACGCGTTCACTCATACCCGCGATTTTCCTGATTACATCGCCGCAATGAATTCATCCGCTGATACGTCGGCCTGGCGCAGTATGCCGGCGAGCGTTCCCACCTTGACCTCGCCATGCAGGGGAACAACGCAGCCTTGCAGGCCTCGCCGCATGACCACATGGCTTCCGGATTGACGCACCTTGAGAAACCCCAGGCGCTCAAGCGCGCGGATGATCGCGGCTCCGGATGTTCGTGGCAGCTTAGGCATGCGCCGGGACATCGAACATGGTTACCAAGGGATGTCCGGTTCGGGAGAGTGGAAAAACGTCCAGATAGAGCGTCGTGGCTTCCCGCAGATTGGCAAGTGCTTCCTCGACGGTTTCTCCCTGAGTGGTTGTGCCGGTTTCAGGATTCAGGGCGATGTAGCCGCCTTCTTCGGCGGGCGTAAGAACCGCGGTCAGTTCCATGTGGGGACTCCTCGACTGAAATGCCGGTAGGCATCGTGATGCGGTGGGCTTCCTACCGAGCGTTTACTCATACCCGAATTGTTTGATCAGCCTCGCGTCGTCGGCCCAGCCGCCTTTCACCTTCACCCAGAGGGTGAGGAAGACTTTGCGGTCGAACAGCTTTTCCATGTCCTGACGCGATTCGGTGGCGATTCGCTTGATGTGTTCGCCGCCGCGCCCGAGCAGGATCGGCTTGTGTGCGTCGCGGTCCACCCAGATCACGGCGCCGATGCGGAACAGCTTCGGTTCTTCCGTGAATTCCTCGATGGTCACCGCCACCGCGTAGGGGATTTCGTCACCGGTCAGGCGGAACACCTTCTCGCGCACCATTTCGGCGGCGAGGAAGCGGGAACTACGGTCGGTGATGTCGTCCTCGGCGAACCAGGGCTCGCCCTCCGGCAGGTAGGGTTTCAGGATGGCCGGCAGGCGCTCGGCGTCGCGGGCCTTCTCGGCGGAGAGGGGCACGATTTCGGCGAATCTGTACTGTTGTGACAGCGTTTGCAGATAGGGGAACAGCGTGGCCTTATCCGCCACCGTGTCGATTTTATTTACAACCAGAATCACCGGTTTGTCAGTGTTTTTACCCTTGGGCAGCAGCGGCAGGATGCGCTGGTCGGCGGGCATGAACTTGCGCGCTTCCACCAGCCAGAGCACCACGTCCACTTCCGCCAGGGCCTGGGTCACCGAGCGGTTCATCGCGGTGTTGAGGGCGCTCTTGTACTGGGTCTGGAAGCCGGGCGTGTCGGCGAAGATGAATTGCGCGTCGGCTTCCGTGCGCACGCCGAGGATGCGATGGCGCGTGGTCTGCGGTTTGTTGGAGACGATGCTGACCTTGGCCCCGACCAGCGCGTTGACCAGGGTGGACTTGCCGACATTGGGGCGTCCGATGATGGCGATGACGCCGGTGCGGAAAGGTGTGCTCATGCGGATTGTGTATTTCTCGTGGAAGGAAGATTTTTTGTGGCGGTTTTTTTCCCTTCCAGTTGCGCCAGCGCCGCCGCCGCCGCCACCTGTTCCGCGGTTTTCCGGTTGCAGCCCTGGCCCAGGGTGGTGATGTTCAGGACCTCGATTCGGCATTCCACATGGAAAGTCTGGGCATGGGCCTGGCCGCTGGTGTCGATCAGGGTATAGCGCGGCAGGCCGTGATGTCGCGATTGCAGCCATTCCTGCAAACGGGTCTTGGCGTCCTTGCCCTGCACGGTGGGATTGATCGCATTGATCCGTTCGCTGAACAGGCGCTCGATCATGGCCCGCGCGGTCTCGAAGCCGCCATCGAGAAAGGCGGCGCCGAACAGCGATTCCAACGCATCGGCGAGGATGGAGGGGCGGCTGGCGCCGCCGCTTTTCAGTTCGCCCTCGCCCAGGCGGAGATAGCGACCCAGGTCGAGTTCGCGCGCGATGTCGTGCAGCGAATCCTGATTGACCAGATTGGCGCGCAGACGCGACAAACGGCCCTCCGGCAGATCGGAAAAGCGTTGATAGAGCATCAGGCCCACCACGCAGTTGAGTATCCCGTCGCCGAGATACTCCAGGCGTTCGTTATTGTCGGCACCGAAACTGCGATGCGTCAGCGCCTGGTTCAGCAGGTGGCGTTCGTGCCAGGTATGGCCCAGACGCGTTTCCAGAGAGTTGCAGGTGGCGGGCATGGCGTGCGGGGTCGGCGCGAAATCAGTGATCCGGCTGGCCGCCGGAACTTGCTTCGGCCTGGAATTCCAGGCACAGATTGATCGGCCCGAAGAACGGCCGCTTGACCGAAAAGGCGGCGGACAGTACCAAGCCGCCGCCAGGGCGCTCGATCAGCAGATCCGAGCGGTTGGCCAGCGTGATGTTGTTGAAGTTGAGCTGCTTGGCAAACTGCGCGCGAATGCTTTCGTCGCTGCCGTTCTTGAGGCTGGGTTGCGCCACCAGGGTATCCAGCACCCGGCCGACCAGCCAGTAGTCCATATAGGCGGGCACGATGCGATAGGCGCTGTAGACCGCCAGTCCGAGCAACATCAGAAAGAAAACCAAGCCACTCAGTGTGGCGCCGCTTTGTCGTTTCATGACGACCTCACTCGATGCTGTGGCCGATGCGCTGGGGCACGGAGAACGATTTCAGCGAGTTGAGGAAATCGTCGAAGTTCCACCAGATGAAAAAAGCGCGGCCGACAACGTTCGCGTCCGGCACGAAACCCCAGTAGCGGGAATCGTTGGAGGCATCGCGATTGTCGCCGAGCATGAAGTAATGCCCCGCCGGCACCACGCACTTGAAGCCGGTCTCGTTGTAGCTGCAATTGCTCCGATGCGGGAAATCCCCCTCGACCTGATGCACCACCACGGGTGGCATGTCGCGCTGGGTCATGGCGATGTGGTCGTGCTCGCCCAGTTGCTCACGCCAGGTGTCGCCCTGGACGATGTTGAAGCCGCTGGCGGTGTACTCGTACTTGCCGTTCAGATACATGTCCACGGGTTTGCCGTTGAGGATCAGGTGCTTATCACGGTACTCGACCACATCGCCGGGGGTGCCCACCACGCGTTTGATGTAATCCAGCGAGGGGTCGCTGGGGTAGCGGAACACCATCACATCACCCGCTTGCGGGGTGCCCAGTTGCACGACCTTCTTGTTGATCACCGGCAGACGGATGCCGTATTCGAACTTGTTGACCAGGATGAAATCGCCGATCAGCAGCGTCGGCAACATCGACCCGGAAGGAATTTTGAACGGCTCCACCAGAAACGAGCGCAGCACGAACACGATCAGGATGACCGGGAAAAAGCTCTTCGAGTAATCGACCAGAAGCGGAAGCTTGGCCTCGGCCGCGCGATGCTTGGCGAGAAACAGCCGGTCGAGCAGCCAGATGCTCCCGGTGATGCTCAGGGCGAGGAACAGGATCAGGGCGAAATTCACTTATTTTTCTCCAACTTGCAGAATGGCCAGGAACGCCTCTTGCGGGATTTCCACGTTCCCCACCTGTTTCATCCGCTTCTTGCCTTCCTTCTGCTTCTCCAGCAGTTTCTTCTTGCGCGAGATGTCGCCGCCATAGCACTTGGCCAGCACGTTCTTGCGTAGAGCCTTCACGGTTTCGCGGGCGATGATATGGGCGCCGATGGCGGCCTGGATGGCGACGTCGAACATCTGGCGCGGGATCAGTTCGCGCATTTTCGAGACCAGTTCGCGGCCGCGATATTGCGAGGTGGAGCGGTGGACGATGAGGGCGAGGGCGTCGACCTTCTCGGAGTTGACCAGCACGTCCAGCTTGATCAGGTCGTCGGCGCGGAATTCCTTGAATTCGTAATCCAGCGAGGCGTAGCCGCGCGTGGTCGATTTCAGGCGGTCGAAGAAGTCCAGCACCACCTCGCTGAGCGGGATGTCGTACTTGACCATGACCTGGCGGCCCAGGTATTTCATGTCCACCTGGGCGCCGCGCTTCAGGTTGCACAGGGTCATCACGTTGCCCAGATAAGCCTCGGGCACCAGGATGGTGGCGGTGATGATGGGTTCGCGGATTTCCTCGATCTTGGACAGGTCGGGCAGGCGCGAGGGGTTTTCCACTTCGAGCTGAGTGCCGTCCTTCATGATCACCTGGTACTCCACCGACGGCGCGGTGGTGATCAGGCTCTGGTCGTACTCGCGTTCCAGGCGTTCCTGCACGATGTCCATGTGCAGCAGGCCGAGAAAACCGCAGCGGAAGCCGAAGCCCAGCGCCTGCGAGGTTTCCGGCTCGAAGCGCAGGGCGGCATCGTTCAACTGCAACTTGGTCAGCGCATCGCGCAGGCTGTCGTATTCGTGCGATTCCACCGGGTACAGGCCGGCGAACACCTGCGGCTTGATCTCCTTGAAGCCGGGCAGGGCGGCGCTGGCGGGGCGGGTTGCCAGGGTGACGGTGTCACCCACCTTGGCGTGTTTCAGATCCTTGATGCCGGCGGTGATGAAGCCGACCTCTCCGGCGTATAGCTGGGGTCGTGACAGCGCCTTGGGCGTGAACACGCCCACCGTCTCGGCCAGGTAATCGACCCCGGCGGCCATCAGGCGAATCTTGTCCTTCAACTTCAGCACCCCGTCCACCACCCGCACCAACATCACCACGCCGACGTAGTTGTCGAACCAGGAGTCGATGATTAGTGCCTTCAACGGGGCGTTTTCGTCACCGCTGGGGGGCGGGATGTATTTGACGACGGCTTCCAGCACATCGACGATGCCGAGGCCGGACTTGGCCGAGCAGTGCACGGCGTGGTCGGCGGGGATGCCGACGATGTCCTCGATTTCCTGGATCACCCGTTCCGGCTCGGCGGAGGGCAGGTCGATCTTGTTCAGTACCGGGAACACTTCCACGCCCAGTTCGGTGGCGGTGTAGCAGTTCGCCACGGTTTGCGCTTCCACCCCCTGGGAGGCATCCACCACCAGCAACGCGCCTTCGCAGGCGGACAGCGAGCGGGAAACCTCGTAGGAGAAATCGACGTGGCCGGGGGTGTCGATCAGGTTGAGCTGGTATTCCTGGCCGTCCTTCGCCTTGTAGAGCAGCGCGGCGGTCTGCGCCTTGATGGTGATACCGCGCTCGCGCTCCAGGTCCATCGAATCGAGTACTTGCGCCTCCATCTCGCGGTCGGCGAGGCCGCCACAGAAATGGATGATGCGGTCGGCGAGCGTGGATTTACCGTGGTCGATGTGGGCGATGATGGAGAAGTTGCGGATGTTGCGCATCGGATCTTGAATGTCTCAGGTTGTTCAGCGTCGTCCCATGCTTGCATGTAGACGACTGATCGTGGGTTGGCGGCGAATCGAGTGGGCCGGGAGGGAGTCATGCCGGCTTGTGTGCCGCACACGAGAAAACCGCCACAAGACACGCCACGCCTCACGGACGGCGGCGGATTATACCTTGAGGCCGGCGCCACACGGTCGGGCGCCCGCGTTTGCCTGGGGAGGAGGTCGCTGACGCGGTTGTGAAGCCTCCAGGAAGACAGGAGCCGTCAGGCAGAAAAAAACCCGCGTCCTGGCGGACGCGGGTTTTTTCGGGTGAACTGCCGAAAGACGCTTAGGCGCGCTTGCGACGGCTCAGACCCAGACCCAGCAGGCCCAGGCCGAGGAGACCCAAGGTGGCGGGCTCGGGAACGGAAGGGGGATTGTCGGTAACCACGAAGTTGAAGGTTCCGTCCCAGGCTTGCGAGCCCTGGAAGTCCAATTGCAGGGAAGTGACCGAGGTGAATTGGGCGGGGTTGGTAAAGCTGGCGAAGGTCTTATAGAAGGTGCCTGGGCCGGTGAAAGTCTGAAAGCCGGAGTCGGCAACGCCGTTGATCAGCATTTTTACGGCAACGCCCAAGTCGATCGTCAGAACGTCCAAGAGGATGGCCGTGCCGAAGGCGGTAAAGTCGGTCGCGTCAAACGTGTACAGGACCGATGCCTTGCCAGTGGAGAAAGAGTTGTTGGCAACTTCCAGAACGCCGAGACCCCCATAAACCGTAACGGTCTCATTGGCAGCCGCATTACCTACCGAGTGGGCAGTTAACGTCCGAAAAGCATTGCTGAGACTAGTGCCCGTGGTCAGTGCATCGGCGGTGGATACCACGATAGTGTTTGCGCCAGTCGCCCCCACAGCTTGGCTCTGTGTGAAATTATCGACCAGCAGGGCGGCCTGAGCGCCGGCAGACAGGGTAAAGGCGACTGCTGCGGCTAAGAGTTTCAGTTTCATGTCGTTCTCCAAAAAGCTAAGTAATGACCGTCTGTCGTTCCCCAACTTCGATCATCTCTAATTAGGGGTGGACGATACTAAGCATGGTTCGTGCCAGAAATGGCATGGCTATATAGATCAAAGTGTTAAGGGTGTTCCATGGCCGCCCGCATGCTGAAGCGATGGTGGCTGTAAAAAAAATCGACACTATTCTGGGTGGTGGTGATGGTCCGGATGGCAACGTACTGGTTCTTTCGGGCTATGCGCTGTCGCGGCACGCTGCCATGGCACTTGTAATGGCAGCCGCCGTAGCCAAGCAAGGTGGCGCCCGCGCCCGAGTTGGTGCAGGCTTGCGGCAACCGCGAACAGGAGTGCCTCATGAATCTCGAAACCGCCGCCCACCCGGAAACCCTGCGCCGTGTCGCCATTGACCCGATTTCGCGCGTGGAAGGCCATGGCAAGGTCACCTTGTTGTTGGACGAGGAGGATCACGTCCAGCAGGTGCGCCTGCATATCGTCGAATTCCGCGGCTTCGAGAAATTCATCCAGGGCCGTCCCTATTGGGAAGTGCCGGTGATGGTGCAGCGTCTGTGCGGCATCTGCCCGGTGTCGCATCACCTGGCGGCAAGCAAGGCGCTCGATCAGATCGTCGGCGCACACAAGCTCACGCCCACCGCCGACAAACTGCGCCGGCTGATGCACTACGGCCAGATCCTGCAATCGCACGCGCTGCATTTCTTCCATTTGTCCTCGCCCGATTTGCTGTTCGGTTTCGCTTCCGACGTGGCCAAACGCAACATCGTCGGGGTCGCCGCCGCCTATCCGGAAGTGGCGCGCCAGGGCGTGCTGCTGCGCAAATACGGCCAGGAAGTGATCCGCCATACCGCCGGCAAGCGGATACACGGCACCGGCTCGGTGCCGGGCGGGGTGAACAAGAATCTGAGCCTGGTCGAGCGCGATGAACTGCTGAAAGACATCTATCAGATCATCGGCTGGAGCCGCGACGCGGTGCATATGGCGCGCCATCTGTTCGAGCAGAACCTGGAGGAATACAACGCTTTCGGCCGCTTCCGCGCCCACACCCTGAACCTGATCCGCGCCGATGGGGCGATGGACCTGTACCACGGTGGGCTGCGCGCGCGCGAGGCTGGAAACAACGGGGACGGCAAGACGCTGTTCGATCACGTCGATTACAACCACTACTGGGAACATATCCTGGAGGACGTGAAGCCCTGGTCCTATATGAAATTCCCCTTCCTGCGCGCACTCGGGCCGGAACAGGGTTGGTACCGGGTCGGCCCGCTCACCCGCGTGACCCAGTGCGATTTCATTCCCACACCGCTGGCCGAGCGCGAGCGCCAGGAGTTTCTGGCCTTCGACGGTGGCAGCGCGACCGGCGCCACGCTGGCCTATCACTGGGCGCGCATGATCGAGATGCTGCATGCCGCCGAGGCGATCAAGGAACTGCTGCACGACGCCGACTTGCAAGGCGACGAGCTGGTGGTCAAGGGCGAACGCCAGGAACGCGGCATCGGCATGATCGAAGCGCCGCGCGGCACCCTGATTCACCATTACCGGGTCGACGAGAACGATCAGGTGATCCGCGCCAACCTGATCGTCTCCACCACCCACAACAACCAGGCCATGAACGAAGCCGTGCGCCAGGTGGCGCGGCAGTACCTGGACGGGCGCAAACTGACCGAAGGCCTGCTCAACCATATCGAAGTCGCCATCCGCGCCTTCGACCCCTGCCTCTCCTGCGCCACCCATGCCCTGGGCAAAATGCCGCTGCAAGTGGAGTTGCTGGACGCGGAAGGGCGGGAGATCGACCGGCTGGTGCGCGGAACCTGTAGCGCCGGCTTCCAGCCGGCTGTGTAGGGCTGTTCAGATGAACGCGGCCGGCGTTCCGCCTGCGCTACTGGTCATCGGCATCGGCAACCCCAGCCGGGGTGACGATGCGCTCGGGCCGCTGTTGATCGAGCGTCTCGAAGTGGACGCGCCGCCGGACGTGGAATTGCTCACCGATTTCCAGCTCCAGGTGGAATACGCCCTGGATTTACAGGGGCGGCGCGAGGTGGTGTTCGTCGACGCCAGTCTGGAAGCGCCCGCGCCTTTCACGTTCAATCCCGTCGTGGCGGCCGCGGATGCCAGCTACAGCAGCCATGAACTCTCACCCGGCGCGGTATTGCACGCTTACGAAAAATTGTTCGGCGAACCGCCACCGGCCTTCGTGCTGGCGATTCGTGGCGAGGCGTTCGAGCTGGGTGATGACTTGAGCGCGGCGGCCCGCGCCAATCTGGAAGCGGCGCTGGGCTTCATCAGGCAGCGTATTTCCGACACCTGTCCGTGAAATCCCGGCACAATCGGCCTGTGCGCTACTGGTGCATAAGCAATTGTTAATATTGAATTATTTGTAAAACAGGAGACCAGGATGAATGCACGCCGCCTTACCCTCACCGTCGCGTTGACGGCATTCAGCGCCGGCTGTTTCGCCGCCGATGCCCCCGCCAAAGACAAGGCCGCCATGCCCAGCGGCACCCAGGAGTGGATTGCCTATCTGGCCGACTTCACCCGCAATGGCGACATGCTGGCCGACCCGAAGAAATTCCTGGCCGCGCTCTCCGTGGTGTCCGAGCCGCAATTCTTGTTTGACGCCACCAAGGCCATGATGGAGCCCAATCTCTACCTGCAGTCCACCGCCAGCATGATGGACCCGCGCGCCTACGGCAACTTCGCCAAGGCGATGGACCCGGCCGTCATTGCCGCCTGGACCACCGCGATGATGGACCCGCAATTCCTCTCCGCCACCCAGACTGTGGTGGTCGATCCCGGCAAACTGATGCGCTGGGTGATGGCTCCACTCGACCCGAAAGTGCTGGCCCTGGCCGCCAATGCGCTGAACCCCAATGTCTATTTGCGCTGGCTCAGCGCGCCCCTGGACCCGAAGGTGATGAACATGGCCACGGCGCCGGTCAATCCCAACTGGTATGGCGGCTGGCTGGGCGGCATGGCCAACCCGCAGTCATACGGCCCGACGATGGCGCCCCTGCTCAGCGCGCCTTATGGCATGCAGCCGATTCCCATGATCCCGTTCCCGATGCCGCAGCAAGCCAGATAGGTCTTGCGTGAAACGAAAAAGGCGGCCTCGGCCGCCTTTTTCGTTGGGAAGAACCCGAGTCAGTCACGTTCGCCCATGAACGCCATGAGCAGTTGCAGCAGATTGACGAAGATGTTGTAGATGCTCAGATACACCGACAGCGTGGCCATCACGTAGTTGGTCTCGCCGCCGTTGACGATGCGCGAGATGTCATACAGCAGGAAGCCGGAGAACAGCAGCACGGCGACGGCCGACAGCGTCAGAGACAGCGCGGGGATCTGGAAGAAGATGTTCGCCAGGCTGGCCAGAATCAGCAGGACGATGCCCACCATCAGGAATTTGCCCAGGAAACTGAAATCCTTCTTGGTGGTGGTGGCGATGCCGGCCAGGGTCAGGAAGATCGCGCCGGTGCCGCCCGCCGCCAGGCCGACGAGTTCCGTGCCATTGCTCAGGTTCAGCGCCACTTGCAGGATCGGCCCCAGCATCACGCCCATGAAACCGGTCAGCACCAGCAGCAACACCACGCCAAGGCCGCTGTCGCGAGTGGCGCTGATGCCGTAGAACAGGCCGAACATCACGGCGAGCATGCCGATGGCGAACATGAAGGGACTCTGCGCGGCCCAGGCGAAATTCAGGCTCATGCCGAAGAACGCCCCGATCACCGTCGGGATCATGGTCAGGCCCAGCATCATGTAGGTGTTGCGCAGAACCTTGTTGGTCTGCTCGACGGCGATCGTGCCGTCCATGCGCACGACATTGTCGAATTGAGTTTGCATCGTGGAATCTCCACAGGGTTGAGAACGGGGATAAGACTAAGGGCGCAAGGGAAGAGTTTCAATATGGTGAAGCAATTGTTCGCTCCTGTAGAATGCCCGCTTTTCGTGCAAATCCTCCCATCATGGCGCTAATTGTTCAGAAATACGGTGGCACCTCGGTCGGCTCCATCGAGCGCATTCGCAATGTCGCGGAGCGTGTCGCCAAGTTCAAGATGCTCGGGCATCAGGTCGTGGTAGTGCTCTCCGCCATGTCCGGCGAGACCAACCGGCTCATCGCCCTGGCCCAGCAGATCCAGAAAGAACCCGATCCGCGCGAAATGGATGTGCTCATTTCCACCGGTGAGCAGGTCACCATCGCGCTCCTGGCCATGGCCCTGAAAGATCTCGGCCTGAAGGCCAGGAGTTACACCGGCTCGCAGGTGCGCATCGTCACCGACGATGCCCATACCAAGGCGCGCATTCTCTCCATCGACGAAGCGCGCATGCGCGCCGATCTCGACAGCGGCAGGGTGGTCGTGGTGGCCGGTTTCCAGGGTGTGGACGAGGCCGGCAATATCACCACCCTCGGCCGCGGCGGTTCCGACACCACCGGCGTGGCCCTGGCTGCGGCGCTGAAAGCCGATGAGTGCCAGATCTACACCGATGTCGATGGCGTCTACACTACCGACCCGCGCATCGTCCCGGAAGCCCGCAAGCTGGACACCATCACCTTCGAAGAAATGCTGGAACTCGCCAGCCTCGGCTCCAAGGTGCTGCAGATCCGCTCGGTGGAATTCGCCGGCAAATACAAAGTGAAACTGCGCGTGCTCTCCAGCTTCCAGGAAGATGGCGAGGGCACCTTGATTACCTTCGAGGATGACAGCATGGAACAACCCATCATTTCCGGCATCGCCTTCAACCGCGACGAAGCCAAACTCACCGTCCTGGGCGTACCCGACAAACCCGGCATCGCCGCCCTGATCCTCGGTTCCGTGGCCGACGCCAACATCGACGTCGACATGATCGTGCAGAACGTCGGCGCCAATAACACCACCGACTTCACCTTCACCGTGCACCGCAACGAGTTCAGGCGGGCGATGGAGGTGCTGAACCAAGTCAAGAACGAGATCGGCGCGCGTGAAGTCAGCGGTGACGACAAGATCGCCAAGGTTTCCATGGTCGGTGTCGGCATGCGCACCCACGCCGGTGTCGCCAGCAAGATGTTCCGCGCCCTGGCCGCCGAGAACATCAACCTGATGATGATCTCCACCTCCGAAATCAAGATTTCCGTGGTGGTGGAAGACAAGTACATGGAACTCGCCGTGCGCGCCCTGCACCAGGCTTTCGAACTGGACAAGGCTGTCGCCTGATTTCCCGGCGGGAGCGTTTGCAGCCTTGTAGCGCCGGCTTCCAGCCGGCTTTTTCAAGATGCCGGCACGGATTACCGATGGGTAGTGGCCCGATCAACCGGCGCTGTCGGAGCATGTTGTTTTCGAGTGGTTTGAGTTTGTGAGCCGCTTTCCCCACGCTCGATGACTCGCATGCTTCCCGAACCCGCCCTCGATAACGATTACCTGCCGCCACACGCGGCCCTGCTGATCAGCAGCTACCGCAAGTGGACCGGCAAGGCGTTGCTGGACAGCGGTTTGCCGCCACGCGAGGCGGCACGCGCGCTTTACCACGTCCCCTTCGTCGTGCTGTCGCACGACAACACGGCGGACCCCCGTTTCACCTACGCCAACCTGGCGGCTCAGGCACGCTTCGAGATGGCCTGGCGCGAGATCGTCGGCCTGCCTTCTCGTCTCTCCGCCGAACCGCTGGCACAGCCGGCGCGCGCGCGGCTTCTGGAAACCGTGGCGGCACAGGGCTACATCGACAGTTACAGCGGCGTGCGTATCGCCAAAAGCGGCCGGCGCTTCATGATTCGCAACGCGACGGTCTGGAATCTCACCGATGCCGACGGCCAGTTTCAGGGCCAGGCTGCGATGTTCTCCGAGTACCAGGACATCGCGGCGCCTGAAAGTAGGTAGCAAGCGGGTTATTTCTGCCGCTTCCACCTTTCCGACATTGCCTTGGCCGCGCCGCGCAGGTATCCTTGCCCGGCTTTTTCGGCCCCGGTCGAAACAAGCTTGGAGACGTGGCCGAGTGGTCGAAGGCACACCCCTGCTAAGGGTGCATCCGGTCAAAAACTGGATCCAGGGTTCGAATCCCTGCGTCTCCGCCAATACACTATTTACCCCCTTGATTTAATTGAGTAAATGCTGGAGCCAAGGGGGATGTCGCGTGCTTGTCGGTGGTTACAGGCAACCGTTGGATGTGGTGGCCCTCCGCGCAGCCTCGGCTACCGGCGAGGCACAAATCACCAAGCCGGCCAGGAATCGGTTCCTCCCCGAAAGCGGCCAGCATCCGTACTCTTGGGGAAATCCCCCCTCAATTCCCCTTTTAAAAGAGGGACGTCCGGTACGTGCCCATCCGCTTTCGCGCATATCCAAACGCGAATAGGGCCTGTGCAATAACGGGTGTGAGTCGCACCGGTTTCATGTGTGGGTAGAGCGCGGTTCTCTGACCACGCCTTGTGCGACTGATGCCGGACGACAAGCGCCCAGTTCTACTGCGTTATTAAATATTCGTAACCTGATTTTCCGTCCGCCCGCGGCATGGGCATGGGCGCAAGCCCTTTGCGATAGCGGCCGCGAGGCGGAAGCGCAATGTGGGGATCGAATTTGGTTGGTGGTGTTGCATCGGTCGTGGCCCCGCGCGGGCGGAAACCTTCGGGTAGGGCAGGTTCCGTGAATTGGTCGACGTTTTTTTCCCCGGACAGTCGTTCACGCATCAAGAAGCCATACGCCGCGATGCGCAGGCTCGCATGGTGATGAAACCCGCGTCAGTTACGCCCTTCGTAATGGCCCAGGCCGAATTCCCGTTTGAGTTCCTGGTAATCGCGTTCGATACGCCAACGCGCCTCGATGGATTCGATCAGCGCCGCGAAGGGCTGGTGTTCTCCCCACCCAACGCGGGTGCCTGTGCGCACGCCCAGCGCGTAGACCAGTTCCTGCTCGGTCAACCGGTCGCGCAAGGTCGTGTCGTCGACGATCCGCGTCGTGGCCCCCGAGCCTGAATCGTCGCCTCATTTGCAACTCGGTAGAATTTGCCGGCCACGCTCCTGTTACATGGGTTTACACAGCGTTTCTTGGTGGATGCCGGCTGTTTGCTACCTTTTAAGTGTGGTTGGTAACGCAAAGAGGTAAGCAAAATGACAACTGGAAAATGGATTGTTCTCGTGATGGTGATGCTCATGAGTGGTGGCGCGTTTGCCGGAGGTGGCAAGGTGCGCGGCGACAACGGCCAGGGGAGCGTGGTGCAGAATCAGATTCGCCTGGCCGCGCCGGAATCGCCCTATGTGGCGGCGGATTCGTTGTCGGTTCCCGCTGAGCCGGAGGATGTGCTGCCCGAGTATGACGAGCTCGAACTGGAACAGGGCGAGATGATGCCCTGACCCGGCACATGGGGTGTTCCGATCCCGCGCTTGAATGAAGGCACGGCCCGCGTAACAGCGGGCCGTGCCGTTTTTGTCGGCACAGTAGTCAGCCATCAATGACAGGCTGCTAGCGCCCCGCCCGATAAGGCAGGGAATGAATCCGGTGGCGCCGCCAGTTGGCGGCATAGGCTTCGGTCAGTGCCGGGTGGCCGCGCAACAGGAGCAGATTTTCCGCGTTGCGGAATTGGGCGGCGTGAGTGAAGTTATAGGAGCCGGTGATCACGGCGGCGTCCGCCGTGCCGCTGTCGATCACCATCACCTTGTTGTGCGCGGCGGCATGTTCGCCATCCAGCCAGACCGGCACGCCCTGCTCCGCCAGCCACGCCACCTGGCTGGTGGCGCCACGCTGATGTTGAACCGGGTCGGCGATGAACTGCACGTCCAGGCCCCGACGTTTTGCATCGACTAGGGCTTGCGCGATGTCTTTGTGGGTAAAGCTGTAGGACTGCACCAGCACCTGGCGTTTGGCTTTGCGCAGGGCTTCGATGACCAGCGTCGCGGCTTCGTCGCCCGGGGTGAACGCCACCTGGACGGTGCCGCGCGCGGTGAGTTGCAGGGGTTCGCCGGCGTGGGCGGGGAAGGCGAACAGGCACGCGAGCAGCGCGACGGCCGTAGGATGCGGTGAGGAACGAACCGCATCATTTCTGTGGATCACGGTGATGCGGTTCGCCACGGGTTGCTGCTTCACGCCTGCCGTTCCAGCACCGCCGCGAAGAAGCCGTCGGTGTTGTGGATGGCGGGGTCGAGGCGCAGGGTGTCGCCCATTTTGCCCGCAAGGGGCACGCCGGATTCGTAAGGCGGCAAAGCCGCCAACGACTCCGCTGCCAGAGCGATGTTCTGCGCGGCCAGGACTTCGCCCGCCGGGACCAGGTGGAAGTCCGGGTGCGCGGCCAGGAAGGCCTGGACGATGGCCTCGTTTTCTTCCTCCAGCAGGCTGCAGGTGGCGTAGACCAGACGCCCGCCGCTTTTCACAAGGCGAGCGGCGGATTCCAGGATGGCGGCCTGTTTGGCGGTGAGTTCCAGCAACGACTCCGGGCTTTGTCGCCATTTCAGGTCGGGGTTGCGGCGCAGTGTGCCGAGGCCGGAACAGGGCGCATCCACCAGGACACGGTCGAACTTGCCGGCCAGGCGCTTGATCTTGGGGTCGCGTTCGTGGGCGATGAGTTGCGGATGGACGTTGGACAGGCCGGAACGCGCCAGGCGCGGTTTCATGTTGTTGAGCCGTTTTTCCGATACGTCGTAGGCGTACAAGCGGCCCGTGTTGGCCATCAGCGCGCCCAGCAACAGGGTCTTGCCGCCGGCGCCGGCGCAGAAATCGCAGACCATTTCGCCGCGCTTGGGGGCGAGCAACAGCCCCAGTAGCTGGCTGCCTTCGTCCTGCACCTCCACACCGCCCTCGATGAACATGGGGTGTTTCTGCAAGGCGGGTTTGCCTTGCAAACGCAGGCCCAAGGGCGAATAGGGGGTGGCCGCGACGGCAATGCCTTCCGTGGTGAACATGTGCAATACAGCGTCGCGCGCCATCTTCACCGTGTTCACCCGCAGATCCAGCGGCGCCGGACGGTTGAGTGCCTCGGCCAGGGCGGGCAGGTGGTCGCCGAAACGCGCGCGCAATCGCTCATGGAGCCAATCCGGCAGTTCCAGGCGCACCGCTTCCGGTTGCGTGGAGAGGTCGGCGGCCTTCATTTCCTTGAGCCAGGAAAGTTCGTCGTCTTTCACCGCGCCCTCGAACTGGCGCATGTTGATGCCGCCATGCCGCGCCAGCCAGGCCAGCAGCAGACGGCGCGGGGTAGCCGGGGCGGCGATGGTTTGCAGGCCGCGCAGGCGGCGCAGGACGCCGTAGACCGCTTCCGCGATGAAGGCGCGATCATGGCTGCCCATTTGCGGGTCGTTGCGAAAGGTGTAGGAAAGCACGGCATCGGCCGGCCGCTCGAATTCGAGCACCCGCGCCAGGACATCGAGCGTGGTCGCCAGCAGCGGCAGGGTATTGGTTTCAGGGGCGTGGCGATCTTTCGAACGCCGAGGTTTGTGGGAAGCCGCTTTGGTCATGGCTTGGTTCCATCAGATAAGAGAAAGTCGAGAAAGGTACGCGCCACCACGCTGCGCAGGCGGCCGGCGGGGGAGACCGCATACCACTGGCGCGGGATGGGAAAGCCAACCGCGTCGAGGATGGCGAACTGGCCAGGCGCGTGCAACGTCAGGGTGTGTCGGGATACCACGGAAATACCCAGGCCGGCCAGCACTGCCTGCTTGATGGCCTCGTTGCTGCCCAGTTCCATGTGTGGCGTGAGGCGCAGGTCGTGGTCGGCGAACAGGCGTTCCACCGCCTTGCGCGTGCCGGAGCCTGGTTCGCGCAGCAACCAGGGCTCCTTGGCCAGACGGGCAAGCGGAATGTGCTTGCTGTGGGCCAGGGGGTGGTCGGGCGCGGCCAGCACCACCAGCGGGTTTTCCAGAAAGGGAATGGCGGTGACCGCCATTCCCTCGGGCGGTTGCCCCAGGATGTAGAGATCGTCCAGGCCCGTAGTCAGGCTGGACAACACCTGTTCACGGTTGGTGACGCGCAGAGAGACCTTTACACCCGGATGTCGCCGGGAAAAATCGCCCAGCAGGCGCGGCACGAAGTAACTGGCGGTGGTGATGGCGACAATATGCAGGTTGCCGCCGGTGAGGCCCTGGCGCGCCACCAGGGAGAGTTCGTATTGCTTGACCGCGCCGAGAATCGCGCGCGCGGTGGCCACCAATTCCTGGCCCTGGCCGGTGAGCTTGACCCGCTTGCCGGTCTGTTCCAGCAAGGGGTGCCCGACCACCTCGGCGAGTTTCTTCAACTGCATGGAGACGCCGGGCTGCGACAAGTGCAGTTCCTCCGCCGCGCGCGACAAGGACAGATGGCGGGCGGTGGATTCGAAAACCTGGAGTTGGCGGAGGGTCAGATGCAGCATGGGTCAATGGTAGGTTGGGCAAAGCGAAGCGTGCCCAACGAACCGCAGCAATGTTGGGCAGCGGATTCGTTGGCGCTTCAGCGCCTACGAATCCGGCGTCCCCCTTGCGGGGGCACGCTTCGCTTTGTCCAACCTACGACAATGGCGAAGGGGTGGATGGAGTACGGCCGAATTATAAGCAAATGCTTATGCATACCATTAGAAATCATGAATTTTTCTTATGTGCGACAGCCGCTATAGTTCGCCCCATTCCAGGTAGGGGCTAGATGCAACAGCAAGGCCCCGGAATAACCAAATTCAGTACAAACGCATCTTAAAAGGAGCAAGTAATGGATCAATCCGCACGTTACGCCGACCTCTCCCTCAAGGAAGAAGACCTGATCAAGGGCGACAAGCACATCCTCGTCGCTTACCACATGCAGCCCGCCGCTGGTTATGGCTACCTGGAAACCGCCGCGCACATCGCCGCCGAGTCCTCCACCGGCACCAACGTCGAAGTCTGCACCACCGATGACTTCACCAAGGGTGTGGACGCGCTGGTGTATTTCATCGACGAAGCCAAAGGCGTGATGAAAGTCGCCTACCCGAACGACCTGTTCGACCGCAACGTCATCGACGGCCGCGCCATGATCGTGTCGTTCCTCACCTTGTGTATCGGCAACAACCAGGGCCAGGGCGACGTCAAGTGTCTGAAAATGCACGACTTCTACGTGCCTTGGTCCATGCTGCGCCTGTTCGACGGCCCGTCGAAAGACATCACCGACATGTGGGACATCCTCGGTCGCCCCCGCGTCAACGGTGGCTACATCGCCGGCACCATCATCAAGCCCAAGCTGGGACTGCGCCCCGAGCCGTTCGCTCACGCCGCTTACCAGTTCTGGCTGGGTGGCGACTTCATCAAGAACGACGAACCCCAGGGCAACCAGGTGTTCTGCCCGGCCAAGAAGGTTTACCCGCTGGTGTACGACGCAATGAAGCGCGCCATGGACGAGACCGGCCAGGCCAAGATCTTCTCCGCCAACATCACGGCAGACGACTATCACGAAATGTGCGCCCGCGCCGATTTCATCCTGGAAACGTTTGGACCCGATGCCAACAAGGTCGCGTTCCTGGTCGACGGCTATGTCGGCGGCCCCGGCATGGTGACCACCGCGCGTCGTCAGTACCCCGACCAGTACCTGCACTACCATCGTGCCGGCCACGGCGCCGTGACTTCGCCTTCCGCCCTGCGTGGCTACACCGCCTTCGTGCTGTCCAAGATGTCCCGTCTGCAAGGTGCTTCCGGCATCCACGTCGGCACCATGGGCTACGGCAAGATGGAAGGTGCCGCCGATGACCGCAACATCGCCTACATGATCGAGCGTGATTCCGCCGACGGCCCGTACTACCACCAGGAATGGCACGGCATGAAGCCGACCACCCCGATCATCTCCGGCGGCATGAACGCGTTGCGTCTGCCCGGCTTCTTCGAGAACCTCGGCCACGGCAACGTCATCAACACCTCCGGTGGCGGCTCCTACGGCCACATCGACTCTCCGGCGGCCGGCGCTATTTCGCTACGTCAGTCCTACGAGTGCTGGAAGGCCGGCGCCGACCCGATCGAGTTCGCGAAAGAGCACAAGGAATTCGCTCGCGCCTTCGAGTCCTTCCCGGGTGATGCCGACAAGCTGTTCCCCGGCTGGCGTGAAAAGCTGGGCGTGCACAAGTAAACCGGTCGTGCACTGAAGCAGCAAGAAGCGCCCCCGGTTTACTGGGGGCGTTTTGTTTCCGGGATGGAATCCCCTTGCTCGACAGGGGAAAAAATGGAGCACGCAATGAGCACCGACAAAGAGCAATACAAGGTTCACCAGGAACCCTACTACCAGGCCCAGGGCAAGGAAGTGACGCTGTACGAGGCGGCTTACCGCAATCGCCTGCCGGTGATGGTGAAAGGCCCGACCGGCTGCGGCAAATCCCGCTTTGTCGAATACATGGCCTGGAAACTGGGCAAGCCGCTGATCACCGTGGCCTGCAACGAAGACATGACCGCCAGCGACCTGGTCGGCCGCTATCTGCTGGAAGCCAACGGCACCCGCTGGCTGGACGGCCCGCTGACCACCGCCGCCCGCATCGGCGCCATCTGCTACCTGGATGAAATCGTCGAGGCGCGCCAGGACACCACCGTGGTGATCCACCCCCTCACCGACCACCGCCGCACCCTGCCGCTGGACAAGAAGGGCGAGCTGATCCAGGCGCACCCGGATTTCCAACTGGTGATCTCCTACAACCCCGGCTACCAGTCGCTGATGAAGGATTTGAAACAGTCCACCAAGCAGCGTTTCACCGCCTTCGACTTCGACTACCCGGATGCCGCCCTGGAAACCACCATCCTGGCCAAGGAAACCGGGCTCGATGAAGCCACTTCGGCCAAGTTGGTGAAGATCGCGCATACCGCCCGCAACCTGAAAGGCCACGGCCTCGATGAAGGCATCTCCACCCGCCTGCTGGTGTACGCCGCCACCCTGATCAAGGACGGTGTCGATCCCAAGGACGCCTGCCGGATGGCCCTGGTACGCCCGATCACCGATGACGCCGACATCCGTGAAACCCTGGACCACGCCATCGACGCGACGTTTGCATACAACATTCAGCCAGTCCGCTAACTTACTGTTTGTAAGTGTATTGACTATCCACATATATGAGGTGCACAGTTCGCAGTAGCATGAATAAAAAGACTTGCGGTGCGAACGATGCACCCGTAGAATGTGCCGTTTTATTTGCGCTTGCTGCGCTCGCCGCATACACGGGCGGTGTTGGTGTTTATCAACTTCTAAGGAGAGAAACCGTGAGTGATCAAATAGTGCGTGAGAGTTTTTTTAGAACTTCAGATGGCAAACTTGTCCTTGTTACCCATCCGGGCATGGGGGTTAGCGCTGCACGTTCTTACGCTCATATGCACGGATTCAGTGATAACGGTTTCCCAGAGGGACATCCCTCCGAGGAAGAGTTGAGTGCTAAGCATTTGTGGCGGCAATGGTATGGCATATCTGCAGGTGCATCTGACGCCATGGCATAAATCGTAGCCATAGGCTACTTTTCTGGCATAGGAAAAGCCCCTGCATGGGGCTTTTTCGATAAGTGGGGTAAGGTTGATGGATTGGGAAAATGAGGCGCCATTTAAAATTAATACATCGAACGCCCTTGAAGATATGTTTCTGCAGCATTGTCGAGAAGTGGCGGCCGTTGCATCTCTTGATGTGGACTTATCAAAACAAAGAATAATTGATGTCTTTGAGGCATGGCAGGAAGATATAGATAGAAACCAACGGCGCAATTTCAGAAATAAAGACATCAGTCCGGATCATATAAAATGTGGCGCATTTCTCACATACTGGTTGCGAAGAGAGTCGCCAATAATCAACTTCAAAGAAGTACTTGATAGATACTCTTTTGATTTTGAAGTGCTCCAAGATATGCCACTGGGGGCAAGTGAATACACCCCATTATCAAGTGACGAGCTTAATAATAAACTATCATCGGGATTGACTCTGCAGCAAGTATTGGATATTCGTGAGCGGTGCTTCGCCTATGGGAACGAGTGGTTGGCTTTCTCTTTTGGTTTTTCGCTTGCCATCGCCTATGAACGAAAAAAATTAGCCGGCAGGGAAGAGGCTAAGGCATTGAGACTTCCTAACTTGAATTACACGGCCGATCTGTGCTACATGTTCAAATTCAAGAATATGTCTCCTCATGCAATTTATATGATTTATCGAGCGTTGTTGTTGAATTATTGATTGCAGGTTTGGTCTGTTGCCATGCAATTTGATTGATTTATTGCGGCATTAAGTAAGAACGCTTAACAATTGTGTAAGATTGAAGTGTCACAGTGCTTGCTGTACTGGATCAAGACTGGTAAGAATCTTCCACATCTGTAAGGCGGTTTAACTTAACATAATGCTCGAAACCGAATACCAACACCCCCTGATGAAGGCTTACTGGGCCCAACTCGACACCGGTTTCAAGCCGATCGAGGATGTGTTCGAGGACGTCATGGCGGAAGCCCTGGCCATCCTCAGCCGCGAGGGCATCGACGCTTACCTGGAATCCGCCGGCGTCATCGGCAAGCTGGGGCGTGGCGTCGAACCCATGCTGGCGTTCATGGAGGAGTGGCCGACCACCGCCAAGGCCATCGGCGAGAGCGGCCTGCCCGCGGTCATGGCCATGATCCAGCGCATGCAGAAGTCGCCCAACGGCAAAGCCATCACCCCCTTCCTGGAAACCCTGGCGCCGGTGGCGCGCAAGTTGCGCTCTCAGGAACGAATGGGGCGTTACCTGGACATCTGCCTGGGTTTCATGGAGCGCACCACCGGTTCCATTCACGGCCACCACACCACCTTCCCCAGCCCCGGCCTGCCCGATTTCTTCGCCCAGGCGCCGTTCCTGATCGGCCAGCTCACCCTGTCCGGTCTCAGGAACTGGGTGGAATACGGCGTTGCCAACTACCGCACCCATCCGGAACGGCAGAAGGATTACTTCAGTCTGCAATCCGCCGACAGCCGCGCGGTGTTGCAACGCGAACGCCACGGCACCCTGTTCATGGACGTGGAGCGCAAGCTCGACCTCTACCTGCGCGGCCTCTGGAATGACGCCGATCAACTGGTTCCCTATTCCACCGCCTTCGACGAACTGCGCAAGCCGGTGCCCTACTACGACAAGCTGGGCATGCGGATACCGGATGTGTACGACGACTTCATCCTCCCTCTCCCCTCGGGAGAGGGCCGGGGTGAGGGTGCGGCGGTGGATCAGGCGTTGTCGGTTGATTCGGCGTTGCTCCCTCACCCCCAGCCCCTCCCCCCGGGGGGGAGGGGAGAAATCCGCATCACCGGCCTCGACCGTTACCGCGCCACCCTGGCCCACATGGTCGGCCACCGCCGCTGGAGCGAAGCCCAGATCGCCGACAACTGGAGTCCGTTCCAGCGCATGGCGGTGGAGTTTTTCGAGGACTGCCGCGTCGAAACGCTGCTTTGCCGCGAATATCCCGGCCTCGAGCGCATCTTTCTGGCCCTGCATCCGAAGCCGGTCGAAGACGCCTGCGACCCGGAGACCGTTTCCTGCCTGCGTCACCGCATGGCCATGTTGTCGCGCGCCCTGCTCGACCCGGATCATGGCTACGGCGATGCCGACCTGCTCGACTTCGTAAAACGCTTCCACGACCTGATGGCTACGGGAGTGGCCAGCACCAAGGAAATCGCCACCCTGGCGCTGAGCTACGTCGCCAAGACCCGCCGCCAGACCGACCAGCTGGCCAAGGTCCACTTCACCGACACCGTGGTCGACTACCGCGACGACAACCGCCAGATGTGGAAATTCATCGAGGATAGCGATGATGAGGAGATGTTCGAGAAGGAGAAGAAGCGCACGCCGAGCGATGAAATCAAAGGCCTGCCGCCGCGCCACTACCCGGAATGGGACTACCACAGCCAGAGCTACCGCCCGGACTGGGCCAGCGTCTACGAGGCCCTGCACCCGAAAGGGAATCCCGCCGACATCGACAAGCTGCTGTTGAAGCATGGCGCCCTGGCCAAGCGACTGAAGCGCATCCTCGATCTACTCAAGCCGCAGGACAAGGTACGCATCCGCTACCAGGAAGAGGGGAGCGAACTCGATCTGGACGTGGCCCTGCGTTCCCTGATCGACTTCAAGGGCGGCGCCACGCCCGACCCGCGCATCAACATGAGCCATCGCACCAACGGCCGCGACATCTCGGTGATGTTGCTGCTCGACCTGTCGGAATCGCTCAACGAGAAAGCGGCGGGCGGTGATCAGACCATCCTTGAACTCAGCCAGGAAGCCGTCTCGCTGCTGGCCTGGGCGGTGGAACAACTGGGCGACCCGTTCGCCATCGCCGGCTTCCACTCCAACACCCGCCACGACGTGCGCTACCTGCACATCAAGGGCTACAGCGAGCGCTGGGGCGACGACGCCAAGGGTCGCCTGGCCGCCATGCAGGCCGGTTATTCAACCCGCATGGGCGCCGCCATGCGCCACGCCGCCCACTATCTGGAAGCGCGCCCCGCCGACAAAAAGCTGATGCTCATCCTCACCGATGGCCAGCCTTCCGACATCGACACTAACGACGACCAGTTGCTGATCGAAGATACCCGCCAGGCGGTCAAGGAACTCGACCGCAAAGGCATCTTCACCTACTGCATCAGCCTCGACCCGAAGGCTGACGAATACGTGAGCAACATTTTCGGTCGGCAATACACCGTGATCGACAACATCCAGCGACTGCCGGAGAAGCTGCCCGAGTTGTTTTTAGCACTCACAAAGTAGACCGGGCATGGCGGCGCGGCTCACGGCGGGAGTGTGTCAGTTCTGTATTTCGACCGCGCTGGTGAACATCAGCAGGCCGTAATCGCGTTCATAGTTGGCATGCAGGCGCTCGACGATGCGCCCGCACAATGCGGCATCGCCAATGACCTCGATGCGGATGTTGCCGCCAGCGCTCCATTTTCCGGTGCGCAAGCCATGGGTGCCGCGCCCGCGCGCTTCGGAAATGGTGTAACCCTTGGCGCCGAGCGCCATGATTTCCTTGATTAGGATGTCCTCCAGCACCTCTTCGGTCAGGATGGTGAGCAACAACATGGCTTGTGCCGTCATCGGGATCAGCCTCCACTCGCGTGTATGGTTTTGGCCATCCACAGATAAACCGGGATGCCCACGAAAATATTGAAGGGAAAGGTCATGCCCAGAGAGGCGCCGATGGACAGCGCCGGGTTCGCCTCGGGCACCGCGATACGCATTGCGGCCGGCGCGGCGATGTAGGAGGCGCTGGCATACAACGTCGCCAGCAGGAAGGTGCCGCCGACCGAGAGACCGAGCATCCAGCCAGTGAAGGTGCCGAGCGTGGCGGAGAAGAGCGGCATCACGACCGCGAAGCCGGCGAGGAAGGCGCCATATTCGCGCAGCGCGGCGATGCGCGACGATGCCACCAGGCCCATTTCGAGCAGGAACAGCGCGAGCACGCCCTTGAACAGATCGAAGAACAGCTTGTCGAGCGGCTTGATGCCCTCGGAACCGGCGACGAAGCCGATGAGCAGGCCGCCGGCCAGTAGATAGATGCTCTTGCCGAAAAAGACCTCGTGCAGCAGCTTGCCCCAGCGCACCTGGCCCTGGCCATGGCGCGCCAGGATGACGCCGATCATCAGTGCCGGAATTTCCAGCAGAACCAGATAGACGATCAGGTAACCCTCGAAATCGAGGAGTTCCTTGCCGAGCAGGGTGATGCCCACGGAAAAGGTCACGACGCTGACCGAGCCATAGTGGGCGGCGATCGAGGCGGAGTCGGCGCGGCTCATGCGGCCCAGGAGGCGCAACACCGGAAAGGCGACCAACGGGATCACGGCGCCTATGAGGACGATGATCAGGCCGTCGACGAGCAGATCACCGACCTGGTGCTTGGCCAGTTCAACCCCGCCCTTGAGACCGATCGCCAGCAGGATGAAGATGGACAAGGCCTCGTAGATGCTGCCGGGGATTTTCAGATCGGAGCGCAACAGACCGGCGATCACGCCGAGCACGAAGAACAGGACGACGGGTTCGAAGTTCATTTTCTGGCTCCTGGCGGCTGATGGCCCGCCGACGCTTATTCGTCTTCGCCCAGTTCCGGGTCCCAGCCGCGCTCACGACCGCGCGCGGTGGCCCAGGCATACAACTCCGCGTGGCGCTGACGTAATTCGTCCGGGAGCCGGCTGGGCAGGTTGCCGTATTGGTCCCACTGCTCTTCGTTCTGGTTCATCAGGTTCTGCAGGCGAGGCAGATCCCAGCCCGCGCAGTCTTCGTCTCTGGGAATCAGGTTGAATAGCCAGGCATCGAGCACGACGCGGCCGAGCATGGTGATGCCATGCGTGTCTTCGTTGAACCCACAATAAACCATGCTTTTATCTTTCATGCGGCTTCCGTCCGGGGGGGAATGGATTGATTCGCGTCGGCGAACGCGGGCGAGTTGCTAGTCGAGCCATTTGCCGAGATAGGCGTTGATCACGTCGATCACGGCTTGCGATTTGATCACCAGACCGAGGTCGATCATTTCCGAGCCCATGACCATGCCGTGGTTGTTGGCGGGCACTGGAATCGGTACCAGATGATTGGCTTCCTCGCGGAAAAATACGGCGGCGACCACGCCCGCGAAGAGGAATTTCTTTCCGGCGTTCTGGCTGGGGCGCATCGTGTCGGGCTGATAGACGAATACCGGGCTGCCGCTGGAGCCGGGGTATACCGCCGCGTCGATGAGGAACTCGGGGCGGCCTTCGAAATCGAGCGCCATCGGCGTCGCGGTGGTGCCGCGGCGCAGGATAGGCATCAGATTGACCTGATCCCAGACACCGCTGGGGTAGCCGACAAACAGAATTTCTTCAAGGGCGTCGAGCGCGCGCGTCGTGGCTGCGTCGGGCGCCAGACGGCTGTCTATGACGTGGTAGTACAACTCGACACCTTGATCGTGCGCGGCCTGTTCCAGCGGACGCATGGGAATGATGGCGAGATCAACCTCCGGGTCCGGATGCAGAAACCAGGCGTGAGGAAAATCGTCAATGTTGAGTTGGAAGCGCTGACCGAAGATCGGCTGGCCATTGCGCTTCTGGGTGAACACCAGGCCGCCGCGGCGCACACCATCGACCAGATGCCGGTTGGTGACGATGAAGGTGTGGGTGCCACGCGCGTGCGCATGGCTGACTACAAAGGCCGTGCCGGAACCTTCGCTACCGTCATCCAGCACGGTATCGACCCGGATGGTGTTGAACAGCAGTTTCTTGGTGATCGAGTTGATTTCCATGATGGTGTCTTTTCCGCGTTCAGGCCGTGGCCGGTATTGTCATGCTGAATAAGTTGTCGCGGGCGGCATCGCCCTGTCTTGCCTGGACGTCGGTGATGGCATGTTCCTCGGAGTCGAGACGATTGTCCTGTCCAGCCACTTGAAGGGGCGGCCCGCCGCGCCCTCTCGCCCATCTGTTTTTTCAGGTTTGAAAACAAGTGATTGGCCCTGAATTCAGGCAGGCGTTCACTCAACTGATGCAAGTTCGCTTCGCCTGAAGCATCCTTCTGGTAGAAGCCGTCGCCAACGATCCCATCGGGTAAAAATGGCGTTCCTGATTCGCATGGCCGAAGCACTGTAAATCATTCCATGGCCATATCAGAAAACGTTGATATTATACCCGCAGCCCTTACGTTCCCGCTGCCACTTCGCCCATGTTCTCCCACCGCTCCAGCATCGACAGCGCCCTGCGCAGCTTCAAGATCGATGGCCACATGCTGTGCTACAACAGCTTCGTCCCCAGGCTATACAACTGGTGTCTGTCGATGGGCTTTTCCCCCGGCAGGATCATGCCTTCCCGCGCCTTTTGCTCGGATGAAAGCCAGGGGTTTCCAATCATCCTGATCGCCAAGCATTTTGGCGCGTTTCCCTTCAACCATGGCCGCGTCGGCGGCATTGTCTCGGTTGATCGGCACGGACCCCATGCCGACCATGGCAAGGATTTGGTGCTACTCCAGGCCAGCCACGTCGGTTACGACCCCGTCAGCGGTGAGTTTGGTGTTTATCGAAGGCTGTTCACGGATCAAGCGCACAGCAGTTGTAGCTGCGGCAAGATCGGTCGCATCCTCGCCTGGTATAAGACCGAGTATGCCTACGCCCGCGAGAATATCCGCCTGCTGCGCCATGAGGGTCGGCTTGCCGTCCTGATCGACTACCAGCTCATCGCGAGTCCGCGCGCCCAGGGGCTGTTCCTGTTATTTGAAAATCTGGTGCGGGATGTCGAAGGCGGTTTGCCTCGCCCTTTGTCGACACGCAGTACCGGGCATATTTTCCTGGCCGCGGAGGCTCTGATCGAGCGCCTTGGCGAAGCCGAGTGGCCACAATCGGGTAGCGTTCCCATCGGGGATAATCTTGCCGCCGATGATTTCTACTTTCAGCACAAGGGGGGCTACCTGGATCCCTTGCAGGATCAATTGGAGAGCAACCTGATCGCCCCCATGCCCTGGATACTCACCTCGAAGCACCCGTTGTTGACCGCGGCATGCGCCAACACCTTGGCGGAATTCGACCGCACTTATCGCAGCATCGTGCAGGATGCTTCCATGCGAGACCGCAATCTGCTGTTCCTGGCTGGCCTCAATATCGACATTTCGCCTCAGCCGGGCGAAGACTTTCCACTGACCAAATTCGTGCCCTGGGCAGCCTATCTGCAACGCGCCGATGGCGGGCGGGAAATCCTCGAGCAGGATGAACTGCTGGAACGGTTGTCTGCCGAGTCAAGCAGCAACCCCGCCCAGATCAATCTGGAACAGTCGATTGAGGCAATGTCCAACAAACGCGAAGTCGCGGTGCGCATCTAGTCTCCCGGTCTCCCGATAACTGATGCAGGTTGCGTCAGACGAATATCGGAACTCCCTTGGCAGTCCCGGAATGCTTGTTTCACCGGCCACAGCGAGTGATTCAGCGCTTGCCTGAATCAGGCAAGCGCTGTGACTGTCAGCTTTCTTTCATGCCCCCCCGCGTTGGCACTGGTTTGATGTAATTACAGGCTGCCAGGAT
Organism: Pseudomonadota bacterium; assembly: GCA_030684775.1. GTDB lineage: Bacteria > Pseudomonadota > Gammaproteobacteria > Burkholderiales > Thiobacillaceae > PFJX01. The sequence continues at coordinate 40,764 of JAUXXW010000156.1, forward strand.
TATCCTAAGTCCAGCGGTTGAAGCCGTAGACGCGTAGGTTGGGCAAAGCGCAGCGTGCCCAACTTGGCGACGGGTTGTTGGGCACGCTGCGCTTTGCCCAACCTACGTCTACTGTCAGCTTTCTTTCCTGCCCCCCCCGCGTTGGCACTGGTTTGATGTAATTACAGGCTGCC
>JAUXXW010000158.1 GCA_030684775.1 Pseudomonadota bacterium
CGGACCGCGTCCGCGATCTTTTGCGTGGGGAAATCGCGGACGCGGTCCGCTCCTACGAAGCCTCTTCCAGGCTCAACACCATCACCTTGCCCTTCTGATCCAGGGTACGGATGCGCTGCGGCAACCAGTGGCGCGACGGCGCCAACCAGACATCCAGGGTGCCCTCACCGCTGCGGCTGCCTTGCAGGTGCAGCGTATCGATCTCGTGCTCTCCAAACTTCAGGTGTTCGTGCCCAAGATTTTTAAAGTGGTATTCGCGCAGCTTGCGGCCGTTGGTCACGGCCAGCGTCCATTCCGTCGCCGAGGCATCCACGGTCATCGCCAGGTGAAAGGGAAAACTCAGCACATCCTGGCTGGCGGCGGGCAACGCGACCCCGCTATTGCCTTGCACCAGGCGCCCCGCGCCCCAGTCGAAGCGGGCCGTATCCTGTCTGCGCTCACCACGGGAGAGCCAATACTGCTCGGGTTGCAAGCCGTGCGCGGTGATGCTCCCCTCGCTGGTCTGCACCAGTTTTCCGCTGACGAACAGCGAGGCCAGCCCGGTGGCCTGGGCGACGCTGACCAGGATGTAATGGCCGTCGCGCCGTTGCCAGCTATAGATCGCCTGCCCCAGGTTGAAACCGCCGTCGCCGGCCCGCACGGCGTAGCGCAGATTCAGGCGTTCCGGAAGGTTGCGCAGGACGGGCGGTAGCGCGGGTTCCACCACGACCGGCTTCGGCGCGGGGAGCGGAGATGGGGGCGGGATCGGGATCGGTGTTTCGATCACCGGTGCCAACGGCGCGACCGCCACAGCTGCCGCCGCTGGGATCGCAATCTCTGGGGCGGCAACCGACTCCGATTCCAGGACTGGGCTGGGCGCCGGGGGGGCGGCTGTCGCGGGTGCCACAGGCGCCGCCTGGATGGCCTTCGGCTTGGGTTTGGCTGGCGCCGGCACCACCTCCGCTTTGGCTGGCGGCGGCACCAGGCTGGCCTCGATGGGGAACGGGATTTCCTCCGCCGGTGGCGTCCACCAGGAGCCGGCCGAAGCCAGCATCAGCAGATGAGTCGCCAGCGAGATGAACAGCGCGGACGCGAGAATACGGTGCGCGCGCGTCATGGCTTCTATTGCAAGCGGGGCTTAGTCGCTGGGCGAAACCAGCGCGGCCCGCGTCGCGTCGGACTCGCCACGCACGTACACCGTGCCGTCCTCGCGCCAGGTGACTCGCCCTTGCGCGAACCAGCGCACGGCCATCGGGTAGATGCGGTGTTCCTGTTCCAGCACCCGCGCGGACAGGCTGGCGGGCGTGTCATCCGGCAAAACCGGGATGGCGGACTGCGCCAGGATGGGCCCGGCATCCACCACCGGTGTGACGAAATGCACCGTGCACCCGTGCAGCTTGACGCCGCCGGCGAGGGCGCGCTCATGCGTGTCGAGGCCGGGGAAGGCAGGCAGCAGGGCGGGGTGGATGTTGATAAGGCGCCGTTCGTAATGCAGCACGAAGGCATCGCTCAACACCCGCATGAAGCCGGCGAGGATGACCAGATCAGGCGCATGGCGGTCGATCTCGGCGACCAGGGCCGTATCGAAGGCGGCGCGGTCGGCGTAATCGCGATGATTCAGCACCCGGGTGGGAACCCCATGCGCGGCGGCGATTTCCAGACCTTTGGCCTCCGCCCTGTTGCTGATCACACAGGCAAACTCGACCGGCAGATCGGCCTCCAGCAGAGCCCGCATGTTGCTGCCCCGGCCGGAGATGAGGATGACGATTTTCATGCTTCTCTGTTCTCGGCAATCATTCAAAGTGAGGGGCGCTGCACAGATTCATCGCGCAACGCCCCCTCGACCACAGGGTATGCCACAGGCCCACTTGAGTTTTAAAGGTGCCTACGGTGAGCAACGTAAGCCTTGATCGAGCAGCCTGGGCACGAATTGCCGGCATTATGTAGCAAACGCACCCAGTCCATTCCCGCCAGACCCCCTATCCTCCCCCGTTTTCAACACTGCCAAGGCCATCCGGGCCGGGTGGCTGGCCAGCCTAGCGAAATAGTATGGACAAATCCATGACCGCGCAGGCATCACAGATACGTGAAGACATCAAGAGTAGTAGCATGCTATCAACGTAACTGTTAGCAGTATGCCGACGTGAACCGTCTACTCGACACCATCATCCAGGCTGGCCAAGCCAAAGGTCTGAACCAGACGGACATTGCCCGGCTCGCCGGCATTCACCCCGGAAGCCTCTCTCGCGCGCTGTCCAGTGGCCGCTGCCAGCTTGTAACCGCTGAAGCCCTTGCCCGCGCGGTGGGCCTTCGTATCGTGTGTGTTGCGGACAATGACCTGGCCGAACAGTTGATCAAAGGGAGTGTGTTCTAGTGGACCGCTACGGCGTGATCTGGACACGGGCCACCGGCACGCCCGTCAAGATCGCCGACATGACCTTGACGCCGCGAGAACTGCGAATTGCCAAGACACAGGCAGCCACCGAAGGGAACGTGCCGGGCGTAAGCCTATTGCATGACTTGTCGCGCATCCCCCAGATTGAATACCTGCGCACCGAGAACCATCAGCTTCCCCCTCAGTTGGCCGCACTGTTACCGCCAAATGATGCCCACAACCCGCAACGCCGGATTCTCGCCGCGTTGCTTGAACGTGGCGTCGATGTGCGCGGCATGCCCTTACTTGAGAAAGACTGGCACATGCTCATGTTCGCCGGCCGCAATGGCGCCCCGGGGTTCGACAGTTCGCCCCCAAAAATCCCGTTTTTTGCCCTGAGACCCCCGCAGCCATGCGGGTTGAGGCGGCCATTTCCAAAAACACGTGTGGTGGCACGTATAGCGTTTTCAACGCTTTTATTGACGCCGCATC
>JAUXXW010000160.1 GCA_030684775.1 Pseudomonadota bacterium
TGGTGATGCGGTTGGTGCGGTGGTTCCCCCCTTTATCAAAGGGGGGCTAGGGGGGATTTCTGAGACGGCTGCACAGGCAAACGTCGCCAAATCCCTGATGAAGCCCCTGATAAAGCCCCTAAGCGAAGGACTAAGCCGCCAAAAGACTGCGGCCAAGTCCCTGCTTATACCCTTCGGTACCTCATTCCCCCTTTGGAAAAGGGGGAGGCCACTTCCTCGAGTGCTTTCTTTCGCATCACCAGTTAACGGTAAAAGAGCCTAAATGAAGCCAGCGGCCGCGCGCTTAGTCCTGGGTTACACCTCGCCGTCGCGCTGGCTCAGGGTCAGGTTCTCGCCGCTGCCGGCGTCGAAAACCAGTACCCGCGCCGGGTCCAGGCACAGGCGCAGCGTGTCGCCTTCCTTCACGCCAGAACCCGGGTCGAGGCGCGCGACCAGGGATCGGCGGCCGTTGCTGTCCAGGTCTTCCGGCAGGGCCACGGCCGGGAAACCTTCCCGCGCCACGTCGAAATACACAAAGAGATCGGTGCCCAGCCATTCGACGACTTCGGCCACGGCGTCAAAGCACAGGCCCGCCAGTGCCTCGCGCCCTGCGAGAGTCAGGTGATCGGGGCGAAAACCCATGATCAAGGGCCCGGCCGCGAGGCGCGATTCCGGCGGAAGTTCGAGGCTGCCCAGGGGCAGTTCCAGGCGCGCCCCGTCGCGGCGGGCGGGCAGGAAATTCATGGCCGGCGAGCCGATGAAACCGGCGACGAAGAGGTTCCGGGGCTGCTCGTAGAGCTGGCGCGGGGTGCCGATCTGCAACACCTCGCCCCGGCGCAGCACCGCGATGCGGTCGCCCAGGGTCATCGCCTCGGTCTGATCATGGGTGACGTAGACGGTGGTCGTGCCGAGCCGGCGTTGCAGGCGGGCGATCTCGATCCGCATCTGCTGGCGCAGCTTGGCGTCGAGGTTGGAAAGCGGCTCGTCGAGCAGGAATACCTTGGGTTTACGCACGATGGCGCGGCCCATGGCCACGCGCTGACGCTGGCCGCCGGAGAGGGCGCGCGGCTTGCGCTGGAGGAGTTCACCAAGTTGAAGGATGTCGGCGGTGAGCAGGACACGACGCTCGATCTCCGCCTTCGGCAGTTTCGCGAGCTTGAGGGGGAAGGCCATGTTTTCGGCCACCGTCATGTGCGGATAGAGGGCGTAGCTCTGGAACACCATGGCCATGTCGCGGTCCTTGGGGTCGAGGCCGTCGACCCGTTCGCCATCCACGCGGATTTCGCCCTCGTCCAGCGCTTCCAGGCCAACGATCAGGTTGAGCAGGGTGGACTTGCCGCAGCCGGAGGGGCCGACCAGGATGAAGAACTCGCCGTCGCGGATGGTGAAGCTGGCTTGCTTCACGACGGTGGCGCCGGCGAAGCGCTTGCATACATTTTTCAGTTCGATTTCGGCCATGCGGCTATCCCTTGATGGCCCCCGCGGTGAGCCCGGCGACGATGCGCCGCTGGAACAGCAGCACCAGGAGAATGATGGGCACCGTCACCACCACCGAGGCGGCGGCGATGGAGCCCGTGGGTTGCTCGAAGCGCGAGCTGCCGGTGAAGAAGGCGATGGCCGCCGGCACGGTGCGCGCGTGGTCGGTGGAGGTGAGCGCGCTGGCGAACAGGAAGTCGTTCCAGGCGAACATGAACACCAGGATGGCGGCGGTGAACACCCCCGGCGCCGCCAGCGGCACGATGACATGGACGAAGGCTTGCAGGGGCGTGGCCCCGTCGACTCGCGCCGCCTTTTCCAGATCCCAGGGAATCTCGCGGAAGAAGGCCGCGAGGGTCCAGATGGCCAGGGGCAGGGTGAAGGTCATATAGGGCAGGATCAGCCCGGCCCAGGTGTCGTAGAGGCCGAGGCTGCGCCACATATCGAACAGCGGCCCGACGATGGAGATGGTCGGAAACATGGCGATGGCCAGCGCGGCGGCGAGCATCAGGCGGCGGCCGGGGAATTCCAGGCGGGCGATGGCGTAGGCCGCGAACATGCCGAGCAGCACGGCGGCCAGGGTCGAAAGGCCGGCGATGCCGAGGGAATTCCACAGGGCGGCGGAGAACTGGGGATCGTGGAACACCGCCGCGTAATGTTCCAGGCTCGCCACCCGGGGCAGAAAACGCTGGTCGCCGAGATCGGCGCCGGGCTTGAGCGACAGCGAGACGATCCAGACCACCGGCAGCAGGGCGTAGACCACCACCACGGCGCTGCCCATCCCCCACAACAGCCGCTCCAGGCGCCCGGTCGCCATCAGGATTCCTCCCGGCGCGACATATCGCTGCCGAAGCCCTTGAGGTAGAGGGCCGCGATCGCCAGCACACAAAGGAATATGAGCACGGAAACCGCCGATCCGAGGCCCAGGTTCAGCCGCGTGATGAGGGCGTTGTAGCCGACCATGGACACCGTTTCGGTGCCCTGCGCGCCGCGCGTCTGCACGAACACCGTGTCGAAGATGCGAAAGGCGTCCAGGGTGCGAAACAGCAGGGCGACCCCGATCACCGGGCGCATCTGAGGCAAGGTCACCCTGAAGAAGCGCTGCCAGGCGTTGGCGCCGTCGACCCGTGCCGCGCGCAGCAGATCCTCGGGCACCAGGGTGAGGCCGGCCAGCAACAGCAGCGCCATGAACGGCGTGGTCTTCCAGACCTCGGTCTGGATGATGACGAAGAAGGCCGAGCCGCTTTGCGCGAGCCAGGCGCCTTCCAGGCCGAGCAGCGCGTTGACGAAGCCGGTGGTGGGGTCAAAGGCGAAACGCCAGCTCATCGCCGCCACCACGGTGATGATGCCGTAGGGCACCAGCACGGCGGTCCGCACCAGACGGCGGCCGATCAGCGCGCGCTGCATGACCAGGGCGAACACGAAGCCCAACAGCAGTTCCAGGGAGACGGAAGCGACGGTGATGAGCAGCGTGTTGGAGAGTGCCTGCCACCAGGTTTCCGAACTCAGCACGCTCAGGTAGTTCTCCAGCCCGACGAAGCGGCGCTCGCCGGGGAAGCGCAGGTCATAGCGGAACAGCGACAGCCACAACGCGTAGAGCATGGGATAGGCGGTGACCACCAGCATGGCGAGCAGGGCCGGCGCTACAGGAGCGCGCTTCAGATTTTTCCGCCAATGGACAATCCGGGTTCATAGCAGCCCCTCCGAACGCAATGCCCGCCCGACCGCTTTGCGCAGGCGCGCGACGTCCGCCACGGGATCGATATCCCGCATCGGGTGCAAGGTGTGGCTGATGGCCAGGGACACGTCGGCGTTTAGCGGTGTCTGCGGCCGCTGCACCGCGTCGCGCAGGGTTTCCCGCAGCAGATCGGCGAAGGGGAAGGTGGCGCGTACCTCGGCGTCATCGTAGAGCGCGGCGATGGTCGGCGGCAGCCCGCCCAGGGTGGCCGCCTGACGCTGATTCGGCTCGGCGGCGAGGCAGGTGGCGGCCTCGAAGGCGAGATCGGGATGGCGGCTGTGGGCGCCGACAGCGAGGTTGACGCCGCCCAGGGTGACCCGGCTCGGCCGCCCGGCGATGACCGCCGGCCAGCGCGCCCAGCGCATCTGCCGGGCTAGCTCGGGGACATTGGCATGGGCGCTCGGCCAGACGTAGGTGTAGTTGAGCATGAAGCTGGGTTTCCCCGTCTCGAAGGCGAGCCGGGTCTGGTCCTCGCGCGCGTTGGACAAGGCGGGATCGGCGGCCGGCGAGTGGGCGAGCCGCCGCATGACCTCAAGCGCGCGGCGGGTGGGCGCTTCCTCCAGGGAAACGCTCAACCCATCGGGCGCCAGTACCGAACCGCCCGCCGAAGCGAGCAGGGAAACGAAAAACACCGTCAACCCCTCGTAGCGCTCGCCCTGAGCCTGGATGGCACCGCGCTCGCCCAGGCGCTCAGCGAGGGCGAACATCTCGTCCCAGGTCTTGGGCGACGCAGTCATGCGGTCGCCGCGATACCAGAGCAACTGGGTGTTGGTGGTGAAGGGCGCCGCCCACAATCGGCCCGCGTGGGTCGCGCTGTCGATGGCGCTGGCCAGGCGGCCCGCCCGTGCCCGCTCCGCCGCTTTGTCCGGCCAGGGCAACACCCAGCCGGCCTCGGCGAATTCGCCGGTCCAGATCACATCCATGCCGATGAGGTCGATGTCCGGGTCCGCCGCCGCGAGGCGACGCACCAACTGCTCGCGCTGCTGGTCGGCATCGCTGGGCAAGGCGGCCATCTCGATCCGGTAGCGGCCGCGCGCAGCCTCGGTACAGCGCCGCGCGGCCCCGGCGAAGGCGCCCGACTGCTCGTCGAAGACGTACCAGCGCAGGAGGGGTGGCCCCTCGTCCTGCTCGGCACAGCCGGCGAGGGTGCCCAGTAACGCCAATGCAGCGAGAAACCGCCTCGTCACGGCGTCGAATCGGCCGCTGATGACCGGCCGCCCGACACGATTTTCGACAGGGAAGCGATCAGCGTTTTCCGGTGCGTTGTCTCGAACATGCATCTTCCATATGCGGGTTTGGCCATCAAGGTAACGCCATCCCGGACCATGCACAACGCGCGTCGCCCGACGCCGGCACAATAGTTGTTGAGTGGTTTACTCAACTATTAGCCATCGCTTATACTTCGCGCATCCAGCACACAGGAATAACCGCCATGAGCACCTGCGATTCGGTCTGTGAGACCGCCGCCCCCTGCCCCACCGATAACACGCAGCCCATCGCCGACGTCCAAAACTATCCGGACTCGCGCAAGATCGCCATCGACAAGGTCGGCATCAAGGCCATCCGCCACCCGGTCCAGGTGCTGGACAAGACCGGTGGCGCCCAGCACACCATCGCCACGTTCGGCATGTATGTGTATCTGCCGCACCACTTCAAAGGGACGCACATGTCCCGCTTCATCGAAATCCTCAACGGCAACGAACGCGAGTTTTCCGTGGAGTCGTTCGAAAGCACGCTGCGCCAGATGGTGGTGAAGCTGGAGGCGGAATCCGGCCATGTCGAGATGAACTTCCCCTACTTCGTCAACAAGCAGGCGCCGGTGTCCGGGGTGAAAAGCCTGATGGACTACGACGTGACCTTCATCGGCGAGATCAAGGATGGCGAATACCTGCAAACCATGAAGGTATTGGTGCCCTGCACCAGCCTGTGCCCTTGCTCCAAGAAGATTTCCCAGTACGGGGCGCACAACCAGCGTTCCCACGTCACCATCACGGTGCGCACCAACGCCTTCATGTGGATCGAGGAAGTCATCGCCATCGCGGAAGAAAACGCTTCCAGCCAGCTCTACGGCCTGTTGAAGCGCCCGGACGAGAAATACGTCACGGAGAAGGCCTACGAGAACCCGAAATTCGTGGAAGACCTGGTCCGCGACGTCGCCGCCGCCCTGAACAAGGACAAGCGCATCGACGCCTACGTGGTGGAAGCGGAGAACTTCGAGTCCATCCACAACCACTCGGCGTATGCGCTGATCGAGCGGGACAAGACGGCGAAAGCCTGACTCGAAGTGACGTAGGTTGGGCAAAGCGAAGCGTGCCCAACGAACCGCCGCGATGTTGGGCACGCTTCGCTTTGCCCAACCTACGGCGCCATGCCGCGAAATCACGAGCCACTACGAAGAACGAGCCGGCGAGACGCTGGCGCTACAGCCCGCGCAGCAGCCGGATATCCGCCAGCACTCCGCTTACCACCGGTTCGATCTTGCGCCGCATGAGCGAGCCGATGGCGGTGCTGCGGGCAAAGATCGGGGTTACCTGTTCGTCGCTCACCCGGGCCAGGCGCGCGGCGGCTTCCAGTTGCGGTTCCAGGGCTTGGCAGGCGTTCATGCGCGACTCGCTTTGTGCCCGCGGGCTGCCGGAGGCGAAATAGCGGCCAAGGGCATTGAGCGCGCGATTGACCACTTCCTGAGTTTCCGGCCGTTCGAGAATTTCGGCGGCGGCGGCAAGGAAGGTCTGCCCCTGAGCTTCCAGAGCGCGCGCCAAGGCGTTTGCGGCCAGATCACCGACCGCCAGCAGGGGCGCCAGATCGGCCAGGCGCATGTCCCTATCGGCGCGCGCCGGCAACGGTAGCGGCAGCGCTTGTGGCGCTGATGAAGCCCCTACGCTTCGGTAATCCCATCCGGCCACTTCGAGAAACGCCACGTAATGGGTGCTGACCTGCTTGCCGCGCCGCCATATGGCTTCCCGATTCGCTTCGCTCAACACCCTGGAATGGAGCAGCACGACGACGGTATCCATGATGTCCAGGTGTTCGTCCTGCAGGAACGGCAGATGTTCGACCAGGTAATCCGCGAGGATCGGCCCCATCGCGCCGCGCGCTACCTTTTCCCGACTCAGCATCAGGCGCGCGTTTTCGATGGAAGGCTGCGCCCACCAGGCATCACGCGCCAGTTCGTCGGTCAACCCGGGGGAATGCACCACGGCGACCACCGCCTCGGGTTCGCCGGTGAGCAACAGGCGGCCGAGGTTGAGCCCTTCCATCTGGCCATGCCGGGTCCAGCGGCTGAGGAAGACCGGGTAGCCGCCCGGCGAGCCGAGCGCGTGGCCGGACAGGAGCTCGCGGATCAGCCGCAGGTATTTGTCCAGGCGGCAGTTGGGGCTGAGCGGAATGCTGGCCTCGCCCTTGTTGGTAAGCGCATGCAGCACCGGGCAGGCTTCGGATTCCTCGATCCGCACCGCCCGCAGTTCCTGGGCGAGCAGGACTTGCAGGCGAAAACTGTCTTCGGGGGAAAGGTCTTCGATCATGAGTTTGCAGCCAACCGTAGGATGGGGGAGGGACGAACCGCATCACGCGCAAGCGATGCGGTTCGCTACGCTCACCACATCCTACGACTTAGTCGGCCAGCTTTTCGAAGCAGCAGGCGGCGGCGGCCACGGTGGCGTCGATGTCGGCATCCGTATGCGCGGCGGAGACGAAGCCGGCCTCGAAGGCGGAGGGCGCGAGATATACGCCTTCCAGCAACATCAGGTGGAAGAAGCGGTTGAAGGCTTCCTTGTCGCTGTCCATGACCTCGGCGTAGGAGGTCGGTGGCGTGGCGCGGAAGTAGATGCCGAACATGCCGCCGACGGAATCGGCGCAGGCATTGATGCCGGCGTCGTGGGCGGCGGCGTTGATGCCGTCGACCAGGCGTTTCGTCCTCGCGGTGAGCGCCTCGAAGAAGCCGGGGGCGGAGATCTTTTCCAGGGTCTTGAGGCCGGCGGCCACCGCCACCGGATTGCCGGACAGCGTGCCGGCCTGGTAGACGGGGCCGAGCGGCGCCATCTTGTCCATGATGTCGGCGCGGCCGCCGAAGGCGCCCACCGGCATACCGCCGCCGATCACCTTGCCCAGCGTGGTCAGGTCGGGGGTGATGTCGTAGAGACCCTGCACGCAACCGAGGCCGACGCGGAAGCCGGTCATCACCTCGTCGAATATCAGCACGGCGCCGTGTTTCGTGCAGTTCTCGCGCAGGGCTTCGAGGAAGCCGGCCTTAGGTTTGATGAGGTTCATGTTGCCGGCCACCGCCTCGACGATGACGCAGGCGATTTCGTCGCCCTTCTCGGCGAAGAGCTGGTTGACCTGGTCGATGTCGTTGTAATCCAGCACCAGGGTGTGGCCGGAACAGTCGGCGGGGACGCCGGCGGAACTCGGCTGGCCGAAGGTGAGCAGGCCGGAACCGGCTTTCACCAGCAGGCTGTCGGCGTGGCCGTGGTAGCAGCCCTCGAACTTGACCAGAGTGTCGCGACCGGTATGGCCGCGCGCCAGGCGGATGGCGCTCATGGTGGCCTCGGTGCCGGAACTGACCAGGCGCACCATTTCGATGCTGGGCAGCATGGCGACCAGTTTCTCCGCCATCACCAGCTCCATTTCCGTCGGCGCGCCGAAGGACAGGCCGAGGCTGGCGGCGTCCTGGACCGCGCGCACCACGTCCGCGTCGGCGTGGCCGAGGATCAGCGGCCCCCAGGAGCCGACGTAGTCGAGATAGCTCTTGCCGTCCGCGTCCCAGACCCGGCTGCCCTGGCCTTTCGTGAAGAAGCGCGGCGTGCCGCCGACGGAACGGAAGGCGCGCACCGGCGAATTGACGCCGCCGGGGATGACTTTTCGGGATAGGTCGAACAGTTGGTCGTTGCGGGAACTCATGGGGTCTTTTCCTCGAAGTGCTTGATGAATTGTTCAGTTGCGAGCCCGGGATCGGCGGCCTCGAAAAGCGCGGTAATCACCGCCAACATATCCGCGCCCGCCGACAAAAGTGGGGCCGCATTATCCAGGGTGATGCCGCCGATGGCACAGAGCGGCAGGCCGATTTCCGCGCGCGCCGCTTGTAACAAGGATGGATCGGCGCGCCGCGCCAGCGGCTTGGTGGTGGACGCGAAAAAACTGCCGAAGGCGAGGTAATCGGCGCCGGCCCGCGCCGCGCCACGCGCCAGTTCCAGACTCTGGTAGCAGGAGGCACCGAGGATGGCGGCACTGCCCAGACGCGCGCGCGCGCCAATGAGTTCGCCGTCAGCCTCGCCCAGATGAACGCCGTCGGCTTCGGCGAACAGGGCCAGATCGACATCGTCATTGATGATGAGTAGCGCATCGAAGCGCCGGGTCAGCCCGCGCAGGGCGACCGCCTGTTCCTGGCGATGGCAATCGCTAGTCGTCTTGTTGCGGTATTGCAGGAGGCGGCAACCGCCGGCCAGGATGGCTTCAGTGGCGGCCAGCAGGCGGCGAGTGTCGGCCCAGTCGGGGGTGATGGCATAAAGCCCCGACAGTTCACGCCTCCTCATCGTCACCATGCACCCAATACATGCGATCCGGAATGAACTGGCCCATACCGGGCCGATAGGCGTGTTTCAAGGTCTGCCAGGTGTAGGCCTGGGCCTCTTTCGCCGCCTCGGCCACGTCCTGGCCTAGCGCGAGAAACCCGGCAACCGCTGAAGCCAGGGTACAACCGGAACCATGATAGGAGCCGGGCAGACGTTCCCAGGTTTGCCGATGCACCACGCCGCGCGTGTTGTAGAGCGTGTTCACCACCTGCGCGCCCTGCTCGTGGGCACCGGTAATCAGCACGAACTCACAGCCCAGGTCGATCAGCTCGCGGGCACAGTCGGCCAGATCGGGGGCCTCTTCGGAATTCGTCTCCAGATCGTCCTCATCATCGTCGCCCACGCCCTCCGCCAGACGCCGCGCCTCGATGCTGTTGGGGGTGAGCACGGTGGTCTGCGGAAACAACAGATCGATCAGGGCGGCCATCAACTCCTCGTTGGCGAGCGGATCGCCCCGCCCGGAACTGAGCACCGGATCGAGCACCAGGGGAATATCGGGATAGTCGGAAACCACTTCGGCGATGGCGGCGACGGCTTCGACGCTGCCGATCATGCCGATCTTGATCGCCGCCACCGGCATGTCTTCCAGCACGCTACGCGCCTGGTCTGCGATCCACTCGGCCTCCATCGGGAAAAAGTCGTCCACACCCACGGTGTCCTGCACCGTGACGGCGGTAACGACCGAGAGTGGATGGCAACCCAGGCTCGCCAGGGTAAGGATGTCAGCCTGAAGACCGGCCCCGCCGGTCGGGTCGGTGCCGGCGAATACCAGCACGATGGGTGGGGGAGGGGAGGGCACTATGGTGGACATGCTTGGCGTTATCGAATTGGCGGGGCAGAATGCGATCTTATTACATAAGTACTAACCCGCTTGCCGATGGAATATCGAACCTGGATGTGCCTGCTGTGCGGTTACCTCTATGACGAGGAAAAGGGCAGCCCGGACGAAGGCATCCCCCCCGGCACCCGCTGGGCCGATGTTCCGCCCAACTGGACCTGCCCGGAATGTGGCGCCCGCAAGGAAGATTTCGAGATGGTGGCAATTTGATTGTTATCCGTACAAAATGGCCGCCGCTGCGGCCCGCCGCTCCAGGGAGGAGTTTCGAGGGGAACAGCGACAAAGGAGGATGCATATGCGCTGGATAATCGCCACACTCGTAGCCCTGTTCTCGGTCACCATGGCCGTCAATGCTCATGCCAGGGCGGATCTGCTCTTCAACGTCACGCTGGATTACGACCAGGAACGTGACCACATCGGCACCCAGGCCGTATTCGGCGATCTCGCGAAATACCTCTCCGGGGCCATTGGCCAGCCGGTCAAGCTGGTGATGACCCAGAATGCCGAACGGGTCGGCGAGCGCATCCGCACCAACAACTACTCCCTGCTGCTGGCCCCCGCGCAACTGGTCGGCCTGGCCATGCGCAATGGCTATGTGCCGGTTGCCAAGACCGAGCAGAACACCCGGGTCGCGCTGGTGGCGCGCAACAGCGCGAACGTCAAGTCGCTGGAAACCGCGCGCGGCAAGCGCATCGCGCTGCCGCATGCGGAGTCTCTGGTCAGCTACATGTTCAAGGGCGAGATGAACGCCCTGGGCCTGTCGCCCAGCTCGTATTTCGGGCGAACCATGCACATGACGCTCTACGGCGCGGTGCTTTACGCCATGGAAATCGGCCAGGCCGACCTCGCGGTACTCCCGGAAGCCGAGGCGCGCGCCTGGATCGACCAGAAACACAACGGCATCGTGGTCAAGACCTTTCCTGAAGTCCCCAGCGCGGGCGTGGTGGTCAGCGGCAAAATAGAGGAGGGCGTCAGGGACAAGATCCGCTCAGCCTTCACCCGGCTGGACAAGGACATGGTGAGCCGACTGCAACGGGTCAAATTCGGCAACTTCGACCCGGCCGACACCCACGATTTTGAATTCGTCTCCACGCGCGGCTTCTACACGCCCGAAGTCCTGCCGGGCGCCACCATCCCCACCGCCGAGCAGGTCAAGCAATTGATGGCCCAGGGCGCGCCGCTGTTCGATGTTCGACCGGCGGCGCACCGCCTCAATGGCTACATCCCCGGTTCGGTCAGCGTGCCCTATGGGCTGAACAGCCCCAAGGAAGTCGACTATGACGACGCGGTCGACCATTTCGACCTGTCCAAACTGCCGCGGGACAAGAACGCCGCCATGATCTTCCAGTGCAACGGCGCCGAATGCTGGTTCAGCTACAAGGCGGCGCGCTACATGGTCAAGCGCGGCTACAAGCGGGTCTACTGGTTCCGTACCGGGCTGCCGGCATGGAAGGCGGCGGGCTATCCGATAAAACAAGGCTCCTGATCAGAACGAACACGGAGAGCGGAGTGGACAACAGCAATAATCTGGCTGGTACCAAGGTCATGGTGATCGACGACAGCAACACCATTCGTCGCAGCGCCGAAATCTTCCTGTTGCAGACCGGCTGCGAAGTCATCCTGGCGGAGGACGGTTTCGATGCCCTCGCCAAGATCGCCGACCATCTGCCCGAGGTGATTTTCGTCGACATCATGATGCCGCGCCTGGATGGCTACCAGACCTGCGCGCTAATCAAGAAGAACATCCGCTTTCGCGACACTCCGGTGATCATGCTTTCGAGCAAGGATGGCCTGTTCGATCGGGCACGCGGCCGCATGGTCGGCTCGGATGAGTACCTGACCAAGCCTTTCACCAAGGACACCTTGCTCGATGCCGTGCGCCGGCATCGGGCGCGCGCGTCCTGATAACAACAGAGGAACACCATGCCGATAAAGACCATCCTGGTTGTGGATGACTCGCCCACCGAGCGTTACTTCCTGACCGATCTCCTGCGCAAGAACGGCTTCGAGGTCGTCGCGGCCGAAACCGGCGAGGAGGGTGTCGCCAAGGCCAAAGCGGAGAAGCCGGATCTGATCCTGATGGATGTGGTCATGCCCGGACTCAACGGTTTCCAGGCCACCCGCATGCTCTCGCGCGACCCGGCCACGAAAGCCATCCCGGTCATCATGTGCACTTCCAAGAACCAGGAAACCGACCGCGTCTGGGGCTTGCGCCAGGGCGCCATCGATTACCTGGTAAAGCCGATCGTGGCCGTGGAACTTCTGGCCAAGATCAAGGCGCTGGGCGAGTAGCCGGCGGGGCGCCCCATGAAGGACAAGCAAAGCCTCCGGGATTTCCAGACCCAGCTCGCGGACAAGCTCAAGGCCGCGCAGGCCGCTACCGGGCCCTCCTCCAAGCTGGGCTTCATCGCCGGTGGCCGCCATTGGCTGGTCAGTCTGGAGCAGATCGAGGAAGTGGTGACCGTGCCCGAACTGATCGCCGTGCCCTGGGCACAGCCCTGGTTCGCCGGTGTCGCCAGTGTGCGCGGCGCCTTGTTCGGCTGCACCGACCTGGGCGCCTTCCTGAATCTCGCGGAAGCCTTGCCGCCGGGAGAGTCACATCTCCTGCTGTCGCACACCCGCTTTGGCGTCAATGCCGCCTTGCGCATCGAACGCACACTCGGCCTGCGCCCGGTGGACAACCTGACTCGGGAAGTCATGCCGGATGCCGCCACCCCCTGGTCCAGAGGCCAATGGCGCGGCCTGGACGATCAAATCTGGACCGAACTCGATGTAGAACAACTGGTCGCGTCCCCGACTTTCCTGGAAGCCGGGTTGTAATTTGACATCTTTCGTGTGAACGAAAGCGGTAGAGCATCTGGAGGCAACAATGGCAAACAACGAGCCGCAACTGGAAATCGGCAAGTCTTTCGACAACCACGGACCCGGCGTGGGGCCGCGTATCGCGGCGCAACTGGACCGCTTCATGAAGCTGGATTCGTCCAGATTGCCTTTGTTGAGCAAGCTCCCGGCGGAGAAAAGACTACCCGCCGTGGTCCTGACCCTGCTGGTTTCCCTGCTGCTGGCCACCTTGCTGATGGTCTGGTACACGATTCAGGTCGGCAACCGCGCGGAGTATGTGGAAATCTCCACCCGCTTGCAGATGCTCTCGCAGCGTTACAGCAAGACCGCCCAGCAAGCCACACTGGGCAACAAGAACGCATTCAAACAATTGGACGAAAGCCGGAAGGCCTTCGGCGAAGGCCTGGCCACCCTGATCGACGGTGGGCCCGGCGTGCCTTCCTCGCCCGGCTCGATGCAGCCTGAACTGGGCGAACTGAACAAGCATTGGGAGACTTCCAGGAAGAACATTCAGGCGCTGGTCACCCAACAGGACACGCTGATCGCGCTGAGCCGCGCGCTGGCCGAAATCAACCAGCGCAACACGGAATTGCTCGATCTGGCCGAGCAGGTCATCTCGTTGCTGCCCGCCGACTCCAAAAAACAGCTGGCTTTCGCCAACCAGCAGGCCCTGTGGACGCAGCGCATGGCGAAGAACGCCAACGCCTTGCTCTCCTCCGACCAGATCAACCCGGAAACCGCCTACCAATTGGGCCAGGACGTACGCACCTTCCGCGAAGTGTTGCAGGGCCTGATCGAGGGCAACAGCGACATCGGCGTGGCGAAAGTCTCCGACGCGGACGCGCACGACAAACTACTGGATCTGCGTGAGGTGTTCACCGCCTTTGAAAAGCAGGTCGACAGCATTCTCAAGAGCATGCCGCAACTGGTGGAAGCCAAACGCGCGGCGCGCGAACTGTTCGACGAATCGGAAAAGCTGCTGACCCAGACCCAACAGATCACTCAGACCTACCGGGCGCAGGGCGCCGGCATCGCGTTGGCCCTCGCCATCGTGTTCGCCCTGATCGCCCTGGCCGCCCTGCTGGTGCTCGGCGTGCTCAACGTGGGTGAAGCCAGCCGCCGCGCGGAAGAAGCCGCGTTGGAGAACCAGCGCAACCAGGAAGCCATTCTGCGGTTGTTGAACGAGATGGGCGATCTGGCCGATGGCGACCTGACGGTGGAGGCCACGGTGACGGAAAACATCACCGGCGCCATCGCCGACTCGGTCAACTACGCCATCGAAGAGTTGCGACTGCTGGTACAGGGTATCAACCGCGCCTCGGAACAGGTGACCCAGGCCGCCTCCGAGGCGCGAGTCAGTTCCGACGAACTGCTCGCGGCCGCCGAACACCAGTCACGCCAGATCACGGAAACCAGCGAGGCGGTGGGCCAGATGTCTGCCTCCATCGTGCAGGTATCGCAAAACGCCGCCGATTCTGCTCGCGTGGCCGAGCAATCGCTGGCCACCGCCCGCAAGGGTGGCGACTCCGTGCGCAACGCCATTGCCGGCATGAACTCGATTCGCAACCAGATTCAGGAAACCTCGAAGCGGATCAAACGACTGGGCGAATCCTCCCAGGAGATTGGCGAAATCGTGGACCTGATCTCGGACATTACCGAACAGACCAACATTCTGGCGCTGAACGCCGCGATTCAGGCGGCGGCGGCCGGCGAAGCGGGACGCGGCTTCACGGTGGTGGCGGAAGAAGTGCAGCGTCTGGCGGAACGCTCCGCCCAGGCGACGCGACGCATCGGCGCCATCGTCAAAACCATTCAGAGCGATACCCAGGACGCGGTCAACGCGATGGAGACTTCCACCCAGGGCGTGGTGGAAGGAACCGTGCTGTCCGACGCGGCCGGCAACTCGCTGGCCGAAATCGAGTCGGTGTCGGACGATCTGGCGCGCCTGATCCAGCGCATCTCGGATGCCACCCAGGCACAAACCGGCACCGCCCAGCACATCGCCGACAACATGCGCGAGATTCTCGCGGTGACCGGGCAGGCTTCCGATGGCGCGCGCCGCAGCGCCGCGTCTATCGGCCAGTTGTCCTTGCTGTCGGATGAACTGAAGGTCTCCGTCTCGGGCTTCAAGCTTTGATCGACGCTAACGGGCATGGCCGGATGGCCGCCCCGGACAATGAAACCCGCCGTAGGAGCGGCTTTAGCCGCGATGCGCCGGTAGGCGCAAAGGTGAAACGTGGGGTCTTGGCGAGCGTCACCCCTTTGCGCCTGCCGGCGCATCGCGGCCAGGAGGCCGCTCCTACGGGACTGCCATGTTGTTTCACGTTAAGGGAGTTCGCGGCATGAGCACGGAGATGGAGTTCGACCTGGGGTCGCTGACCTGGGTGAAGGCGGAACTGGACAATGCGCTTCAGTCCGCGCAACAAATCCTGGTGGGCTGGAACGGTGACGACACCACGCCGCTCAAGAGCGCCGCCGCGCATCTGCACCAGGTTTACGGCGCCCTGCAGATCGTCGATTTGCGTGGCCTCTCCCTGCTCACGGCGGAAACCGAGCGCCTGATCTCGGCCATGGCCGAGAAAGCGGAGCTGCGCGACGGCGAGGCGATGGAAACCGCCTTGCGCGCGATCAGCGACATCCGTTCCTATCTCGATGGCCTCATGGCCGGCACTCCGCATGTCGAGATGAAACTCGCGCAGATCTACCACGACGTCATGCTGCGGCGCGGTGGCGTAGCGCCCGCCCCCAGCGAGTTGTTCTATCCGGACACCCAGGTGCGCGCCACCCGCGCCGAAGCGGAGCTGCCGATGGACGATGCCACTCGTGGACGCGCCATTCGCCGGGCGCGTTTCCAGTACCAGAAAGGCCTGCTGCAATTTCTGCAAAACCGCGAAGCGACAGCGGGATTGATGCAGATGGATGAAGCGGTTCGCGCCGTCGAACGGATCGCTCCCGGCCCGGCCCAATACACCTTCTGGTGGACCGCCGCCGGCCTCATGGAACAATTACGGCGCAATGGCGCGCCCAGCGACTTCTGGCTCAAACGCCTGTGCGGCCGCATCGACCTGCAAATGCGCCGCATGATGGAAGGCTCGCGCCAACTTGCCGAACGCCTGTTTCGCGATGTTCTCTACTACGTCGCCCAGGACACCGCCCCCAGCGGGCGGGCTGCGGAAACGCGCGAGTTGTTTCAATTGGCGCGATACCTGCCGCCACAGGCCGGCAATGACCAGGCCGCCGTGTATCTGCCACACCTGATGGCCCTGCGGGACAGTCTTGCCGGCGCCAAGGACCACTGGATGCGCTACTGCGCCGGGCGCGCGGAAAGCCTGGAACCGTTCCAGAACGCCGCCCTGACCCTGTTCGAAAGCAGCACGCGCCTGCCCAACGGCGCCCTGCAATCCCTCGCTCGCATCATCCAGGCCGTGGCCAAGCGTCTGCCCGGCGCCGCCGACGCGACGCAGAACGAAGCCCTGCAACTGGAAATGGCCACCGGCCTGCTGCTTGCTCAGAACGCCGTTGACCATTTCGAGCATCTCGGCCCCGAGTTCGACCGCCAGAGCGACACCCAGGCGATGCGCCTGCAAGCGGCCATCGACCCGATGTTCGACACCTCGCGCATTCCGCGGGTGGATCTGCTCGACGAGTTCACCCACGCCGCCCAGGAAAAACTGGTACTGGCTCAGGTCACCCAGGAAATCCAGGCCAACCTCAATCAGGCGGAAGACATCCTCGACAAGTTCTTCCGCGACCCGGCGCAACGCGGCAGCCTGCCCATGGTGCCGACACTGATGAAACAGATCGTCGGCGCGCTCAACATCCTGCAACTGGATGTGGCGGCGGAACTGGTCAACGAAGCGACGCGGCGGGTCGCCTACTTTGCCGAAAGCGATGCGCAAATCGTCCCGGAAGACCTCGACTGGGTGGCGGAAGCGCTGTCCTATCTCGGTATCTACATGGAGGCCCTGCGCTACGGCCGCGACGACAGCAAGGCGCTGAGAGCCCTGCTGGACAGGCCCATGGCCAGCGGGAAGCGCGAGGCCACGGTGGAAACGGAACTGCGTGGCGAAGCCGAACAGATTGTGGAATCGGTACGGCAATGGGCGGATCAGGGCGGCCAGTCGGAAGGCCGCGCCGCCCTCAAGGCCGAACTCACGCAACTGGCGCGAGATGCCGATCTGGTTGCCGACAGCGACCTGCGCGACAAGGCCGCCGCCGCCGCGCAAGTACTGGAAAACGCGACCAGCCTCGACCAGGTGCGCGAGGCGGTACAGAACATCACCCCCGCCGCCGCAGGCACTCCCACCACCGCGCCCGCGCCCAGCGCCGACACGCTACGTCTGGCCGCCGCCTCGGATGAAACCATCGACCGCGACATCCTGCTCACCTACATCGAGGAAGCGCAGGACGTACTCGGCAACATTGCGATACAAACCTCCAGGCTGCACGTCAGCCCCTACGACAAAGAAGCGTTCACCTCGATCCGGCGCGGATTCCATACCCTCAAAGGCAGCGGTCGCATGGTCGGCCTCACCGATCTGGCGGAACTGGCCTGGGAAGTGGAGCAAACGCTCAACCTGTGGCTGCGCGATGAGCGCGCGCCCAATGGCGAGATACTGCAACTCATCGAAGACACCGCCGATGCCTTCCATGTCTGGGTCATGGAACTGGAAGACCAGGGCCAGGTGAGAGTGGAAGCCGGACATCTGACCCAGGCCGCGCGCCATCTGCGCGACCCTGGCAACGCCGCGATGGTGCCCCCCCCAAAGTCTGAAGCCGGCGCCCAGGCGGAAACCGCCGCGGCGGCCGGCATGGCCGTGGCCGAAACGGCCGAGCACGCGCAAGACGGCGCGTCGGTCGCGGTGGACACCATCGCCATCGGCGAGCATATTCTGCCCACTGAGTTGTTCCGGATTTTCAGCAGTGAATCCAGCCAGCGCCTGGCCGACATGGCGGGCGTACTCGGCAACCTTGGCCATCATCAGCACCCCGGCGCCTGGGAAACGTTTCTTCGTTCCGCGCATACCCTGGCCGGAATCGCCCGCACCACCGGTTTCACCCCACTGGCGGATGCCGCTCACGCGCTGGAAACCTGGGCGGGAGAATGGCCGGAGAAAACCCAGGCGCTCGCGGACGAGGCAACCGGCACCCTGGAGGCCGTCATCGGCCAACTCACCGCCAGTGTGCATGGCATTCTGGAACACCGCTTCCCGCAACCCATGCCGATCATCGATGAACTGCTCGCCGGTCTGGTTTTTCACGTTGCCGGGGAAGCTGAAACCGAGGTGGATGGAGACACGGCGTTGCCGACGGTCAACCCCATCCCGGAAGCCGCCGACGTCGCCGCGCTGGTCGCGGCCACCCCCAGCGAGCCGCCAGCAGCCTGTCGGACTTTGGTCGTCGATAGCGAAAAGCGGCCCCAGCGAGGCCAGTTTTTGCCGGATCTGCCGCCGCATAGCCCAGCTATGGGGCAAAAAGCCGGCGAAAAATGGACCGCCGCGGTCGATTTGCAGCCGACGATTCCAAAGTCCGACAGGCTGCCTGCGATTCCAGCGCCCGAGCCCGCCGTCGCCCCGCCGCTTCCCGCACCCGTCAGTCCCCTGGACGAAACCACCCGTGACGACCTGGATAGCCAACTCCTGCCGATTTTTCTGGAAGAAGCCAGCACGCTGCTGCCGCAGATAGGCTCGGCACTACGCACCTGGCGTAGCGAGCCGAATAACGAGCCGTCACGTGACGCGCTGAAGCGCAGCCTGCACACCCTGAAAGGCTCGGCCCGTATGGCCGGCGCCATGACGCTGGGTGAAGACGTGCATGCCCTGGAAAGTGTGATCACCGATCTGGGCGGTACCGCGGCCGACACGGCGCTGCTCGATGCCCTCGAAGCCGCCTACGACGGCATCGCCGACAAGGTCCAGCACTACAAGGGCGGTGGCGCCAAGCCGACGATCACTCCTGAAGCAACCGCGCAGCCAGATCAAACCACGATGCAGCCGGTCGCGCGGCCCGAGCTCGAAGCCGCCGCGCGCGTCGACGACGAACTGCGTTTACGCCATAGCCTGCGCCAGAAATCGGACATCCTGGACACGCTGCTCAACGAAGCCGGCGAAGTCTCCATCGCCCGTGCCCGTATCGAAAACGTGCTCTCCGGCTACAAACTGAGTGCTCAGGAACTCTCATCCAACGTCGAACGCCTGCGCTCGCAACTGCGCGAAATGGAAATCCAGGCGGAGACCCAGATGCGTTCGCGGCTCTCGCAGATGGAAGACGAATCCCAATTCGACCCACTGGAATTCGACCGTTTCTCGCGTCTTCAGGAACTGACCCGCCTGCTGGCGGAAAGCGTCAACGACGTTTCCACAGTGCAGGAAAACCTGTTCTCCGGCCTCACCGAAGCGGAAGGCGCCCTGGTTCAGCAATCGCGCATGACGCGTAACCTGCAACAGGAACTCATGCACATCCGCATGGTGCCGATGAACACGCTGGCCGAACGCCTGCACCGCGTCGCGCGCCAATCCGCCAAGGAAACCCGGCGCCGCGCCCACCTGGAAATCGACGGCGGCCAGACTGAAATCGACCGCACCGTGCTGGACCGGATCGCCGCGCCGTTGGAACACCTGGTACGCAACGCCGTGGCGCACGGTATCGAAGATCCGCAAGCACGCGCCGCCGCCGGCAAACCGGAGTTTGGCGAAGTGCGCCTGTCGGCGCGCCAGGAAGGCAATGAAATCGTGCTCAATCTGAGTGACGACGGCGGCGGTATCGACCATGCCGCCGTGCGTGCGCGCGCCATTGTGATCGGCTGGTTGGCGGCGAACGCCGAAGCAAGCGACGAGCAACTGGATGCCCTGCTGTTCCGCCCCGGCTTCTCCACCGCTGCGGAAGTGACCGAACTGGCCGGACGTGGCATCGGCCTCGATGTGGTACGCAACGAAATCGCCGGCATCGGTGGTCGTGTGCGCCTGGAGACCAGCCCCGGCACGGGGACTCGTTTCACCATCCATCTGCCGCTTACGCTGGCGCTGTCCCAGGTCGTTCTGGCGCGTGCCGGCGGTGTCACCTATGCGCTGCCGGCCAACATCATCGCCCTGGTGCGCGAGGTACGCGCCGAACAGATGGCGGCCCTGCACGAAACCGGTGAAGTGATGCTCGGTGACGAGATTTTCCCCCTGCGCACGCTTTCGGAGATGGTCGCGCAACCCATGCAAGCCGGCGAAGGCCGCTACCGCACCATTCTGTTGCTGCGCTCCGGCGAACAGCGCCTGGCCATCCGGGTGGATGCCCTGCAAGGCACCTTCGAGGCGGTGGTCAAGAACATCGGCCCGCAACTGGCGCGTATCGCCGGTGTCAGCGGGGCCACCGTGCTCGGCGATGGCCGCGTCGCCCTCATCATCAACCCGTTCCAGTTGGCGGAACGGGCTCCTCGGGTCGAGATCGAGGTCGAGATCGAGGAAAAGGAGCGGGCACCGCTGGTTCTGGTGGTCGACGACTCCCTTACGGTACGCAAGATCACCTCCCGCTTCCTGGAACGCGAGGGTTTCCGAGTCGCCATCGCGCGCGACGGCGTGGAAGCTTTGGAAGCGCTGGAAGACGAGATTCCCGTCATCATGCTGCTGGACATCGAGATGCCACGCATGGACGGCTTCGAAGTGGCGCGCCACGTGCGTGCCGGCGGAGTCACGCGCGACCTGCCCATCATCATGATCACCTCGCGCACAGCGGAGAAGCACCGCAACCACGCGCGCGAACTCGGCGTGAATGCCTACATGGGCAAACCGTATCAGGAAGAAGTGTTATTGGAGGAGATCAACCGCCTGGCCGGCCTCACCGTAGCCAGTTGAAACAAGACGGCCGGCAGGGGGCAGCACCCCGCCAGGCCCGAGAGGAAAATAAATCGCACCGGTGCGATCAATAAAATGGATAAACAATATGTCCAAGCAGCCAACCACCCGCCTGACGTTAGCCCTGGCAATGTCATTGAGCATGGGCGCGGCCCTGGCCAAACCCCCTTCGGCCGCCATCCCCCCGGCGGAATACGAATCACGCATACAACAGGCGATGAGTGACCCGAAAGCGTTTGCGAATGCCGTCCATGCCGGCAAGCGAGCGGCCTTTCTCTGCCTTTATTGCCACGGCGAGGATGGCAGCAGCGTGCAGGAAAACATCCCCAATCTGGCCGGCCAGAACCCGGTCTACCTGCTTACCCAGATCGAGAAATTCGGTGACGGACGCCGCAACGACGAATTCATGTCCGGCCTGATCAAGGCGCTCAAGAGTGAGGACCGCCTCAACATGGCGGTTTATTACTCCACCATGCGTCCCAACACGCCCACCTCGAAAGACGCGGCCCTGGTGGCAAAGGGCAAGCAGCGCTACCAGGCCACCTGCGTCGGTTGCCACGGCCCCAAAGGCCATGGCAACACCACCATCGCCCGCCTCGCCGGACAACGCATCTCCTACATCACCGAGGCGCTGGGCAATTACCGTTCCAGCAAAAGCCCGCGCACCGACCCGGTGATGACGACGGTCGCCAGAAACCTCTCCCACGGCGACATCCCCGCCATCGCGGCCTATCTTTCCACGTTGAAGTAGGACAAGCGGGGAGGGTGATGGCCTTGGGGCCATGCATCCCGGTGGGCACGATGCTGGTGTGGTGGGTGATCGGTTCGCGCGGTGTCGTGAGGCGGGCAACCGCCTCGGTCATGGCCGCACGCTCATCCGGTAAACCTTGCCTTCCAGCATTCCGGGCACCCAGAGCTTGCCCTGGTCGTCGAGGAAGATATCGGCGGGGCCGGAGAGCGGTATTTTCTCATTGGCGATACTGATCTGGCCGGTGCGGGTATCCAGCACTTGCAGCAGGCCGGCGGGCTCGAACTTCACCCAGTTGGAAATCAGCCAGCGGTTGGCGCCCAGGCTCACTACGCCATCGAAATAGCCGGCGGGGGCTGGCTCCCAGGTTTTCTCCAGCTTCGCCGCGAAACCATCCAGGCGATAGGTCTTCACCTTGCCATTGGCCAGATTGTCGCTGCCCCACTCCACCACGATCAGACGGCCGCCCAGCTTTTTGAGGCCATTGGGGCCAATCGGCGGGGTATCGAATTTGATTTCGCCGTAGCTGTGGCCGGGCAGGTCAATCACGAACACGCGGCCGAGGTCGGTGCCGGAGAGCAGCAAACGGCGGTCGTCGTAACGGGCGAAGGCATTGAGAAATTTCGCGCCACTGGCGCTGAGATCCAGGTCGAAAACCTGTTTGCCATCCCGCTGGCGGAAGCCGAGCACCCGGTCGATGTCCGCGACATAAAGCACGCCATTCACCGCCAGCAGACCCTTGGGCGCGTTGAGCTTGTCCACCCACTTCAAGGCCTTGATGTTGCCCTGGCGGTCGAGCTTCGAGATGAAACCGTCGCCGTCTTTCTCCATCGGTTCGAGCTTGCCGCCCAGGTTGGAGACGAACACGTCGTCACCGCTGACGGCCACGCTTTCCGGAGAACTGAAACCGGGGATGATTTTTTCGACGGTGACGCCGGCGGCCTGGGCGGGGAAAGACAGCGCCGCGAACAGGATGGCGGACAGCAAGCGCATAAGGTGACTCCTGAAAACGCGGGCTGGGAGCCCGCGCCACAAAAACGCCGGCGAGAGCCGGCGCTGCTTATACCATCGCCCCGGAATCGGGTTTCTCCGCCTTCTTGATGAAATCCTCGCGCGACACCCCCAGCCACATGACGACAGGGCTGGCGACCAGCACGGAGGAATAGGTACCGATGACGATGCCGATGGTCAGGGCCAGGGCGAAGCCGTAGAGCACCTCGCCGCCCAGCAGCAGCATGGACAGCACCATCAGTTGCGTGGTGCCGCTGGTGATGATGGTCCGCGACAGGGTGGCGGTCTTGGCGTTGTCCATGATCGCGGCGACATCGTTGGAACGAGACTTCTTGAAGTTTTCCCGGATGCGGTCGAACACCACCACGGTGTCGTTCACCGAGTAGCCCAGTATCGCCAGCACCGCCGCCAGCACGGTGAGGGAGAATTCCCACTGGAACAGGGAGAAAGCGCCCAGCACGATGAAAATGTCATGCGCGGTGGCAAAAATGGCGCCCAGCGCGAAACGCCACTCGAAGCGCAGGGCCAGATACAACATGATGCCGATGGAGACCACTAGGAGGGCGAGGGCGCCATCCTCGAACAACTCGTTGCCCACCTGCGGGCCGACGAATTCGACACGCTTCAGAAGCACGGCGGGATCGGCCTGTTTGAGCACGACGATGATCTGTTCCGACAACTGCGCGGAGGTGACCCCCGCCTTCACCGGCAGGCGCACCAGCACGTCGCGCGAGGTGCCGAAATTCTGCACGGAGACATCGCTGTAGCCGGCCTTGGCCAGATGCGCGCGGATGCCACCGACATCGGCGGGGTTGGGGTAGCCGACCTCCATCACCGTGCCGCCGGTGAAATCCACCCCGAGATTGAGGCCCTTGGTAGCGAGCACCGCGATCGAGGCGACGATGAACAGAATCGACACGTAGATCGTGCTGCGCGCATAGCGCATGAAGGGGATGTCGCGTTGCAGATGGAAGAGTTCCATGTCGATGCCTGTCAGATAGAGACTTTGGTTAGCCGCTTAACGCGGCCGTAGCTCAGATTCACCACCGCGCGCGAGACGATCACCGAACTGAACATCGAAGTCAGGATGCCCAGGCAAAGGGTGACCGCGAAGCCGCGAACCGGGCCGGAGCCCAGCCAGAACAGGGCGAAGCCGGCGATCAGGGTGGTGACGTTGGAGTCCAGGATGGTGTCCCAGGCGCGGTCGTAGCCGGCGGCGATGGCGGACTGCGGCGAATTGCCCAGGCGCAGTTCCTCGCGGATGCGTTCGGCGATGATTACGTTGGCGTCGATGGCCATGCCCAGGGTCAGGGCGACACCGGCGATACCGGGCAGGGTCAGCGTGGCCTGCATCATCGACAGCAGCGCCACCAGCAGGAACAGATTGATCGCCAGGGCCAGCACGGAGACCACGCCGAACAAATGGTAGTACACCACCATGAACACGGCGACCAAGGCGAAGCCGACCAGGGTGGAGTTCACGCCGCGCTCGATGTTGTCTGCGCCCAGGGACGGGCCGACCGTGCGTTCCTCGACGATTTCCATCGGCGCCGCCAGGGCGCCGGCGCGCAGCAGCAGGGACACGTCGGAGGCTTCCTGGGGCGAATCCATGCCGGTGATCTGCACCCGGCCGCCACCGATTTCCTCGCGGATCACCGGCGCGGTGATGATTTCGATCTTGCCCTTCTCGATCAGCAGTATGGCCATCCGCTTGCCCACGTTCTCGCGGGTGACGTTCTTGAACAGGCGCGCGCCGCGGCCATCGAGGTTGATATGAACGGCGGCCTGGTTGGTCTGGTTGTCGAAGCCGGGTTGCGCGTCGGTGATGTAGTCGCCGGTCAGCACCACGTTCTTCTTCACCAGTACCGGACGACCATCGCGCTCGTAATAAAGCTCGGTGCCGAACGGCACCTGGCCGGCGGTCGCGGCTTGAACGGTGGCGGCGTCCTGCATCCGCTCCTCGTCCACCATGCGGATTTCCAGGGTGGCGGTGCGGCCGAGGATTTCCTTGGCCTTGGCGGTGTCCTGCACGCCGGGTAACTGCACCACGACGCGATCGATGCCCTGCTGCTGAATTACCGGTTCGGCGACGCCCAGTTCGTTGACCCGGTTGCGCAGGGTGGTGAGGTTCTGTTGCAGCGCGTATTCCTGGGTCTTCACCTTGGCCTGCTGTTTCAGGCTGCCGGTAAGCACGAATTCACCGCCGCTTTCGCTATCGTCCAATTGCAACTCGGAGTAGGCCGTCTCGATCACCTTGCGCGCGGCGTCGCGCTGCACGGCATCGCGGAACTTGACGTCCACCCGATCACCCTCGCGGCCGATGCCGGTGTAACGCACCTTGTTCTCGCGCAACAGGGTGCGGATGTCGCCCTGATACCGCTCCGCCGCCTTCTCCAGCGCCTTGGGCATGTCCACCTGCAACAGGAAGTGCACGCCGCCGCGCAGGTCCAGGCCCATGTTCATCGGCTTGGCGCCCAGCGAAGCCAACCACTGTGGCGATGCGGGCAGGAGGTTGAGCGCCACCGTATAGCCCGGGCCGAGTGCCGCCTGCAGGGCATCCTTGGCCTTGAGCTGAACATCGGTGCCGGCGAAACGCGCTTTCACGCCGCGTTCATCCATCGCCACCCCGGTGCTGGCGATACCCGCCGCCGTCAGTGAACTCTCCACCCGCCGCATCAGGCCGGTATCCACCTTCTCGGTGGTGCGTACCGGCATCACCTGGACCGCCGGTACCTCGCCGAAGAAATTGGGCAGGGTGTAGACAAACGAAATCAGCAGTGCCGCGCCGATGACGAGATATTTCCAGAGGGGATAGCGGTTCATTTTCTTCGCGAGGCGTTAGACGTGAGGGGTGAGGTGTCCGGCGCGAAGCGCGGCGGGTTTCCGCCACACGCCACACGCCTTACGCATCACAGGTCTTTGATCGTTCCCTTGGGCAGCACGGTCTGCACGCCGCCGCGCTGGAAGTGGGATTCCACGCCGCCGCCGATGTCCAGGGTGATGTATTGCTCGGTAATTTTCACCACCTTGCCGAGCTGGCCGCCGGCGGTGATGACCTCATCGCCCTTGGCGATGCCTTCCTGCATCTTCTTCTGATCCTTGGTGCGCTTCATCTGTGGGCGAATGATCATGAAGTAGAACAAGGCGAACAGCACGATCAGCGGCAGGAAGCTCATGATCGGATCGGGTTGCGCATCGGCGGCGTAGGCGGGAGAAATCAGCATGATGGGGAAGGAGTAGGTTGAGAAAAACCGGCGCATTCTAACAGCCCCGTGTGACAAGCTCTTGTACCTGAAATACTTTGATGCGTTCCCGCGTTTCCGGATGCGTCGAGAACAGGGTGACGGCGGCACGACTTCCCGGATGCGAAGCGTCAAGCCGCCGCAGGATGTCGGCGAAGCGATGCGGGGGCAGGCAGGTTCGGCGCATCAACGCGAGGGCATGGGCATCCGCCTCCCGCTCCATCGCGCGCGAATAGCCGGTTTGCAACAAAAGCACGGGGAGCCCGCTCACCAGATCGCCGATGCTGCCGAGGTCGCCCACCAGGATTTGCGCCAGCAACACCACACCGGCGCCGGCGAGTCCCTGGCGCAGGGCATGGCGATGTCGGATATGCCCAAGCTCATGCGCCGCCACCGCGATCAATTCATCGTCGTGGCGCGCCAGTTTCACGAGTTCATCGGTCATCACCGGGGTGCCGCCGGGCAGGGCCAGGGCATTGGCGCCGAGTTTGCCGCCACCGCGAAACTCCAGTCGCCAAGCCGGGCAATTCCCCGCCTTGAGACAGACGGCTCGCAGACGTTGCCGGAGTGCCTCCTGACGCGGTGCCGGCAAGGCGCCGGGCAGGAACACCAGTTTGTCCAGCACCGCCAGGGTCTGTTTACCCATGCCCGCCTCGATACCCGGCGGCACCAGAGCGGCGGCGACTCCGGCCAGCAGCGGCAGCCCGTGGCGCAACCCCAGCCAGGCGGCGGCAACGCTGAACAGCAAGGCGATCATGGCAATCCAGGCGCGCGACTCCAGGCGGAATATCCGCGCCGCCATGCGCCCCTGGCCGAGTCGCCGCGCCAATGCTTCGACGGCGGCGTGGTCGTCGCAGTGCAATTCGCCGGCGCCTTCCAGGTAAATCACCCGTGGCGCGCCGCCGAGACGGTCGCCGATCCGCGCCCGAGACAAAGGAATGTGGATTTCACCGTCTTCGCGCAGCAGACGCAGCACCCCGGCATCGGCAACGACCCGAACCGCGCGCGCGGCACTGCTCAGCCCATCGAAATGGCGGGCGCTGAACGGCATCAGGCGATGCCCAGGTCCACATCGAAGGCCTCGGCCATTTCCGCTCCGGTGGCGGCAAGCCCCGCGCCCGCTGCGGCGACGAAGCCGTCCAGGCCCTGTTCCGGCCCGACCACCGCCAGGTTGTTCAGCCAGAAACGCGCGCTACGCACCCGCGCCCAGGGGATATACAGGCCCAGAGTCAGGACGATCAGCACCAGATTGGAGACATACAGGCCGATCAGGGCGCGCGCTGTGTGGCGGCCGGCAAAACCCAACGCGCCGATGCGCGTGCCGAGAAACGTGAGGCGGGCGACGCGCGCCTTGACGTACCCCATGACGACGGGCAAGGCGGCGTAGAGCAACAGCAGGCCCATCCCCAGGGCACCGATCATTTCCGCCATCCCCACCGGGCCCTCGTGATCGAGACTGGCCAGCGTGATGCCCCCGGCGAAGATGATCACCAGAGGAGCCAACATGATCAGGGAGGCCTTCATGAAAATTCCATAAAACGAAGCGGCCCGCCCCTGGAAGTCGAATCGCGTCGCGCCGTAAGCATGGTTGCCGGCGATGAACGCGGTCTTGCGAAACAGCAGGTAAGGCAACGCCATGCCCAGGCTGAGCAGCATCAGCAAACCCCAGCCGACAAAGATGCGGAATGCCTCGCCGAGATCGCCCCTGAAGTCGAAACGCAAACCGCGATGGCTGCTGTTGCGGGCGTTGAATTGCAGCGAACGCGCCACGATCCAGGGGGTGGCAAGGAAGAATAAGGCCAACAGCACCAGCGACACCCAGGGCAGGAACTTCTGGGCCAGCGCGTAGGCAAGGAAGAAGCCGAAGGCGATCACCCGCCCCTTGAGAATGGCGACGGGATCGGCCAGGTAATCGAAGTTATGGCCGTCGAGCAGCGTGTGGTTATTGAAATAACGCTTGCGCCGCACCTTCGCCCAGGCGGAATAAATGCCCAGAGTCACCACGCTCAAGGCCAGATTGACGATCCAGATGCGGAAATATTCACCCCCATTGCCGGTGAATTGAAAAGGATATATGCGGCTTTCCTCAGCCATTGGGCTCCCCCTTATTGCTCATTTTGGTCATTGGCGGGCGAACTATCCGCCAGAAACGAATATGAAAAAAGGTGGAGTTGGCCGATAAGCCGGGTTTTGTCGTGGGCAACCATTCATCTGGGACGACGATCACCCGTCGCCTCTAGCAGCCTACCCGCAGGCTCGGCGGGCCACCGATGTCCTAAGACGCGCCTGCCTATTTGGCCTTGCTCCGGGTGGGGTTTGCCGTGCCGTCCGTGTTGCCACGTCCGCGGTGAGCTCTTACCTCGCCATTTCAACCTTACCTGATCTCATTGCTGAGCCATCGGCGGTGTATTTTCTGTTGCACTTTCCGTCGCCTTGGGCCGAAGACTTGCGTCTCCGACTTATAGCGCCCAGGCGTTACCTGGCACCCTGCCCTATGGAGCCCGGACTTTCCTCCATGTGGTTTCCCACACAGCGGTTGCCTGGCCAACTCCGGCGCGCAGTATACGGGGGCGGGGGGGGTGCCGCCCGCCAATCTGGCTGGTGATTATGAACAGACGTGAGATAAATAAACCGGGATCAGTGCGATAAATAACGAAACAAGGCGAAACAAAGCGGGAAGAAACGGAACACGAACGCAATAAAGTTGCGCATAGAGCAATGGAATCAGGGGGACAAATAGCTGCTCAGAATATCCAAAATGGATTCACGATCCTCGTCCCCGAGCGTGTGGGCATCCGGGTCGGCGTACAGCAGGCCGCGCCGCTGCATGTGCTTGGTGCCCCACTCGTGATACGCAGCATAAGGCAAGCCGAAGCCGACTCTGACGCTATCGCCGTCGGCCTGGTAATTGAGACTGTCGAGCATGTCCCCGGTGCGATCCAATAGTTTGCGGTTGCCGCTCTTGGGATAGTGTTTGTCGTATTCCCAGGGGTAGCCCCGCGTGGGGTGCGGCTGCCACAGGCGGCCGTTGGGGTCGGCGGCGTCCTCGAAGCGGCGCGATACCCGCGCTTCCA
>JAUXXW010000161.1 GCA_030684775.1 Pseudomonadota bacterium
GATGCGGCGTCAATAAAAGCGTTGAAAACGCTATACGTGCCACCACACGTGTTTTTGGAAATGGCCGCCTCAACCCGCATGGCTGCGGGGGTCTCAGGGCAAAAAACGGGATTTTTGGGGGCGAACTGTCGAACCCCGGCGTACAAGGGCATGGACCCCAGGCCCGATTTCACCCTGGATGCATTCATCCAGAGTGGTGCCATGCAATTCGGCGGCGGCGTAGCCATCCGCATGGAAGCTCGTCTCGAGGGTTGGCTGGCGCGCATCCTCGAAGAGACGCCCCTGTCTGAGGACCAGATGCTGGAACACGATGATGAGGGCGGGCGAGTCGTCGCAACACTCTTGAACACCCCCCAGTTGCACTGGTGGATTCTGAGCCAGGGCGCGGGGATCGAAGTGCTGGCGCCGGCGGAGTTACGTTCAACGATTGCCGCCAGACTGGCCGATGCTTCAGGCACTTACACGCTGGGCTAGCCGCCTTTAACCCAAATTATCCATTGGCCGTGGCGACGCCGGAGGCCCACATTTAGCGCAGGCGTCCCGCCTGCTTTGGCCAATGGACAGACCCTTAACTCATCCGGGACGCTACAACCACATCCGGCCACCCCTGATTTTCTGGGGGTAAAACCGCTGACGCCGACTATTGTCGTGACCCGTTCTCGACGGGACGGCTTTCCGCCTTCCATTCGGGGAAGCCGTCTTCCAGGCGGCGTGCCTGATAACCGGCTTCGCGCAGCTTCGCCACGGCCTCGAACGCCAACATGCAGTAGGGGCCGCGGCAGTAGGCGACGATCTCTTGCCCGTGCGGCAGGGTATCCAGGTGCAGGGGCAGTTCATCCACCGGGATGTTGACCGCGCCGGGGATGTGGCCCGCCTGATATTCCGCGGCGGGGCGCACGTCGATGACCATGGTTTCGCCCAGTTTGACCCGGGCCAGCAATTCATCGCGCCCCACAGGGGTAAGCGAATCGCGGGGATCGAAGTGCTCGCGCACGATGCGCTCCACCTCGGCCAGATGCTTTTCCGCGATGCGGCTGATGCAACCCATCAGGGTGGGAATCTGATCGTCCGAGAGGCGGTAGATCACCTGCAAGCCTTCCTTGCGGGATACGGCCAGGCCGGAGTCGCGCAGGATCTGGAGGTGGTGCGAGGTATTGGCCACCGACATGCCGGTGGCCTGCGCCAGGGCGTCCACGCTCTTCTCGCCCTGGGCCATCGTCTCCAGCAATTCCAGGCGATTCGGGCTGGCCAGCGACTTGGCGACACGGGCGAATTGCTCGAACAGTTTTTTCTTGGGGCTCATGGCCCGGATTATCCCGGAAATGGCCCGCATGAAGGCCGGATACCTGGCGATTCAGGGGATTCAATGGTATGTTCAAGTCATCGTTTGAATATTTGATATACAGCATGATTTCCCTTGGAAACCGGGCTGGAAACGGACCCTGGCTTCCGCTTCGAGTGGAAATCCTGGCCGGTAAATCACGAGATGGAGAAAAAAATGCACCGCATTCTGATCATCTTGAACGACGCCCCCTACGGCTCGGAACGCAGCTACAACGGCCTGCGCCTGGCGGATTCCCTGGCCCGGAAGGAGGGCGTGGAGGTGCGCGTGTTCCTGATGGGCGATTCGGTGATGTGCGCGAAGTCCGGCCAGATCACCCCCCAGGGCTACTACAACGTCGAACGCATGTTGAAGCCGGTATTGCGCCACGGCCAAGTGGCCACCTGCGGCACCTGCATGGAGGCGCGCGGCATGACCCCGGACATGCTGGCCGGGGGCGTGCACAAGGGCACGCTGGAAGAACTCACCGATTGGACCCTCTGGTCCGACCGGATTCTGAATTTCTGACCCGACCGGGAGGCTCGCCATGAGAACCCTGTTCATCCTCAACGACGCGCCCTATGGCGCGGAACGCCCCTACAACGCCTTGCGCCTCGCCAACGCCCTGGCCCACGAACCGGAGCAGGAAATCCGCCTGTTCCTGATGGGCGATGCCGTTTTCGTGGCCAAACGCGGGCAAAAACCGCCCGGCGGCTTCTACAACCTGCAAGTCATGCTCAACAAGATCATCCGCCTGGCGCCTGAACGGGTGGACGTCTGCGGGGTGTGCATGGACGCGCGCGGCATGTCGGACGAGGAACTCATCCCAGGCACGCAGCGCGGCGCGATCGAGAAGCTGGCGTACTGGACCAACTGGGCCGACAAGGCCCTGACATTCTGAAGAGGAGACTCCCATGTTTTTCCGCCAACTGGCCGCCCGCGAGGCCACCCTTTCCTACCTGTTCGGCTGCGGTTCCTGCCATGTCGCCGTCGCCGTCGACCCGGTGCTGGGCGACGAGGACTGGTTCCTGGCCGAGGCCGCGAAGCAGGACGTGAAGATCACCCATGTCATCGACACCCATGTCATCGACACCCATGTGCATGCCGACCATTACTCGGGCGGTCGCGCGCTGGCGGAGAAGTGCGGCGGCGTCTATTGCCTGCACGAGTCCAATGTCGGGCGAGTGCAATTCCCGTTCGAGCCTTTGAAGGATGGCCAGCGCATCGACGTCGGCAACGTCTACATCGATGTGCTGCACACCCCCGGCCACACGCCGGATTCGATCTGCCTGCTGGTGACCGACAAGCGCCGCATGGGCGAGGAAGCCGCCGCCCCCTGGTTCGTGGTGACCGGCGACACGCTGTTCGTCGGCGCGGTGGGCCGGCCCGACCTGGCCGGCAAGGAAAAGGAAATGGCCGGGCAGATATGGGACAGCCTGCACAGCAAACTGCTGACCCTGCCCAATGAAATGGAGCTCTATGCCGGCCATGTCGCGGGCAGCGTCTGCGGCGCCGGCATCTCTGGTAAACCCGGCTCGACGCTGGGCTTCGAGAAGCGCTGGAACCCGATGCTGAAGCTCGACCGCGCCGCTTTCGTCGCGGCACTGACCAGCGAGATTCCGCCGCGGCCGGCGGAGATGGACCGGATGGTGCGGGCCAATCTTGGGTTGGCCCATGGCTGAGTCTCGACGGCTTGACCGGGCGTTCCCCCCTTTCCGAAAGGAGCCTTTCGCGTTGACTGTGGATGTGGTTGGTGCGCTGGTTCCCCCCTTTTTCAAAGGGGGGGTAGGGGGGATTTCTGAGCCGGCCGCACAAACAAACGTCGCTAAATCCCCCTCATTCCCCCTTTGGAAAAGGGGGAGGCCACGCCCTCTGGCGTCTTCTGCCGCATCCCCCGTTGACGGCAAAACAGCCTTTTCCAAAGGGGGAAGAAAAGCATGAATCCCCTCACCCACGGCATCCGCGACAACTTCGCCCAATTCGCCCACCAGGTCGTCCAGGTGTTCTTCGTCGGCCTGACGCTGGGCATGATGCGCACCGTCGTGCCGGCCCTGTCGGAAACGGAATTCGGCGTGCCGCGCGGCTCCTTCCTCTTGCTCACCAGCTTCGTGGTCGCCTTCGGGGTGGTGAAGGGTTCGCTTAACTTCGTCGCAGGGCGACTGTCCGAGCGGATTGGCCGCAAGCGCGTGCTGTTCTGGGGCTGGCTGACCGCCGTGCCGATTCCGGTGATGATCTATTTCGCGCCCTCCTGGGGCTGGATCGTTGCCGCCACGGTGCTGCTGGGTGTCAACCAGGGTTTTACCTGGTCGATGACCCAGACCTCCAAGCTCGATCTGGCGCGTGGCGACCAGCGCGGCTTCGCCATCGGCGTCAACGAGTTCTCCGGTTATGTCGGCGTGGCGGTGGCGGGCATCATTACCGCCTATCTGGCGGAGCACCTGGGCGCGCGCGCCGGCCTCTTGTGGTTCGGCCTCGCTTCCGTCGGCGCGGCCGGCCTGGCGACGCTGTTGTGGATCGAGGAAACCCTGCCCTGGGCGCGCCTAGAGGCGAAGCAGCACGCCACCGCCACAGGGCCGAAAGCACGCTACCCGAAAAACGTTTCGGCCCAGCCCAGCACCTGGGAAATGTTCACTCTCATGTCCTGGCGCGATAAACGCCTGGCCGCGATCAGCCAGGCCGGCCTGGTGGAAAAGTTCGTCGATGCCTGGATGTGGGTGATTTTCCCGGTCTGGCTGTTCCAGCGCGGCGTGCCACTGACCGAGATCGGCTGGCTGGTGGGCGCCTATGGCCTCACCTGGGGCGTCTCGCAATTCTTCACCGGCCGCCTGTCCGACCGCGTCGGCCGCCTCAAACCCATCGTCCTGGGCATGTGGCTGTGCGGCGGCGGCATCGCCGTGATGCCGTTGCTGGATTCGACCGTCGGCCTGGGCCTGGCGGCGACGCTGTCGGGCTTCGGCATGGCGCTGCTCTATCCCACCCTGTCGGCCTCGGTGGCCGACATCGCCCACCCGGACTGGCGCGGTTCCGCCATCGGCATCTACCGCTTCTGGCGCGATTTCGGTTACGCCGTCGGCGCCTTGCTGCTGGGCGTCGCCGCCGCCGTCAGCGGCAGTCTGGAAATCACCTTCTGGCTGGTGGGCGGGGCGATGTTCGTCTCCGGCCTGCTGGTCGCCCTGTTCTCCGAAGAAACCCTGCCCCGCTTGAATCCGGCGGACGATTGATCCTCACGAAAGGCCTCTCCCATGACTTTGCGCCCCCTGCTGCTCGCCATCGCCCTGACTTTCCCCCTCGTCGCCCCCGCCGCTGCCGATGTTGCCAAGTACGCCGCCGTGGTGAAAGCCATCGAGGAATATGTGGACTTCGCCGAATACGGCAGCAGCCTGATCTGGCCGGAACAGATTCCCGCCGAGGACTGGAACAACGTGTTCGTGGTGGATGCCCGCGACGCAGCGCAGTTCGACAAGGGCCACATCCCTGGCGCGATCAACATCGAATGGCGGCAGGCGGTGGCGCGGCGCGGCGAACTGCCGAAGGACCGCATGGTGGTGATCTATTGCAACTCCGGTTCGCTCTCCGCCCAGGCGGTGTTCGCCCTGCGCCTGCTAGGTTACGACAACGTGAAGGTGTTGCAGGACGGCTACGAGGGCTGGAAAGCCAAAGGGGGATTCGAGGCCAACACAAGAGCCGGTCAGTCGGCGGGGCATTGATCCGATCCATGGACGCTTGAACCTTGAATCGCAGCAGGGGGTGCCCATTACTGGGCACCCCCTGCTGCGATTCAATTGGCTATGTCAGCCGACGCTTGTGAACGGTTACCAGTTGGTTTCCCGCTCCGCCGTCGCGGAAATCCTGTGGATGGAGAGGTCGGCGCCATTGAACTCTTCCTCGGCGTCGAGCCTGATGCCGACCGCGAGTTTCAACAGACCATAAACCAGCACGCCGCCCCCCAGGGCAATGGCGATGCCGGTCAAGGTACCGACCAGTTGCGCGGCGAAAGTTACACCCCCGAGTCCGCCCAACGCTTGCAGGCCAAAAATACCGGCGGCAATGCCGCCCCAGGCACCACACAACCCATGCAGCGGCCAGACACCGAGCACATCGTCGATCTTCCATTTGTTCTGGGTGATGGTGAACATCACCACGAACAGCGCGCCGGCGATAACACCGGTGGCGAGCGCGCCCAACGGGTGCATCAGGTCGGAACCGGCGCAGACCGCGACCAGGCCGGCGAGCGGGCCGTTATGGATGAAGCCGGGGTCGTTCTTGCCGACGAACAACGCGGCAAGCGTGCCGCCCACCATCGCCATCAATGAGTTCACCGCAACCAGGCCGGAAACCGCTTCCAGGGTTTGCGCGGACATCACGTTGAAGCCGAACCAGCCCACCGTCAGTATCCAGGCACCCAGGGCCAGGAACGGGATGCTGGAGGGCGGATGCGCGGCCACCATGCCGTCGTGGCGATAACGGCCACGGCGTGCGCCCAGCAACAGCACCGCCGGCAGGGCGATCCAGCCCCCCACGGCATGCACCACCACGGAACCGGCGAAGTCATGGAATTTGGCGCCGAAACTGGCGTTGATCCAATCCTGGTAGCCGAAGTTGTTATTCCAGGCCATGCCTTCGAAGAAGGGGTAAATGAAGCCGACCAGAAGGAAGGTGGCGGCCAGTTGCGGATTGAATTTCGCGCGCTCGGCGATGCCGCCGGAAACGATGGCGGGAATGGCTGCGGCGAAGGTGAGCAGGAAGAAGAATTTCACCAGGTCATAGCCGCTCTTCATCACCAGTTGCTCGGCGCCGGCCATGAAATCAACACCGTAGGCGATGCCGTAGCCGATGAAGAAATAGGCGATGGTGGACATCGAGAAATCGGTGAGGATTTTCACCAGGGCGTTGACCTGGTTCTTTTTGCGTACCGTCCCCAGTTCCAGAAACGCGAAGCCGGCATGCATGGCCAGCACCATGATGGCGCCCAACAAGATAAAAAGTACGTCCGCGCCTGATTTGAAAGCATCCATAGTCATCTCCAGGAAAACGGAAAGAACGTAAGCAAGAGCCATGCCTTCATTCAGGGCGCCATGCACCCGAATACCACGGCGGCATAAAAACCCCAACCTGGCACCGCAACTTATTGAAATAAAGACATAAGTTCTCCTTGTGCGGGTAACGGAGCGATTCCCGTCAAGCGTGGATTCCGGTGCATGGCGGCGTTACCAAAAAATAACG
>JAUXXW010000163.1 GCA_030684775.1 Pseudomonadota bacterium
GCGGTTGCCCTCGCCGTTGGCCTCGTTGTGCTTGCCGTGGTAGCTCACCAGGTCGTGCAGGGTGTAGCCGTCGTGGGCGTTGATGAAGTTGATGCTGGCGTAGGGCTTGCGGCCGCTGTGGTCGTAGAAGTCGCTGGAGCCGGTGAGGCGGCGGGCGAAGTCGCCGATCAGGTCGCCGTCGCCCTTCCAGTAGGCGCGCATGGTGTCGCGATACTGGTCGTTCCACTCGCCCCAGCCGGCTGGGAAATTGCCCACCTGGTAGCCGCCCTCGCCCAGATCCCAGGGTTCGGCGATCAGCTTGACCTGGGACAGCACCGGGTCCTGCACCAGGATGTCGAAGAAGGCGCCGAGGCGGTTGACCGCGTGCAGCTCGCGCGCCAGGGCGGAGGCCAGGTCGAAGCGGAAACCGTCGACGTGCATCTCCAGCACCCAGTAGCGCAGCGAATCCATGATCATCTGCAGCACGCGCGGGTGTCGCAGGTTGAGGGTGTTGCCGCAGCCGGTGTAATCCATGTTGTAGCGCGGATTGTCACCAACCAGCCGATAGTAGGCGGCGTTGTCGACCCCGCGGAAGCCGAGCGTCGGCCCCAGGTGGTTGCCCTCGGCGGTGTGGTTGTAGACCACGTCGAGGATGACCTCCATGCCGTTCGAGTGGAAGGTCTTGACCATGGTCTTGAACTCGCTCACCACGCCACTGGCGCTGAAACGATGGTCCGGGGCGAAGAAG
This sequence comes from Pseudomonadota bacterium, assembly GCA_030684775.1. Lineage (GTDB taxonomy): Bacteria > Pseudomonadota > Gammaproteobacteria > Burkholderiales > Thiobacillaceae > PFJX01. Next base: position 728 of record JAUXXW010000163.1, read on the forward strand.
CCGAGGGAGTTGTAGCCCCAGTAGTTGGCGAGGCCCCGCTCGATGAGATGGCGGTCGTCGACGAAGGCGTGCACCGGCATCAACTCCACCGAGGTGACGCCGAGGCGCTTGAGATGGTCGATCACCGGCGCCGTCGCCAGGCCGGCATAAGTGCCGCGCAACGGCTTGGGTACACCCGGGTGCAGCATGGTGAAGCCGCGCACGTGCATTTCGTACACCACCATGTCCGACCAGGGAATGTTCGGCGCCTTGTCCTCGCCCCAGGTGAAGGCCGGATCGACGACCCGGCACTTGGGCATGCCGGCGGCGTTGTCGCGGCGGTCGAAGGACAGATCCTCGCGGCGGGAGCCGATCTTGTAGCCGAAGTGGGCATCGCTCCAGCGCAACGGGCCGACGATGTCCTTGGCGTAGGGTTCGATCAACAGCTTGTTGGGGTTGAAGCGGTGGCCGTTCGCCGGGTCGTAGGGGCCGTGCACGCGGTAGCCGTAGAGCAGGCCGGGGCGCGCCTCGGGCAGATAGCAATGCCAGATCAGATCGGTGCGCTCGCGCAGTTCGACGCGCTGCAATTCGCGCCGGCCGCTGGGATCGAAGATGCACAGTTCGACGCGGGTCGCGTTCTCGGAAAACAGGGCGAAGTTGACGCCTTCGCCGTCCCAGGTGGCGCCGCGCGGAAAGGGGGCGCCGGGCCAGATGGCGGTGATGGGGTGGTTCATGGCGTGCTCCTGTAGTCGGTTTGATTGAACCGAGATTGTTCATTGGAATGTAGGGTGCGCCGTGCGCACCGATTGATGCTTAACGGTGCGCACGGCGCACCCTACTGATCGGAAGGACGAAGCAGGCGGGACGCCCGCGCTACAGGTGGGCCTCCGGCTAATGGACAATCCGGGTTGATTGCGCCAGGCGCGACGCGACCCGGTAGTCGCGGGTTGGGCAAAACGCGGCCCAACCCGCGGGGTTGCCTGGTTAAACCTGGTATCGGGTGACGTCAGGCACGTCCAGGCCCTTCGGTACCACCACCACGCCACCCTCGCTGACCGTGTAGCGGGCGCGGTCATCCACCGCGTCGAAGCCGATGCGGCTGTTCGCGGCGATGTCGTTGTAGCGGTCGACGATGACGCGCTTGAGGCGTGAGCCGCGGCGGATGATGGTGTAGTCCATGATCACGCAGTCCTCGATCTCGACATCCTCTTCCACGATCACCTCGCGGCGCAGGATGGAGTTGCGAATGCGCGCGCCCTTCACCTTGGAGCCCGCGCCGATGGCGCTGTTCTCGAGCTCACACGAGACGAAGCGCGGCGCCGGCCCCTGGTAATTGCTGGAGTTGATGAACCACTGCGGATTGAACAGATCGAAGCGCGGCTGGTCGCCCAGCGCGTCGTGGTGGGCGGCGAAAAAGGCGTCGATGGTGCCGACGTCGCGCCAGTAGGGCTGCTCCTCGTAGGGGGCGATGCCGGGGATGCGGTTGTCGGCGAAGTTGTAGGCGAATACCCGGTGGCTGTGGATCAGGCGCGGCAGGATGTTGCCGCCGAAATCGTGTTCGCCGCGTTCCTTCGCTTCATGCAAGGCCGCCAGCAGGACATCGGTGTCGAACAGGTAATTGCCCATCGAACCATAAGCGCGGCTAGGGTCGGAGGGCATCGGCGGCGGGTTCTTCGGCTTTTCCAGGAAACCCTTGATGCGGCCGTCGGCCTCGGCGTCGATGATGCCGAAGGCCGAGGCCTCCTTCAGCGGCACGGGAATCGCCGCCACCGACACATGCGCCGAGTTCTGGCGATGGAAGTCGACCATCTGGCGCACGTCCATGCGGTAGATGTGATCGGCGCCGAACACCGCGACCATGTCGGGCGCGTGGCGCTTGATCAGGTTGATGTTCTGGAACACGGCGTCGGAGGTGCCCTGGAACCATTTCTGGCCCTCGCTCATCTGCGGCGGCACGACCGTGACGAACTGGCCGGGGCAGGCGCTGCCTTGCGCCCAGGCCTTGTTCACGTGCTCGATCAGCGACTGGGATTTGTATTGCACCATCATGTAGATGCCGCGAATTTCCGAATTCATCATGTTGCTGAGGACGAAATCGGCGATGCGGTAGCGGCTGCCGAAGGGCACCGCCGGCTTGGAGCGATGTGCGGTGAGGGGGTTGAGTCGGGAACCCTGGCCGCCGGCCAGGACCATGGCGAGTACTTTCATGATTTTTCTCCTTCCTGGTGGCCCAGGGTACGCAGCAGACTGAACAGTGGGATGGATAGCCAGTCGGGCCGGTTATCCATTTCGTAACGCAACTCGTAGAGCGCTTTTTCAATGACGAAGAACTCGATCAGGCGCGCCGTCGCGGCGGCGTCGGTCGGCCAGGCGGGGCAGTCCTGCATGGCGTCGCCATAGCCTTTGAGGAAGGCCGCGCCGACTTCGCTCTCCCAGGTCCGCACCAGGGGGCCGAGGTGGTGGCGATCGCCGGGGCGTTCGCTGGTGGCGTGATTGGTCGCTACCGCGGCGGCGTAGCTGAAGGAGCGCAACATGCCGGCGACGTCGCGTAGCGGCGAGTGTTTCTGGTTGCGTTCCGCCATCGGCCGCGCCGGTTCGCCCTCGAAGTCGGTGATGATGAAATCGTTTTCCGCCATCAGCACCTGGCCGAGGTGATAGTCGCCGTGGAAGCGCATCTTGGCGGCGGCGACGCCGGCCAGGGCCGCCGGCGAGACGCGCTCGATCAGGGTGGGCCGCAACGCCAGCAGGTGGCCGCTCGCCGCGCGCATATCGTCCGACAGACCGTCGCGGCGGCTTTCCAGGCTGTCGAGGGTGGCCACGGCTTCCGCGCGCAGTTTCGTCGACCAGGCGGCGAGATCTTCCGGGGTGATCGGCGTGGGATCGAAGGCGGCGTCGCCGGTGGGGCGGCAGAAGGCGCGGTGCAGTTCGGCGCTACGGCGGCCGAGCAGGTCCATCAGGGAAAGGAAATAGCCGTGCGGGCTCTCCGTGGACACCATCGGCTGTGGCGAAACCTCGGCCAGATGCTCAGCCAGGAAGCGTTCCAGATAGTCGACGGTGTAGTTCCAGGCGGAACCCTGGTTGCGCATGTAGGCCTGGAGGATCGCCAGCGTCAGCACCTGGCCGTCGCCGCGACGGAATTCGATGGCGCCGGCGACCGGCACGATATGCGAGTAGGGCGACTTCTCGGTGAGAAAACGGCCCACTTCCACTTCCGGGTTGGTGCCGGTCTGGATGCGGCGATAGCCCTTGAGGAAGAGTTGATCGCCGAAATAGACCGCCGTATTGCTCTGCTCCAGCGCCGGGTGGCGCACCGGCGCCTCGACGCCGACGGCCAGTTCGGCGAAGACGCTACCGGCGCGAAACTCGACCCGTCCCTCGCCCAGCGGCAGGTCGAGATTCTCGCCGATGCCCCGCGCCAGGGCGCGGCAGAAGCGGTCGTCACCGAAAGCGCCGTAGAGGATGCCGGTGCGGTCCTGTTGCCGTACCCGCGCCAGGGTCCAGATTGCCAGCGACTGGATTTTTTCCTCGCTCGAATCATCTTCCCAGCAGATCGCCAGGGGCAGGAAATAAAGCTGCGGTTCCAGGTCGGTGCAATGCACTTCGATGACCGTGAGCAGCCAACTGCCGTCAGTGGTGTTCCATTCGCCCTGTTCCTGAATCTCGATGCGTTCGATCGGGTGGCCCTTGGCGGCAAACCAGCGTTTGCTGGCGATGTAGGGCGCCAGCACCTTGTGCTGCAACTGCTCCTGGGTGGCGGCGGCGATGGCGCCGCGCACAGCGCTGGTGCCGGCCCGCTTGCCCTTGAAGGTGTTCCAGCCCTCGGTCAGCACCAGAATCGGCAGCGCCGGACGCGCCAGGCGTTCCTCGTGCCAGTAGGGCACCTCGGCGTCGGTCGCCAGGCGAAAACTGTAAGTGCCATAACCCTTGAGGGTCAGCAGATAGGGCAGTTCGCCGATGGGGGGGAATGCGGAGCGCCCGAGCAGTTCCACCGGTACTCGACACTTGTAGGCGGACAGGTCGAGTTCCACCGGCTGGGCATTGCGCGAGAGGTTGACCACGCACAACAGCGTCTCGTCCTGCCACTCGCGCACATAGGCGAGGATCTTGCGGTTGCCGGGCGCCAGGAACTTGATGCCGCCGCGACCAAATGCCTTGTAGTTCTTGCGCACGGCAATGAGGCGCTTGGTCCAGTGCAGCAGGGAAGAAGGATTGCGCGCCTGGGCTTCGATATTGATCGCCTCGTAGCCGTAGATCGGGTCCATGTTGGGCGGCAGGAACAGCCGCTGCGGGTCGGCCTTGGAGAAACCGGCGTTGCGGTCCGGGCTCCATTGCATCGGCGTACGCACGCCGTTGCGGTCGCCGAGATAGATGTTGTCGCCCATGCCGATCTCGTCGCCGTAATACATGATCGGCGAGCCGGGCAGGGTCATGAGCAGGAAGTTCACCAGCTCGATCTTGTCGCGGTTGTTGTCCATCAGCGGCGCCAGACGGCGGCGGATGCCGACGTTGACGCGCATGCGCGGGTCGGCGGCATACATCTGGTACATGTAGTCGCGCTCGCGCTTGGTAACCATTTCCAGGGTCAGTTCATCGTGGTTGCGCAGGAAGATGGCCCACTGGCAGTTGTCCGGGATGTCCGGCGTCTGGTTCATGATCTCGACCACGGGATGGCGGTCTTCCTGGGCCACGGCCATGAAGATGCGCGGCATCACCGGGAAGTTGTAGGTCATGTGGCATTCGTCACCGTCGCCGAAATATTCGCGCACGTCCTCCGGCCACTGGTTGGCCTCGGCCAGCAGCATGCGGTTTTTATAGTGGGCGTCGATCACCGCGCGCATCTGCTTGATGACGTCATGGGTCTCGGACAGGTTCTCGTTGTTGGTGCCTTCGCGCACGCACAGATAGGGGATGGCATCCAGGCGCAGGCCGTCGACGCCGAGGTCGAGCCAGAAACGCATGATGCGGATCACCGCCTTCACCACTTCCGGGTTGGTGTGGTTCAGGTCCGGCTGGTGCGAGAAGAAGCGGTGCCAGTAATAGGCCTTGGCCTCGTCGTCCCAGGCCCAGTTGGATTTCTCCGAGTCGGTGAAGATGATGCGGGTCTCGGGAAACTTCGTGTCCGTGTCCGACCAGACGTAGAAGTCGCGCTTCTTCGAGCCGGGCGGCGCGCTGCGCGCGGCCTGGAACCAGGGATGCTGGTCGGAGGTGTGGTTGATGACCAGCTCGGTGATGATCTTCAGGCCGCGCCGATGTGCCTCCTGGATGAACTCGCGCACATCGGCGAGGCTGCCGTACTCGGGATGGACGTCGTGATAGTCGGAGATGTCATAACCATCATCGCGGAACGGCGACGGGTAGAACGGCAGCAGCCACAGCGTGTTGACGCCGAGGTCTTGCAGATAGTCGAGCTTCTCGGTGAGGCCCTTGAAGTCGCCGATGCCGTCGCCGTTGCTGTCGCAAAACGCCTTGACGTGCAGTTCGTAGACGATGGCGTCCTTGTACCAGAGGGGGTCGTTTTCCCACGTCGTTTCGACCGGGCTTGGGGTGCTGTTGTCCATGATTACCTTTGCTTATAAGAAGTAGTCGAAATCGCGTTCGCTGCGCAGGCGGCGGCGCAGACGCAGGATATGCACCGGCGAGGCTTGCGGGTCGAGACGGACGAAGTTGCGCGCGCCCTGCCAGAGAAAGCGGGCGCCGGAGAGCAGGTCATGCGCCTGGAAGGGGGTGTCCCCGGTCAGGCCCAACTCGTCCAGCGGCAAGTCGATCCAGCCGGCCTGGACGTTGTGCGGGTCGAGGTTGGCGACCATCACCAGGGTGTCGTCGCCCGCCGTCTTGCTGTAGCAAAGCATCAGCGGGTTGTCGATCTCGTGGAAGGCCAGGCTCCAGTCCGAGTGCAGCGCCGGGTTCTCGCGGCGCACGCGGTTGAGCCGGGCGATGTAGTCGCGCAGGCTGTCCGGCCGCGTCAGATCGCGTTGGCGCAACTGAAATTTCTCGGAATCCAGGTATTCCTCGCCGCCCTGCTTCAGCGCCTCGCTTTCCATCAACTCATAGGCCGGGCCGTAGATGCCGTAGTTGGCGCCCAGGGTCGCGGCCAGCGCCACTCGCAGCAGGAAGCCGGGGCGGCCGCCGTATTGCAGGAATTCCGGCAGGATGTCCGGGGTGTTGGGCCAGAGGTTGGGGCGGAAATACTCGCGCGAGTGGTGGCGGGCCAGTTCGGTGAAGTATTCCGTCAGTTCCTTCTGGGTGTTGCGCCAGGTGAAGTAGGTATAGGACTGGGTGAAACCGAGCTTCGCCAGGCGGTGCATGATCCGCGGCCGGGTGAAGGCCTCGGCGAGGAAGATGACGTCCGGATGCTTGGCCTTGACCCCGTCGATCAGCCATTCCCAGAAGGGGAAGGGCTTGGTGTGCGGGTTGTCGATGCGGAAGATGCGCACCCCCTCGCCGATCCAGTGGTCGACCACGCCCTTGAGTTCTTGCCACAGCGCGTCGCTGTCCGCGCACTCGAAATCGAAGGGATAGATGTCCTGATATTTCTTCGGCGGGTTTTCCGCGTACTGGATGCTGCCGTCGGGACGATGGCGGAACCACTCCGGATGTTCCTTCACATAGGGATGATCCGGCGCGCACTGGAAGGCGATGTCCATGGCGACTTCGAGGCCGCGGGCGCGCGCCTCGGTCACCAAATGGCGGAAATCCGCCGCGCTGCCCAATTGCGGGTGGATGTCGCGGTGGCCACCCTCGCTGGCGCCGATGGCCCAGGGGCTGCCAGGGTCGTTGGGGCCGGCGGTGAGGGTGTTGTTCGGGCCTTTGCGGAAGGTGCGGCCGATCGGGTGGATCGGCGGCAGATAAAGCACGTCGAAGCCCATCGCCGCGATTTCCGGCAACTTTTTCTCGACGTCGGCGAAGGTGCCATGAGCGCCGTTTTCTCCACAAGAGCGGGGAAACAGCTCGTACCAGGCGGAGAAGCGCGAACGCACACCCTCAACCACGACTTCCAGGATACGGCCGTGCTCGGTGACGAACAGCCGCTCGCCATGCGTGGCCATCAGGGCGGCCAAGCTCGCGTCTTGCGCCATGGCTTGGCCGGCCTCGGGTGTGGCGGCGAGCAGCTCGGCGGCCGATTTCGTGAGTTGCCGGCGCTCATCGCCATCGGCGTGGTCGGCGGCGGCATCCAGCAACTCGGCGCCGATTTTCAGCGCGACCAGGATGTCCTCGGCGTCCGTGCGCCGGGAAAGATCGTGGCGCCAGGTCAGGAAACGATCCACCCAGGCGATGACGGTGTATTGGTGGCGGCCGAGGGCATCGACCTGGAAAGCGGCCTGCCAGCGGTCGTTGCCGGTGGCCGTCATCGCCACTTCGCTCCAGGTCTTTGCGCCGGCAGGGCGATGCAGCAGCAGCGTGCGCAACTGGTCGTGGCCATCGGCGAACACGTCCGCCTCGACCATCACTTCCTCGCCAACGACGCGCTTGATCGGGAAACGGCCGGCGTCGACCTCGGGGCTGACCCGCTCGATCATCGCGCGGGCGCGGTCGGCCTTGGGTAGGGCGGATTTCTTCATGCTTCATGTCTCCATTGGCCGAGTCGTAGGAGCGGGCTTGCCCGCGAAACCACGGCGCTTATCCCGGGCAAGCCCGCTCCCACAGCACTTTTATGGTTCATGCCGATTCTCCCGATACGGGTTTCAGATACACCACCCCCAGCGGCGGCAGGGCCAGCGAGAGTGAGTGGTAATGGCCCTGCGCCGCCACCGGCGACGCCTCGACGCCGCCGAGATTGCCGACCCCGCCACCGCCATAGATAGGCGCGTCGCTGTTGAGGATTTCCTTCCAGTAGCCGCCGCGCGGCACGCCGACGATGTAGTTCTGCCGCGCTACCGGGGTGAAGTTGCACACCACCAGCACCGCGTCCTCGGGCTTCTTGCCGTGGCGCAGGAAGCTGATCACACTTTCTTCCCAGTCGTGGAAATCCACCCAACTGAATCCGTCTTCGGAAAAGTCTTTCTGGTAGAGCGCCGGTTCCGCGCGGTAGCAGCGGTTCAGGTCACCCATCCAGCGTTGCAGGCCGCCATGCAAGGGGTATTGCAGGACATGCCATTCCAAACTTTCATCGTGCTGCCATTCGCGCTTCTGACCGAACTCGCCGCCCATGAACAGCAGCTTCTTGCCGGGATGGCCCCACATGTGGCCATAGAGCAGGCGCAGGTTGGCGAACTGTTGCCACTCGTCGCCCGGCATCTTGCCGACCATCGAGCCCTTGCCGTGCACCACTTCGTCGTGTGACATCGGCAGGACGAAGTTCTCGGTGAAGGCGTACCAGATGCTGAAAGTGAGCTTCTCGTGGGAATACTTCCGGAACACCGGGTCCTGCTGGTAATACTTCAGCGTGTCGTGCATCCAGCCCATGTTCCACTTCATGCCGAAGCCGAGGCCACCCATATAAGTCGGGCGCGACACCATCGGCCAGGCGGTCGATTCCTCGGCGATGGTCAGGGTATCCGGGTGATCGCGATACACCGCCTCGTTGAGTCCACGCAGGAAGGACATGGCGGCTAGGTTTTCACGGCCGCCATGTTCGTTGGGTACCCACTCACCCGCGTTGCGACCGTAATCGAGGTAAAGCATCGAGGCGACACCATCCACGCGGAGGCCGTCGATATGGTATTTGTCGAGCCAGAACAAGGCGCTGGACATCAGGAAGGCGCGCACTTCGTTGCGGCCGTAATTGAAGATCGCGCTTTTCCATTCCGGATGGAAGCCCTGACGCGGGTCGGAATGTTCGAACAAATGGGTGCCATCGAAATAGGCCAGGCCATGTTCGTCGCTGGGAAAGTGTGAAGGCACCCAGTCGAGAATCACGCCGATGCCGGCCTGGTGCAGTTGGTCGATCAGATACATCAGATCCTGCGGCGTGCCCTGGCGCGCGGTCGGCGCGAAATAACCGGTGGTCTGGTAACCCCAGGAGCCGAAGAAGGGGTGCTCCGTGACCGGCAGTAGTTCGACGTGGGTGAAGCCGAGGTCGCGCATATGCTCGACCAGCAGCGGCGCGAGCTCGCGGTAGCTGAGGGAACGATTGCCTTCCTCCGGCACCCGCCGCCAGGAGCCCAGATGCACCTCGTAGATCGACATCGGCGCATCCAGCGCGTTGGCCGCCCGTCGTCGCCCCATCCATTCCGCGTCATTCCAGGTGTATGCCAGATCCCAGACGCGGGAGCCGGTGCGCGGCGGCACCTCGCTGAACATGCCATAGGGATCGGCCTTGTCGACCTGATGGACTTGGTCGCGTGAAGTGATGTGATATTTGTAGCAATCGCCATGGCCGATGCCCGACACAAAGCCCTCCCACACACCGGAATCGTCCAGCCGCGGGGCCAATGGCTGTGATGACTTGTCCCAGCCATTGAAATCGCCAATGACGGATACCGCCGCGGCATTCGGCGCCCACACCGCGAAGCGCGTGCCGGCGACGCCGTCATGGGTGATGAGATGAGCGCCCAGCTTTTCGGAAAGACGCGCATGGGTGCCTTCCTTGAACAGGAATACGTCGTGCTCGGTGAACTGGCTGGCAGTTTGTGGCGTGGTGGTATTCATAGGAGAACCTCCTGGGCTGTGTTTTTACGCCTATCGGCGAGTGTGTCGACTGTGCTTTCCATCGGCAAAGGGCGGTGGCATTTCGATGCGCGTAATACACGGCGCCACCGCAACCGATGGAGAGCGTTGCGGGGCCATCCCATCGTGGTTCACGGGTGTTGGAAAAAAAGTATTGACTTTATATTTGTACAAAATATTATTTGAGTGCGAAACATATTGCGTGAAACATGTTTACACAATATTGATTTCCCGGCAAGTTTAAGGAGCAAACAACGGTGGATAAAGGAAGCGGAAAGAAGGGCGGAGAAGTGGCCGAAAGCCCCGCTGCCAGCGGTCAGCCGGCTGAATCAGAGCCGGATGTGGTGCCTACCGAGGTGGTTTTCGGCAAGCTCCTGCAATTGGTGCGCACGGTGCAGTCCGGCATGCAGAACATCGACGCCAGCCACGGCTTGAGCGGCTCCCAGGTCTGGGCGCTATGGCAGATTTCCGTGCAACCCGGCCTGCGCGTCACCGAACTTGCCGAGGCGCAACACCTCCACCCCTCCACCGCCAGCAACCTGCTCGACAAACTGGAGACACATGGATTGGTGCGCCGGGAGCGGCGCGACACGGATAACCGGGTGGTGCGTCTTTATCTCACCGATCTCGGCCTCGAACTGGTCAAGAATATCCCCGGCCCCATGCAGGGCCGCTTGCGCCGTGCACTACAGGCTTTGCCGAAAGCGGATCTGGAGGGTTTGCTCAAGGGGGTGACGTCAGTGCTGGCACTCATGAGCGAGCCGCCCCGGTAGGTGCCTGCGTGATGTGGGTGGCCGTTTCCTTCCGACCAGGAGCAGCCACCCAGCCTTCGCCGCCGTGGATGTCTCCTCTCTGTTGTCAAGCCGCCGTCCAAAATTCAAGGTCAGGTGGCGGCTCGTCGGCCAAACCGGCCTTTCGCCCTGACCTGATTGCGGCCGCCGGGGTTCGACAGTTCGCCCCCAAAAATCCCGTTTTTTGCCCTGAGACCCCCGCAGCCATGCGGGTTGAGGCGGCCATTTCCAAAAACACGTGTGGTGGCACGTATAGCGTTTTCAACGCTTTTATTGACGCCGCATC
>JAUXXW010000185.1 GCA_030684775.1 Pseudomonadota bacterium
GCTATTTGTCCCCCTGATTCCATTGCTCTATGCGCAACTTTATTGCGTTCGTGTTCCGTTTCTTCCCGCTTTGTTTCGCCTTGTTTCGTTATTTATCGCACTGATCCCGGTTTATTTATCTCACGTCTGTTCAAACTGGAAGCCGAGGCCTGGGGTGGCGCCGGCAACGATGTCGCGATCACGGCGGAAAGCCTGGATGCCTCCAGCCATGCCCTGCTCGGCACGGCCGACCGTCTGGCGTTGCTGGGCGACATCGCCGCCGGCACGTCCGACTGGTACAACTTCAGCCTCGCCGCCGGCCAGGCCGCCAGCATGGCGGTGACCCGCGCCGACAACGCCATCCTGTCCGGGCTGACCCTGGAACTGTATGACCTGGACGGCACCACCTTGCTTGCCACCGGCATCGCCGACGCCGGCAATGTCGACCAGTCGATCAGCGCCTTCCTGGCGCCCACGACGGGAACCTATAGCCTGCGGGTATCCGCCGCCGCCGATCTGCCCTACAGCCTGGTGGTCACGCGCGGCGCCGAATTCGGCCTGGAAAACCCGAGCGAGACCAAGGTGCAGAACCTCAGCCTCACCAACCAGGCGCTTGGCGCCCTCGGCGGGGCCGGTGGCGGAGCCGGTGGCGCGATCCGCGTGGCCGTGCTCGACAGCGGCCAGGCCTATCAGGTATTGGGCCAGCTCAACGACGATACCTGGTTCGATTTCACCGCGACCTCGGTGGCCTACACGGACATCGACAGCGTGGCCGAACTGGCCAACTACGACGTGGTGATATTCGGTGATTCCAGCACCTCCCATGCCCAGATCGCGGCCATCGCCCCGGCCCTGCGCCAGTGGGTGGAAGCGGGCGGTGGCGTGGTGGGCACCGGCTGGGCCATCCTCACCGCCGGCAGTTACTACGGCACGGCGGTGGCGGACATCGACGCCATCCTGCCGGTGGACACCACGGTCGGCCATCTCTATCAGTACAACCCGCTGATCGACATCACCGATAACGACCATCCCGTGAGCAGCGGCGTGATGGATTTCTATCCCGGCTATTACGCCGAATACTCGCCGACGGTCGATCCGGGCGCGAGCGTGCTCGGCTGGGCCGGCGGCCAGGCCGCCATCGTGGTGGGCCATGCCGGTGCCGGTCGTGGCGTTTATCTCGGCCCCACCTACATGGTCAGCGCCGGCGGCGACCTGGACATCGGTTCCGCTGATCGCCTGCTGGAACAGGCGGTCGCCTGGGCGGCCGGTGATCGTAGCGATGCCTACGGCATCGAAGTCGCGGCGGGCGCGGAACTGGATATCCGCACCTGGACGCCGGGCGATGGCATCGGCGAGCCGGTGAACAACCTCGATGCGCGCCTCGAACTGTATGACCCGAACGGCAATCTGGTGGCCGGCGACGACAACGGCGCGGCCGATGGCCGCAACGCCCGCCTCCTCTTTACCGCCGGCATGGCGGGCCGCCACGAAATTCGCGTCCTGATCGCGGGCGCGACTGAAAACAGCGGCGCTTACCTGCTCCAGGTGAACGGCGCCACGACCAGTTCCGGCCCGGCGCCGAGTGTGATCGGCGCCAGCCCGACCGAGGCGGCGAATTTCATCGCGCCGCCCACGACCATTACCCTGACCTTCTCCGAAGCCCTGCTCGCCACCAGCGTACAGGCCTCCGACCTGACCCTGGCGCTGGAGGGCGGTGGCGGCTTCGTCCCCGACGACGTAACCCTGGTGGACGGGCGCACCCTGCGCTTCACGATCGACCTGCTCGATGTCGCGGGTGATTACACCTATAGCTTGGCCGAAGGCGCGGTCAGCGACCTGCAAGGCCAGGGCAACATCGCCCATACCGGCCACTTCACGGTGGACCACACCGGCCCGCGCGTGGTGTCGCAAACCCCGGCGGTGCAAGCCTCGGCGCCGTTCAGCCAGATGGCTTTCACCTTCAGCGAGGCGCTCGATCCGGCCACCGTATCGACAGCGGACATCGTCAGTTTCACCGGCCCCGGCGGCGGCAGTCTGCTGAACCAGATCACCGGCATTGCCGCTTCCGGCAATACCCTCACGGTGAACTTCACCGCCCAGACCACCCAGGGCACCTACATCATGGCGCTGGGCCCCAACATCCGGGATCAGGTCGGCAACCTCATGGACCAGAACCAGGATGCCGCCAACGGCCAGGCCGATGACGTCTACACCACCACGGTGGATCTGCAATCGCCCGATTTGCGCGCGGTATCGCTGAGCAATCCGGGCGGCGCCAACTGGGGCGAGAACATCAGCGTGACCTGGACGGTGGAAAACATCGGCTCCGATCCGGCGCGGGAAAACTGGTACGACAGCATTTATCTGTCCAGCGACACGACGCTGGGCGGCGACACCCAGCTCCACACCCAATCGGCCAGCGTCAACCCGCTCGCCGCCGGCGCCGGCTACAGCCGCACGGTGACGTTCGCCCTGCCGCTCGACTGGGACCCCAGTGCCGGTGACTACTACCTGCTGCTCAAGACCGATACATGGAATCAACAGCTCGAATCGAACGAAAACAACAACGTGGCGGTGGGCAACGCCATCCATATCACCCTGCCGGCCAAGCCCGACGCGGTGGTCAGCGACATCAGCGCACCGGCCGACGTGGTGCTCAACCCCACCGGCAACACCACCGTGCCCTTCTCCTGGACCGTGACCAACAGCGGCACGGCGGCCATGACCAACTGGCACGACTATGTCTGGATGTCCACCGACCAGACGGTAGGCAGCGACATCTGGGTGGGTGATTTCGAGTTCCTCGGCACCCTCAACCCCGGCGAATCGGTGACCCGCACCCAGAACCTCAGCCTGCCCTTCAACGTGTCGGGCGACCGTTGGCTGGTCGTGAGGACCGAAGCACGGGATCAGCACTACGAAGTCACCAATGCCGTTCCGCCCAGCCACCCCGATGCGGAAAACAACAACACCCTGCTGGACGATCAGAAGTTCTCGGTCATCTTCCCGCCGATACCCAATCTCCAGGTCAGCGCCATCACCCCGCCGGACCATTCCTATTCCGGCCAGGACGCGGTGATTTCCTGGACCGTCAGCAACGTCGGCGCCGGCGCCACCAGCGTGCCGACCTGGTATGACGCCGTCTATCTGTCCAGCGACACCGAACTGGGTGGCGACCTTTACCTCGGCAGGACGGGGAACCCGAGTTTCCTCGCCGCTAGCGGCGGCCTCGGCGACAACTACACCAGCAGCCTGCATTTCACCCTGCCGCAAGGCATATCCGGCGACTACTACTACCTGGTCAAAACCGACTACTTGAACAATGTCTTCGAGAACCAGAACGAGAACGACAACCTCGGCAACGCGGCCGTCGTCGTCGAACTGACGCCACCGCCCGATCTCCAGGTGGTCGCGCGCAACCCCGACAACAACGAATGGGAATCCTCGGTGCGCATCAGCGCCCCGGGCGGGCTCTGGTCCGGCCAGGCCGCCACGGTCACCTGGACCGTGAGCAACCGCGGCGAGGGCACCACCGCCCCGGCCGGCGGCTGGTACGACCGCGTCTACATGTCCGAGGACAGCACCTACGGCGGCGGCGACACCCTGCTCGGCACCTTCTGGCACAGCGGTGTCCTGGCGGGCGGACAAAACTACACCCGGAGTGAAAACGTGGTTCTGCCGACCGGCATGCCGGCGGATGGCGTGCCCACCACCTACCACTTCTTCGTGGTCACCGACACCCACAACCATGTCTACGAGTACGTCAACGAGGGCAACAACAGCAATTCCTACGTCAGCGCCGTGGTGTCGCTCACCCCGCCGCCGGACCTGGAGCCCGGCCCCATCAATCTGCCGGCCACCGCCGAGGCGGGCCACGCGTTCTTCTTCAACTACTCGGTAACCAACTACGGCACGCCCACACCGAACAACTACTGGGTGGATCGCTTCTGGTTGTCCGCCGACGACGTGCTCGATGCTTCCGACCTCCACCTGGGTGACCGCGGCCACTCGGGCGTGCTCGATACCGATGCGTCCTATACCGGCGGCTTCAGCTACACCCTGCCCTACGGCATGTCCGGCGATTACCGGGTGATCATGAACACGGACATTTACAACCATGTGTTCGAGGGCCTGGACAACCCCGGCCTGAACTACTACCCGGAAGGCAACAACCGCATCGTCAGCGATGTGATGACCGTGGTTTCCAAACCCGCCGACCTGGTGGTCGACAGCTTCACCAGCAACGCCACCGGCGAAGCCGGCAAGACCATCAGCGCTTCCTGGACCGTGCGTAACGCCGGCAGCGGCGATTCCGTGGTGAGCGGCTGGACTGATCAGATCATCGCTTCCGTGGATGCCGTGCTGGGCAACGGCGACGACGTCCTGCTCTACACCCACAACCATTCCGGTCTGCTGGCGGCGGGCGCGAGCTACAGCGTGAATGCCGTCTCGGTGGCCCTGCCCATTACCCTGGCGGCCGGTGATTACACCCTGTTCCTGCGTACCGACGCCGGCAACCAGGTGTACGAATCCGACAACGGCAACAACAGCGCGGCCAATGCGCTCACCCTGGCGCGCGAAACCGCCGATCTGCAAGTGGTTTCCATGGGCGGCCTGCCCGGCAACGTCACCGCCGGCGGTACGCTGAGCCTGAACTGGCGGGTGGAAAACCTGGGCGTGGCCACGACCAACGCGAATTACTGGTACGACGATGTGTATCTGTCGCTGGATACCACACTGGGCAGCGGCGACATCAGCCTCGGCTCATTGCGCCACAACAATGCGCTGGCCGTGAACGCCGGCTATGACACCGGCACCAGCTTCACCCTCTCCACCTCCATCGCGGCGGGCGACTACTACGTCCTCGTGCGCGCCGACAGCAACAACCTGGTTGTCGAATCGCCCTCGGAAAGCAACAACACCCTGGCTTCCGCCGGCACCGTGAACGTCGCCGCCTGGGTGCCGGGCACGCCCAAGCCCGTGGTCGAATTGCGCCCGGACCTCACGGTCACCGCCCTCACCCTGCCACCGGAAGCCTACAGCGGCCAGGGCGTCACCCTGGCCTGGACGGTGGTCAACCAGTCGGCCACCGACAACACCGGCCTACGCTGGTGGAACGATAACGTCTACCTGTCGCGCGACCTCTATTTCGACCGCTACAGCGACCTCTACATCGGCTACGCCGCGCAGCACCGTGACCTGGCCGCCGGCGACAGTTACAGCGTCAGCAAGACCTTCACCATCCCGGCCGGCTACACCGGGCCGTTCTATGCCTTCGTGGTAACCGATTCCAGCGGCGGCATCACGGAATCCGACGAAAGCAACAACATCATGCGCTCCGCCAATGTGGTGGACGTGAGCCTGGCGCCCCCCGCCAACCTGGTGGCCGGCAGCATCACCATCCCGGCCAACGGCGTGCCGGGACAGCAAGCGTCGATCACCTACAGCGTCAGCAATGAGAGCGGCGCCAACGCCATCGTCGGCACCTGGAAAGACACCCTCTATCTGTCCAGCGACACCCAGTGGGACATCGGCGATGCCGCGCTCGGCTCGATCTGGACCACCTACACCAGCGGCAACCCGCTCGACGGCGGCGAGAGCTACAGCCACACCCTGAATGTCACCCTGCCGGGCGTCGATCCAGGCGATTACCACGTCATCGTGCGCTCCGACATCCTCAACTACGTGAACGAAACCAATGAGGCGGACAACCTCTCCGCCAGCCTCGACGCGGTGAATCTGGATGCCGTCGTGCTGCCGCTGGGCGGTTCGGTGAGCGGCAGCCTCGGCCACGGCCAGGCGGTCTATTACAAGCTTGATGTCGGCGCCGGGGAAACCGTGAAGCTCGATTTCGACAGCGCCGGCGTCAACATCGCCAACGAGATCTATGTGCGCTACGGCACCATGCCCAGCCTGGGCCGCTTCGACCATTCCTCGCTGGAAGCCTATTCCGCCGATCCCTCCGTGCTGATTCCGGAAACCCAGGCCGGCACCTATTACGTCATGGTCCACGGCGCCTCGGTTTCCGGCGCGCCGGCCTACACCCTGACTTCGCAGGTGATTCCCTTCTCCATCACCGGGGTGCGCACCGATGTGGTGGGCAATGCCGGCGAGGCCACGCTCCGCATCGACGGCGCCCGCTTCGCCGAAGCCACGCAATTCGCCCTGCGCGCGCCGGACGGCACGCTCCATGTCGACAGCCAGGTGTTCGTGGAAAACTCCAGCCGGGTCTACGCCACCTTCAATCTGCTGCTGGTGGACGCGGGCAGCTACGACGTGGTGGCGGTGCAGGCCAACGGCCAGACCACACTGCTGGAAGACGCTGTCACGGTGATCGACGAAGCGCGCGGCGGCAACCTGTTCAGCCTCATCCAGGGACCGAGCCAGGTCACCACCAGCCGCGTCAACAGCTTCATCCTGCAATACACCAACCAGGGCGACGGCGACGCGATGGCGCCGCTGCTGGTCATCACCGGCCAGGCCGATACGCCGCTGGGTTACAACAGCCTCGATCTGCGCACGGAACCCATCCACTTCCTGGGCGCCAGCCTGGACGGCCCGATGGACATCCTGCGTCCGGATACCGGCTACTCGCAGCAAGTGTTGTTCCGCTCCCCCGCCACTGACGGCCAGCTCAACATCTCGGTCGCCACCATCCAGGCCACCGATGACCGCGTCATCGACAGCGCCCGCTGGAGCGAGATCGAAACCTCGATCAAACCCGCCACCCCGGCCGGCATGAGCGATGCCGAATGGGACGCGGAATGGGACGCCTTCTGGGGCCGCATCCGCGCCGCCATGGGCGATACCTGGGGCGACTATGTGCGCATGCTCAACCAGGCCATGCTGCTGGTTTCCGAACAGGGCAGCCCGGTGCGCGACGCGCGCACCCTGATGGCGACGGTCCACGCACAACACCCCGATTGGCGGCCCGCTTCCAATCTGAGCGGCACCTTGCGTGACGCCGAAACCGGCGCGGCGCTCGCCAATGTGCAACTCGCCGCCTATCGCGACACGGCACGGGGCCTGGCGCTGGGCGGCTATGCCAGCACCGATGGCGACGGCCACTTCACCCTCAGCGGCCTGCAACCCGGCACATACACGCTGGCGCTTTCCGGCGGCGTGTACGACATGAACCGCAATGGCGAGGACGACAGCAGCGAGCTCAACGTCGCCGGTGATGCCCCGCTCGGCCTGCCCGGCTTCGCCGTCAGCTTCAGCGCCGATAGCGAGACCGGCGATCTATTCGTGCTCGACACCACCCAGGTCGCGCATACCGACGATTCCGTGCCGGTGCTGGCGACCGCGCCGGACGGCACCCCGCACATTCTCTGGCAGCGTGACGGCCGTGCCTGGCATGCCTGGTTCGACGGCGGCAACTGGGTCGACGCGGTGGCCATCTCCAGCAACGGCGCTTCCGAACTCAACCTGGTGGCGGCGGGCAACCTGCTCGACGGCAACGACCCCGGCCTGATCGCGGTCTGGCAACAGAACGGCGGCAATGACCTGCTGGGCGGCAACGATTCCGAAATCTTCTACGCCGTCGCGCGTCCCGCCGTCGGCGGCGGCTACCAATGGTCCGAGCCGGTGCGGCTGACCAGCGACGTGGTTTCCGACCGCGGCATCGAAGTGGTGGTCGTCGGCGACGGCCAGGTGCTCATCGTCGACAAGAAGGAAAACGTCGACGTTCAGGACGACGCCGACATCTATTACTACCTGGTCGACGTGGCGACCGGCGGCCTGCTCTGGACCGCTTCGCCCACCGCCCTGCAACCCGCTTACACCGTCGCCTACAGCTACGACGAGGAATACGGCCCCTGGACCGCCCTGGGCATGAAAGTGGGCGCTTCCATCGGCCTCGCCGGCGAGGCGACGCAGTCCGGCTGCGCGGCCAGCGTCGGCGTCAGCGGCGGCGCCAAGCTCACCCTGGAAGGCGACAACCTCGGCCTCACCATCGAGGGCAAGGGCAGCCTGAGCGCCGAATGGGGCGTCGACCTGATCAAGCGCGATTGGGACTTCCATCAGGCCACCGCCGGCATCGGCATCAGTGGCGAACTGGACTGGAAGAATGGCCTGCTCAAGTTGCTCGGCGCCATCCCGACGCCGGCCACCAAAGCCGCCGCCACCTTCATCGAATGGGCCACCGACCTGATCAACGCCACCGGCGTGGTGGAAGCCAGCAACGGCATCAAAGGCAGCATCGGCCTCGATTTCAAAGGCCTGCAATGGACCATCGCCGAGCCCTTCCCGGACTGGGTGTGGCCGAACATCATCGCCGAGGCGGCGGTGAGCGCCAGCCTCAAGGCTTATGCCGGCATCCAGATCAAGGACGACGACGATTGGAAACTGGAGGTCTCGGGCGGCATCGTCGCCGGAGTGAACGTCTATCCATCGGTCGAACTGACCAAACTGGGCGGTGAGCTTGGCGTCACCCTCACCCTCTGGGGCTGGGATTTCAGCCCCGACCCGTGGTTCCTCGGCTACGATAAATCCGATCTCATGCTCCTCGGCGACGCCGGCATGGGCGCGCCGCTCTATACCCTGTCCTGGAACGGCAGCCTGCTGATCGGCAGCAACGCGAACTACAACGACGGCGTCAGCCGCAGCCTGCTCGCCGACGTCGCCGCCGACGTGGCCGACGACGGCTCGCCGGCCGTGGCCAGCGACGCCGCCGGCAGCTATGCCGCCTGGTCGCACAACACCGGCGACATCGGCTCGGTGGTGCGGGTGTCCGGTTTCGACGGCAACGCCTGGAGCGCGCCGACCGACATCGCCGGCAGCCTCGGCTTCAACAACAACGTCAACACCGTGACCGACGCCGCCGGCAATCGCATGGTGATCTGGACCCACGCCGACACCAGCGGCCTGACCCACGACTCCGACCTGGACGCCATCCAGGCCGCGCGTGACGCCAATCAGGTGATGTACTCGGTGTTCGATGGCAGCACCTGGTCGGCACCCACCCTCCTGGCCGCCACCGCCGGCCGCGACGCCAGCCTCACGCTGACCCGCGACGTTTCCGGCAACACGGTACTGGGCTGGATCTACAGCGATAGCGGCGGCGTGCAGCATCTGCTCAGCGCCACCTGGGACGGCAGTGTCTGGAACGCTCCGGAAACCATCGCCGGCGCCGCACATCTCGGCCAACTCGAACTCGGCCTGGTGGGCGGCACCCTCACCGCGTTCTGGACCGAAGACGTCAGCGCGGCGGGCGACTCCAGCGAGACCAGCCTGAGAAGCGCCAGCTACACGGGCGGTGTCTGGTCCGCCGCCGGCGCCTTCTCGCCGACGCTGTTGTCCGCCTCGTTGAGCGTCACCGGCGCCGCCACGGCGCAGGGCTTCAGCCTGGCCGGAAGCGAAGTGCCGCTGCAAACCGAATCGCTGCCCGGCCTGCTGTTCGGCCCGCCGCCGGACGAGTGCTTCAAATGCAAACCCGAAGACATCAAGAAAGTCACGGAAAGCGCGCCCAACTGCCGCCCCGGTGGTGGCAGCGACGTGCAATACGACCCCGAGAAATGCCTCGAACGCACCATCATCTACGCGCCCTGCGCCGTGCGCCCGCGCGACCCCAACGACATCCTCGGGCCGAACGGTTTCGGCGAGGAGAACTGGATCACCGCCACGGAAACCCAGGCCTACACCATCCGCTTCGAAAACGCGGCGGATGCCACGGCCCCGGCACAACAGGTGGTCATCAACCAGGTGCTGGATGAAGACCTCGACCCGCGCACCTTCCGCGTCGACGATTTCGGCTGGGGCGATACCCGTCAGGAACTGGACGCCAACCGCTCCTTCTATACCGCCCGCCTCGATTTCACCGCGAGCGACGGCTATTACGTGGACGTGACGGCCACCGTGGACGTGCCCAGCCACACCGTCACCTGGACGCTGACCACCATCGACCCGGCCACCGGTGAAATGCCGGCCGACGCCAGCATCGGCTTCCTGCCGGTGAACGACACCGTGTACGACGCGGATCATCAGGTGGTGGTGGAAGGCACGCACCGTGGCGAGGGCTTCGTTTCCTATACCGTGCGGTCGAAATCCGCCAGCACCACCGGCGCCGTGGTGGACGCTCAGGCGAGCATCGTGTTCGACACCCAGGGGCCGATCGAAACCCCGGCCATCGCCGCCACGCTGGACGCGGTGGCGCCGGAAAGCGCGGTCGACGCCCTGCCCGCCGGCATCACCCCGGCGAGCGGCGACAGCGCCGAATTCCTGGTGAGCTGGGGCGGCAGCGATGACAGCGGCGGCTCCGCCATCGCCGACTACACCATCTACGTCTCGGTGGACGGCGGCGGCTACGGCATCTGGCAACTCAACACGCCCTTGAGCGAAGCCCTCTACACCGGCACGGCCGGCCATACCTATGCCTTCTACAGCACCGCGCGCGACAACGCGGGCAACGAGGAAGCCGTTCCGGCCGGCGCCGACACCGAAACCACGGTATCGGGCGGCAGCGGCGGCATCAGCGGCGTGAAGTACGAGGACATGGACGGCGACGGCATCCGCGATGCCGGTGAAGCCGGCCTCTCCGGCTGGACCCTCTACCTCGACACCGACGGCAACGGCGCCCTGGACGCCGGCGAGACCAGCGTGGTGACCGGCGCCGACGGCGCCTACAGCTTTACCGGCCTGAGCGCCGGCAACCATGTGCTGGCTGAAGTGGCACAGGCCGGCTGGGTGGCCACCACGCCGGCGGGCGGCAGCCGCAACGTCACCGTGGTCGGCGGCGAAACCGCCACAGCCGACTTCGGCAACTTCCATCTCGCCCAGATCGGCGGCATCAAGTTCAACGACCTCAACGGCAATGGCGCACAGGATGCCGGTGAAGACGGCCTGGAAGGCTGGACCATCACCCTCGACCAGGGCGGCGACGGCACGATCGACGCCACCCAGACCACCAACCCCTACGGCTATTACACCTTCACCGACCTCGGCCCCGGCACCTATGTCGTCAGCGAAGTGCCGCAATCCGGCTGGCTGCAAACCACGCCCGCCGCCGGCAGCTACACGGTCGTGCCCTACTCCGGCGAGGATTCCGGCAGCAACGACTTCGGCAACGTCGAAGCCGCCGCCATCAGCGGCCGCAAATTCGAGGACGTCAACGGCAACAACCAATGGGATGCGGGCGAACCCGGCCTTGCCGGCTGGACCATCTACCTCGACAGCAATGCCAACGGCGTACTGGAAGCCGGCGAACGCGCGACGCTCACCGACCTCAATGGTGACTACCGCTTCGACGACCTGTTGCCCGGCGCCTACACCGTGGCCGAGGTCATGCAGGCCGGCTGGGTGCAGACCTGGCCCGCCGTTGCCGGCGGCAACGTGACCCTCACCGCGTCCGAAGCCCTGCTCACCCTGCCGGAAGAACTGGTGTTGAACGATGTCACCGCCGAACAGGCCATGGGCAACACCCTCGCGACCAGCCTCACCAACCTCGACGGTTACCGCGCCGACGCCCGCTTCGCCAGCCTGAATGGCGGCGGCATCAGAACCGTGGTGATCGACACCGGCATCGACCTCAATCACGGCTTCTTCGGCCCGGATGCCGATCTCGACGGCATCGCCGACCGCATCGTCTATCAGTGGGACTTCGCCGATGACGATGGCAACGCCTCCGACGTCAATGGCCACGGCTCCAACGTCTCCAGCCTGATCGCCTCTTCCGACGCGATGGCCGGCGGCGTGGCGCCCGACGCCGACCTGATCGCCCTCAAGGTGTTCAGCAATGCCGGCAGCGGCAACTTCGGCTATCTCGAACAAGCCCTGCAATGGACGCTCGCCAATATCGAGACCTGGAACATCGGCGTCATCAATATGTCGCTGGGCGATGGCGAGAACTGGGCAAGTGCCGCGTCGATGTACGGTATCGGCGACGAACTGGCGGCGCTGGCCAACAGTGGCGTGATCGTCACGGCCGCTGCCGGCAACAGCTACTACCAGTACAACGGCCAACTCGGCGTGTCCTATCCGGCCGCCGACCCGGCCGTGCTGGCAGTGGGCGCGCTCTGGAGCGGCGATTTCGGCGGTGCCTACAACTACGGCAGCGGCGCCATCGACTACACGACCGGGGCCAACCGCATCGCCGCCTTCTCGCAACGCGACGACGACCAGCTCGACGTGTTCGCCCCCGGCACGCGCCTCATCGGCGCCAACGCCAGCGGCGGCACGGTCACCATGTACGGCACCAGCCAGGCTTCCGCCTACCTCGCGGGTATCGCTACCCTGGCGCAGGACGTGGCCTGGGCCAACCTCGGCCGTGCCCTCGGCACCGCCGAATTCGCCGGCCTGCTGGCGAGCACCGGCAACATCATCCTCGACGGCGACGACGAGAACGACAACGTCGCCAACACCGGCCTCAGCTTCCATACCATCGACATGCTCGCCCTCGCCGAGGGCATCCTTAGCCTGGGTGGTGGCGGCGCCGGCGGCGGCGCCGGCAGTGGCGCGGGCGATCCGGGCACCGGCTTCGTCGCCGGCCCGGCGACCCACAGCGTCACCCTGGCGGCGGGCGACAGCGTCAGCGGCAAGAACTTCGGCAACTTCCAGTTGGGCGAGATCAGCGGCATCCTGTTCGACGACCTGAACGGCGATGGCGCGCGGGATGCCGGAGAGAGCGGCCTGACCGGCTGGACGATCTGGCTGGATGTGGACAGGGACGGCGTCCTCGATCCGGGTGAAACCCGTATCGACACCGGCCTCGACGGCGGCTACAGCTTTACCGGCGTCGGCCCCGGAACACATCGGGTCAGCGTCTTCGATCCGGGAGGCTGGGGCTACACCGGTGACCGCTTCTTCGATGTCTTCATGCCCAGCGGCGGCAGTGCCAGCCACGATTTCGGCGCCAACCAGACGCCGACGGCCGGCGACGACACCGCCTCGGGTGACGAGGACCAGACCCTCAGCGGCAACGTGTCGAACAACGACAGCGACCCGGACGGCCCGGCCTATGGCGCGCAACTGGTGACGGATGTCGCCAACGGCACGCTCAGCTTCAATGCCGACGGCAGCTTCAGCTATCAGCCGACAGCCAACTGGAGTGGTAGCGACGGCTTCAGCTACCGCGTGTTCGACGGCGTCAGTTACAGCAACGAGGCGAATGTGGTCATCACCATCAATCCGGTGAACGACGCGCCGGTGGCGGCGAACGACAGCTATGACGTCCTGGAAAACCACGCGCTCACGGTCACCGCGCCCGGCGTGCTCGGCAACGACAGCGACCTCGAAGGCGACAGCCTCAGCGCCAGCCTGGTCAGCGGCCCGGCGCACGGCCTCCTCAGCCTCGCCGCCGGCGGTGGCTTCACCTACACCCCGGACAGCGACTATGTCGGTGCCGACAGCTTCACCTACCGCGTCGCCGACAGCGACCCCGGCAACGTCGCCACGGTCAGCCTGACCATCGCGCCGGACACCCTCAAGGTCACCGGCCTCGCGGTCAGCGACAGCGGTTTCCATCTCGACTTCAACCGCGCCTTCCAGCTCGACGTGCTCAACCTCTACAGCGCCGCCGACGACCCCATGGGCGAAGCCGATCTCATCCTCACCCGTCTCGGCGCCCCCAGCGCCATCCGCGGCAGCCTGATCCTCGATCACGACCTCATGGGCGCCACCTTCATCAAGACCAAGGGCGTGCTCGATGCCGGCCTCTACACCCTCACCCTCGCCAGCCGCGCGGATGCCTGGGTGGACAGCGCCGGCCGGCTGCTCGACGGCAACGGCGACGGCATTGCCGGCGACAACCACGTCTCCAGCTTCACGGTAGCCGCCTCCAGCAGCGCCATCCTCGGCATCGGTGAAGTCCTGGTCGGCCCCGGTCAGGCGCTCACCGGCTATGCCCCTTACAACCAATACCCGGTCGCCGGCCTGCCCATCACCCTCAGCAACGCCGCCGGAATCACCAGCCTCAGCTTCGACCTCGCCTACGACCCCGACCTGCTCGACATCACCAGCGTCGGCTTCGCCTCCGGGGTTGCCGGCAGCTACAGCCTCGCCACCCCCGGCATCGTCCATGTCGAGCTCACCACTCCCGCCCTGGGCAGTGGTGCGGTCGACATCGTCCGCCTCTACGGCGCGGTGCCGGTCAATGACACCACGCGCGGCAACTACGGCGCCAAACAGGTGCTCGACCTCCACAACGTCAGCAGTTCGCGGGCGCTGCGCGCCGACGACGGCCTCATGCTCAACGCCTACCCCGGCGATGCCAGCGGCAACGCCGCCTACGACACCCTCGACACCACGCGCATGCTGCGCATCATCACCGTGGCCGACACCGGCTTCAGCGCCTACCCACTGGTCGACTCCAGTGTCGTCGGCGACATCAACCGCGACCAATCCTTCAACTCGATCGACCGGCTGCTGCTCAACTACGAAATCAACTGGCTGATCACCGGCAACGCTGCCAGAGACCGCAAGGAAATCGCGCCCATCCCGGACGGCATCGGCCCCATCACCTTTACCGGCGCCGACCCGCTGGTCGATCTCCCGCGCGACCTCGTGGCCACGGCGGGTAGCCTGGTCAGCGTCCCGGTACGGCTCGACATCGCCGACAACCTCGATCAGGTGCAACTGCAACTCGCCTGGGACGCCAGCCAGCTCGAACTGGTTGACGTCCAGCGCGGCAGCCTCACCGGCGGCTTCGACAACTACGTCGACAATCGCCAGGCCGGCAGCCTCTACGTCGACATGAGCAGCACCACACGGCTGCCGGGCGGCGCGGGCACCCTGCTCGAACTCGTCTTCCGGGTCGCGAACACGGCCAGTGGTTTGCTCGACATCGACCTGCAATGGACGCAGCTCAACCAGACCCGTCTCACCCTCAACCCCGCTCCGCTGCCGGGTGCCGACCCGACCGACGGCCGCATCCGGGTCGACCCACCGTACAGCCCGGAAACCCCCGCCAGAGAGGAAACCGCCGCGGCGCCCGGCGCCGAGAGCAGCCCGGTGATCGACTTCGCCAGCCGTTATGACGGGTTCGAATTCAGGCCGGGCAACAGCAACTGGCTGGGCGACTGGCTCAGCGAACGCAGGAAACCCGACCTCGAAGCATTGAGAATTCAGCCCGTCATCCAGCCCAAGGTGGCACCGAGGCTGAGTGCGCGCTTGTAGCAACGATACGGAACACCCTCCCGGCAGCCGCCGGGGGGAGGTGAACCCAGGAAGGAGCAAGACATGGCTGAAGCCACCGCAGTAGAAAAGACCACCGAGTCCACCAGCCCGAATGTGAAGTGGAACGTGGAGCACCTGAAGAGCAGCTACGTCAACTTCGCCAACGCCAACTCGACGCGTGAGGAGGTGGTGATGAACTTCGGCCTGAACAGCAATTGGGACCGCAATCAGCGGGAAGTGGAAATCGAACTGGGCCACCGCATCGTGATGAGCCCATTCGCCGCCAAGCGCCTGGCGGACCTGCTGAACAAGCTGATGACCGAGTACGAGAGCCGCTACGGCGAGCTGAAATAAGCCCTCTGCCCGCCGCCGTCGACACCGCTTCGTCGGCGTCGGCGGCTCTCCTGTGCACGTTCACTCACCGCGACAGCAACACGCACCGCGTCAGGTTCCGGGATCGGCGGAACCCTATCGCCCTTCCCCGGTTACATCGCATTTCCTCCAGCCGGACAGCCGGCTACTCTTGAATCTGATTGGATGTCGGACGGCAGACCATGCAATCTCGAAACGATACGGCAGCCCCCGAACTTGAAACCCCCGCAACGGAGCCGGACGGCTACTGGCAGGCGCTGGCGCGGGCGCGCAATGCCGAGCAGTTGTGCCGGGCGTGGCTGCCCATCCTGTGCGGCATGGTGCAGCGCGCGCAAAGCGGGCTGCTCCTGTTACAGGACAGCCATGGCAGTTTCGCGCCGGCCGCGTTGTGGCCGGAGACGGACGATCTCTCCTATCTGCGCGGTGTCGCCGAGGAATCGCTGAACACGCGCCAGGGCGTGGTGCGGCGGGAGGACGATGGCCGCACCCGCTTCGCCTATCCGCTGCTGAACGGCGACGAGTTGTTTGGCGTGGTGATCCTGGACCTGCGCGCGGCGGACGAGATGGCGCTCACCCATGCCCGGCGCCTGTTGCATTGGGGCGCGGGCTGGCTGACCGATCTGTTCAACCGGCGCGCGCTGCTGGAACAGGGCGGGCGTCTGGAGCATTCCGCCTACCTGTTCGATCTGGCGCTGGCGGCGTTGTCCGAAACCGATTTCAGCAAATCCAGCCTGGCCGTGGTGAACCGCCTGGCGCAGCGATTCAACTGCCACCAGGTGCTGTTCGGCCTGGAGAAGGGCAAGACCGTGCAGGTGGAGACGGTGTCGCATTCCGCCTGGTTCGAGGAGAAGGCCAATCTGGTCAACCTCGCCGCGCAGGCGATGAACGAGGCGTTCGACCAGCGTTCCCGCATCGTCGTGCCGGAGCCGGAAAGCGGCGCCACCCTGATTACCGCCGCCTGCCGCCGTTACCTGGAAGACAGCGGCGGCCATGCCTTGTGCGCCCTGCCGCTGGAGGCCGGCAACCGGGTGGTGGGGGTGTGGTTGCTGGAGCGGGACGAGCCGTTCTCGGACACGGAACTGGAGGTGCTCGACGCGCTCACCCTGACGCTCGGCCCGATCCTGGAACTCAAGCTGAATACGGAGGAATCGCTGTTCAGCCATGGCCGCCGCTCCTGGAACCACCTGCTGCGCAAACTCACCGACACTTCACGTCCCGGCTACAAGCTGCTGGCCATCGTCGTTGCCGCCCTGATCGCCGGCCTGGCGATTTATGAAACCGATTACCGCGTGGCTTCACAGGCGGTGGTGGAGGGCGCCACGCAGCGCGTCGCTGCGGCGCCGTTCGACGGCTACATCCAGAGCGCGCCGATGCGGGCGGGCGATCTGGTGCGCGCCGGCCAGGTGCTGGCCACCCTGGAGGACAAGGACCTGCGCTTGGAGAAGGTGCGCTGGGAAGCGGAACTGGAAGTGTCGCTACGCAAGGAGCGGGAGGCGATGTCGAAAGGCGAGCGGGTGGAGTTTCGCCTGGCTTCCGCCCAGGCCAACCAGGCCCGCGCCCAACTCGATCTGGCGCGGGAAAAACTGGCGCGGGTACAGGTGATCGCCCCCTTCGACGGGGTGGTGGTGCGCGGCGATCTTTCGCAGCAACTCGGCTCGCCGGTGGAACAAGGCAAGGTGCTGTTCGAACTGGCGCCGCTGGAGGCCTGGCGGGTGATTCTCAAGGTGGACGAGCGCGACATCGGCGATGTCCATGCCGGCCAGTCGGGCGAACTCATGCTCACCAGCCTGCCCGGCCAGTCTTTCCCGTTCACGGTGACGAAGGTGACGCCGGTGGCCACCGCCGAGGACGGGCGCAACTATTTCCGCGTCGAAGCCGGGCTCGTGCTGGAAAAGGGCGCGACGCTGCCCAAGATGCGTCCCAACATGGAAGGCGTGGGCAAGGTGGAGGCCGGTGAACAGAGTCTGCTGTGGATCTGGACTCACCGCCTGAGCGACTGGCTGCGCCTGACCCTGTGGCGGTGGATGCCATGAGGCTGGTGCCATGAGCGAGGCGCTGCTCTCAAGCAACTGGTATCGCGTCGCCGAATTGAAGCCGCGTCTGCGCGGTCATATCCGCATCCACCGCCATGCTTACCGGGGCGAGATCTGGTACGTGGTGGAAGACCGGGTGGCGGGCAAATACCACCGTTTCAACCCGCCCTCCTATCGGGTGATCAGCCTGATGGACGGCAAACGCGACATGGAACAGGTGTGGCGCCGTCTGACCGAGGAACTGGTGGAAGACACGCCGGACCAGGAAGAGGTGATCCGCCTGCTCGGGCAACTGCACGGGGCCGACCTGATCCAGTGCGACGTCACCCCGGACGTGGCGGAACTGTTCGAGCGGCGCGGCAAGCAGGAGCGCAAGAAGCTGTTGGGCCGCTATCTCAACCCGATGGCGCTACGTTTTCCGCTGCTCGATCCGGACCGCTTCCTCACCTGGGCCAACCGCTGGCCGCATCTGTACAAGGGGGGATGGGGCCTGCTGATCTGGCTGGCGGTGGTGCTGCCGGCGCTGTTCCTCGCGCCCATGCATTGGCCGGACCTCACCGAGAATTTCTCGGAACAGTTGCTGGCGATGGACAACCTGCTGCTCATGGCCGTGATATTCCCCCTGCTCAAGGCGATGCACGAAATCGGGCATGGCCTGGCCGCCAAATCGCGCGGCGGCGAAGTACACGAAATGGGCATCATGCTGCTGGTGTTCTTCCCAATTCCCTATGTGGAAGCGTCCAGTTCCTCCGCCTTCGTGAAGAAGAGCGAACGCATGCTGGTCGGCGCGGCCGGCATGCTCACGGAACTGTTCATCGCCACCCTGGCGTTCTACTTCTGGCTGCTGCTGGAACCGGGGCTGGCGCGCTCGCTGGCCTACAACACCCTCGTCCTGGCCAGCTTTTCCACCTTGCTGTTCAACGGCAACCCGCTGTTGCGTTACGACGGCTATTACATCCTCGCCGACTGGCTGGAGATACCCAACCTGGGCAGCCGCTCCACCCGATACTGGCAATACCTGGCCGAGCGCCACCTGCTCGCCGTGCCCAACAGCGAGCCGCCGCCGTCAACAAAGGGCGAACGCCGCTGGTTCGTGGCTTACGCGCCGCTCGCTTTCGCCTATCGCATGTTCGTACTGGTCGGCATCGCCCTGTTCGTGGCGCAGCAATACTTCATCGTCGGCGTGCTCCTGGCCGTTTGGGGAATGGTCGCCAGCCTCGGCATTCCGCTGTTCAAGATCGTCCGCGCGCTGCTCGCGGAACCCCGTTTCGCCGCGCGCGGGGCACGCATTCGCGCCGTGCTGGGCGGTGCCTTCCTGGCGCTTTATCTGCTCCTGTTCGTGCTGCCGATGCCTTATCACACCCATGCCGACGGCGTCCTGCGCCTGCCGGAACAGGCGCTGCTGCGCGCCGAGGCATCCGGTTTCGTGGCGCGTAGCCTGGCGCGGCCCGGCGACGAGCTGCGCCCCGGCAGCGCGGTGCTGGAGAGCGTCAACCCGGAACTCGCTTCCGACCTGGCGGTGCAGCTCGCCAAACTGGAGGAAATGCGCGCCCGCCACGATGCCGCCTGGGGAGTGAATCTCGCCGCGGCCGCGCAACTGGAGGAAACGTTGCGACGCGAACAGGCCGCTGTGGATCGCCTGCGCGAGCGCATGGCCCGTCTCACCCTGCGCGCCGGCGCTTCCGGCCGCTTGTTGCTGGAACACCCCGACGACCTGCCCGGACGTTTCCTGGAAAAGGGGGAAATCGTCGGCTATGTGGTGGGCCGTTATGTGCCCGTGGTGCGCGTGGTGGTCGGGCAGGCGGATGTCGACCTGGTGCGCCTGGCGACCCGCGACGTGGCGGTGAAATTACCGCAGAACCTCGCCGCCACCTGGCCCGCCCGGCTGCTGCGCGAAGTCCCGGCCGCCGGCCATGAGCTGCCCAGCGCCGCCCTCGGCCAGCGTGGCGGCGGCGATGTCGTCCTCGACCCCGGCGACGAGGAAGGCACCCGAACCCTGCAATCGGTATTCGAGTTCGAGCTTGCCCTGGAGCAGGCCGCGCCGGCGCGCTATCTCGGCAGCCGCGTCCATGTCCGCTTCGAGCACCCCGCCACGCCGCTGGGCGTGCGCGCCTGGCGCGCCGTGCGCCGGCTGTTCCTGTCGCAGTTCCATGTGTAAGCGCGCGAGGCCGGCGCTCTACTCCCCCCTTTCCCAAAGGGGGGCGGGGGGGGGATTTCTGTGTGAACTGGCCACATTACGGCCGCTAAATCCCCCCCGGCCCCCCTTTGGAAAAGGGGGGAGTAAACATCCTCGCCCGCGTGGGGCTGGATAGCATGCCCGCCGACTCCGAACGCTCACAGGGCGTCTACCCGGAACGCAGCGATCCCGAGGAGAACGCCTTCGACCGCTGGACGCGTGGCGCGGTAGGCGGCGCGCTGCTGCGGCTGCGGCCTTTCCGCGCGCGTCTGGCCGCGCTGGCGAAGGCGGCCGGCGAGGAGGCCGAGGCGGTGGCGATGCTGGAGGACGCCGAGCTGATCACTCAGACGCGGATCAAGTCACGCCTCGCCATGGTCAATGGCGATCTCGCGCCGGCCCTGGCGCGGGTTCGCGAGGCGGCGGCGCGCAGCCTGGGGTTGCGCCCCTTCGACAGCCAGTTGATGGGCGCGGCGGCGCTGATGGCCGGCAAGCTCGCGGAAATGCAGACCGGCGAGGGCAAGACGCTCACCGCCGCCCTGGCCGCCTGCGTGGCCGCGGCTTCCGGCGCGCCGGTGCATGTGGTGACGGTGAACGACTATCTGGCCAGCCGTGACGCGGGCGAGATGGGCCCGCTATTCGAGTTCCTCGGTCTCTCCGTCGGCATCATCGTCAGCGGCATGGGCCTGGACGCGCGCCGCGCCGCCTATGCCGGCGACATCACCTACTGCACCAACAAGGAACTGGTGTTCGATTACCTGAAAGACCGCGTCGCCGCCGGTGGCCGCGCCAGCCGCGCGCAGATCAGGGTGCGCGCCCTGCTGGGGGCGGAACATCAGGCCGGCATGCTGTTGCGCGGCCTGCATTTCGCCATCGTCGACGAAGCCGACAGCATCATGATCGACGAGGCGCGCACGCCGTTGATCCTGGCCGAGAAGGGGCCGACCAGCGGCGATCCGAAGATGTACCGGCAGGCGCTGGATTTGGCGCGCGAACTCTCGCCGGGCGAGCATTACGAGATGTCGCCGGCGCGGCGCGAACTGCATCTCACCGAGAACGGGCGGGAGGAGCTGTACCGGCGCGCCACCGCGCTGGGCGGCACCTGGCACGCCGCTAAGGCACGGGAACAACTGGTATCGCAGGCGCTGCGCGCGCTGCTCCTGTTCCATCGCGATCAGCACTATCTGGTCTCACAGGCGCGCAAGGTGGAAATCATCGACGAATACACCGGTCGTGTGCTGGAAGGGCGTAGCTGGGAACAGGGCCTGCACCAGCTCATCGAGGCCAAGGAAAACTGCATGCTTTCCGAGCACAACCGCACGCTGGCGCGCATCACCTACCAGCGTTTCTTCCGCCGCTATCTGCGCCTGTCGGGCATGACCGGAACCGCGAAGGAAGTCGCGGGCGAATTGCATGCCGTTTACGGGCTGGAAGTGGTCGCCATCCCCCCCAACCGGCCCTGTGTCCGGGTGCGCGAGCGAGATCGTTGCCTCCCCGATGCGGCGATGAAGTGGCGCGCGGTGGCGGATACGGCCGCGCGCCTGCGGGAACGCAACCTGCCGGTGCTGATCGGCACCCGCTCACTGGAGGCCTCGGAAGCGCTGGCCGCCGTATTGCAACAAATGGCCTTGCCGCACCGCGTGCTCAATGCCCGCCAGGATGCCGGGGAAGCCGACATCGTCGCGCGGGCCGGCCAACCCGGCACGATCACCGTCGCCACCAACATGGCCGGCCGCGGCACCGACATCCGCCTGGGCGAGGGCGTGGCCGCGGCCGGCGGCCTGCATGTCATCCTCACCGAATTCCACGATTCACCGCGTATCGACCGCCAGTTGATCGGCCGCTGCGCGCGCCAGGGCGACCCCGGCCGCACACTGGCCATCGTCGCTTGCGACGACGCCCTGTTCCGCGAACACGGCGGCTGGCGCTACCGATTACTGGCCCGTACATGCGGCCATGCAATCCCGCCGCCGCTGCTCACCCTGTTGCGGCGACATTGCCAACGCGCCGCCGAACACATCCACGGCCGCGAACGCCGCGATACCCTGAAACAGGATCGCGATCTCGATAACCTGCTTGCCTTTGCTGGAAACCAGATATGAAAAAGCTCTTATTCGCCCTTTTGTCCGTCATTCCCGCCCCCGACGCCCCCATTCGAGGGCAGGCCCCGACGGGAATCCAGTTAGTTCGTCAAACTGCAATCAGGCCTACGCACTGGATTCCCGCTTTCGCGGGAATGACGGTCTTTGCTCTGCTCGCCAGCCTCCCCGCCGCCGCCGACTCCTCCTACGCCTGCCTGATCGAGCCTTACCAGAAGATCGAGCTGCGCAGCCCGGTGGAGGCGTTGATCACCCACATCCGCGTCGACCGCGGCGCCACCGTGAAGAAGGGCCAGGTGCTGGTGGAACTGGATACCGGCGTCGAGGAAGCCGCCCTGGCCGCCGCCAAATTCAAGGCCGTGATGGAAGGCCAGATCCGCTCCGCCGAAACCCGGCTCGGCTACTCGCGCGGCAAGCTGAAAAGACGGGAAGAACTCAACCGGATGAATTTCATCTCCGCCCAGGAGCGCGATGACGCCTACAGCGAAATGCGTCTGGCCGAGGCCGAACTGCTGGACGCCAAGGACAACCGCGAACTCGCCGCGCTGGAATACAAGCGACTGCTGGCTCTGGTGGCGCAGCGCCGCCTGAGCAGCCCGTTCAACGGCGTGGTCAGCGAACGCCTGCAACACCCCGGCGAACTCGCGCAGACCGGCGAGGGCGCGCGCGCCATCCTGAAGCTCGCGCAGACCCACCCGCTGCGGGTCGAAGTCATCCTCCCGGTGGCCCTCTACGGCGGCATCCGCAAAGGCGCCGGCGCCCAGGTGGTGGCCGAGCCACCGCTCAAGGGAAGCTATAAAGCGACCGTGCGCATCGTCGACAGGGTGGTGGATTCCGCCAGCGGCACCTTCGGTGTCCGCCTCGACCTCCCCAATCCCCGAGGCGACATCCCGGCCGGAGTGAAATGCCGAGTGACGTTTGGCCGGTAGGCGCGGTTGCTTCGACTTTGCCGCAAACGCATCAGCGCTCCGGCTCGCTCAGGCCGAAGTGCTCGTCCAGGTCATTCATGCGCGTGGCATAGACCCGCACCAGGATCAGATAGATGATGAGCGTCCCCTGGGCGCCCATGTAGAAGGCCAGGGGAAATCCGAAGATCACGATCTCGTTGAGTTCACGGGCGAACCAGATGACCACGAAGGTGGCCAGGAACCAGATGGCGAGCAGCCAGCCGATCAGCCTGAGATTGCGTCGCCAGTGCTCGTGTTGTCTTCGTGTCTGTTCCATGTAGTCCTTCCTTCTTGGTAGCCCCGTAGGTTGGGCAAAGCGAAGCGTGCCCAACGAACCGCCGCGGTGTTGGGCACGCTTCGCTTTGCCCAACCTACGTCACCTGCCGACATAGTGTGCCGGGATCGTCCACAAACGGTGATCGACGCGCCCGGGCAGGCGTCTTCTGCTATCTTGCCGGCCTCCACTATAAAGCAGGCACCCGCGCCGCCTCACGCGCAGCGAAGGCGGTGGGTTACATCACATGGAAATCTGGTTCGTCTGGCTGGCACGTTTGTTGTTCCTCGGCATTTTCCTCATGGCCGCGGGGATGTTTTTCCGCGCCTGGCGCATCGCCGTGCGCAAGGACATGCGCTATGTGGCCGACTGGCGTGGCCGTTCCCTTCCCAATGGCGCGCAATGGGCCGCCTGGGTGCTGAGCATCAACCTGATCGCCGCCGGCGCGCTGCTCGCCATCGGCCTCTCGGTACTCGTTGTCGGGCTTGAATTCGTGGTCTGGACCGGATTGGCCGGCCTGGTGCTGTGGAGTTATTACTTCATGCTGCGAGTGGTGGTGAACTGGGCCAACCGGCCAGACAAGGCATAAACCGAAGAAATATCGCCCTGTAAGTGTGGTGTAAGAAAGCCCCCGTTACACTTCGCGCCGGCCGTGGCGTATGAAGGGAGGCCGTTTTACCAATGCCACTGACTACCTACTTCACCAAAGGAGACCTTCACATGTCCAAACCCACCACCTTTGACCCAAAGGCCTATTGGAGCGCGACGCTTCGATTGCTGATGATTACGCTGGCCATCTGGTTCGTCGTGTCTTTCGGCGCCGGCATCCTGTTCCGCGATGCGCTGGACGCTATTCAACTCGGTGGTTATCCGCTGGGCTTCTGGTTCGCCCAGCAAGGTTCCATCTTCGTCTTCGTCGGCCTGATCTTCTGGTATGCCAGGCGCATGGACAAGATCGACCGCGAACATGACGTCCACGAAGACTAAGAGGATACAAACATGGATCTGAAAACCCTGACCTTCATCGTGGTGGGCCTGTCGTTCGCCCTCTACGTCGGCGTTGCCATCTGGGCCCGCGCCGGAAGCACCAAAGAGTTCTATATCGCCGGCGGCGGGGTACACCCCATCGTCAACGGTATGGCGACCGCGGCCGACTGGATGTCCGCGGCCTCCTTCATCTCCATGGCGGGCCTGATCGCCTTCCTGGGTTACGGTGGCTCTGTCTACCTGATGGGCTGGACCGGTGGTTATGTGCTCCTGGCCGTGCTGTTGGCCCCGTACCTGCGCAAGTTCGGCAAGTTCACCGTGCCCGAATTCATCGGCGACCGCTACTACTCCAACGCGGCGCGCATCGTGGCGGTGATCTGTCTGATCTTCATCTCCTTCACCTACGTCGCCGGCCAGATGCGCGGTGTCGGTATCGTGTTCTCCCGCTTCCTGGAAGTGGAAATCACGACCGGCCTGATCATCGGCATGGGCTTGGTGTTCTTCTATGCCGTGCTCGGCGGCATGAAGGGCATCACCTACACCCAGGTGGCGCAGTACGTGGTGCTGATCTTTGCCTACACCATCCCCGCCGTGTTCATCTCCCTGCAGATCACCGGCAACCCCCTGCCCCAACTGGGTCTGGGCGGCAACATGGGCGATATGGGCTTCCTGCAGAAGCTGGACCGCGTGGTGACCGACCTGGGCTTCGCCGCCTACACGTCGGGGGACAAGTCGATGATCGACGTGTTCTGCATCACCCTGGCCCTGATGGCCGGTACCGCCGGTCTGCCCCACGTGATCGTGCGTTTCTTCACCGTGCCGAAAGTGCATGACGCCCGCGTTACAGCCGGTTGGGCTCTGGTGTTCATCGCCATTCTCTACACCACCGCTCCCGCCGTCGGCGCCATGGCGCGCTACAACCTGCACACCACGGTGAACAGCGCCCTGGCCACCGGTGGCGACGTGTTCGCACCCGAAGCCAGCCTGAACGGCGCTGATCGCCCGGCATGGATGCAGCGCTGGGAGAAAACCGGTCTGATCCGTTGGGAAGACAAGAACGGCGACGGTCGCATCCAGTATTACAACGAGAAGAGCAAGAACCCCGAATTCCTGGCCAAGGCGGAAGCCGCCGGCTGGAAGGGCAACGAACTCGGCTCCAAGGGCAAGAAGGGTGAATTCGATGGCAAGGTCGACCGTGACATCATGGTGCTGGCCAACCCCGAGATTGCCGGCCTGCCCAACTGGGTGATCGCGCTGATCGCCGCCGGTGGTATCGCAGCCGCGCTGTCCACCGCCGCCGGCCTGTTGCTGGTGATCTCCGCCTCCATCTCGCATGACCTGCTCAAGGGCGTGTTCGCGAAGAACATTTCCGAGAAGAGCGAGTTGATGGCGGGACGTATGGCTGCCGCCGTGGCGGTGTGTGTGGCCGGTTATCTTGGCTATAACCCACCAGGCTTCGTCGCGGAGGTGGTGGCGTTCGCCTTCGGACTTGCCTGCGCCTCCTTGTTCCCGACCATCGTCATGGGCATCTTCTACAAGGCGATGAACAAGGAAGGCGCCATTGCCGGCATGCTCTCCGGCCTGGTCTTCACCATGGCCTACATCGTCTACTTCAAGGGCATCTTCATCGAACCCATGGCCAAGAACGAAGCGGCCAACTGGTTCATGGGCATCTCCCCCGAGGGCATCGGCGTCGTCGGCGCCATCGTCAACGTGGTGGTGGCCCTGGTGGTGTCCAAGATGACCGCCCCGTGTCCGGACCACATCCAGCACATGGTGGAAGGCATCCGCTACCCGCGCGGCGCCGGTACGGCTCAGGCGCACTGATCCGGTTCTTCCGGCAATAAAAAACCCCGCTTCGGCGGGGTTTTTTATTGGCTCTTTTGCCGTCAACTGGTGAGGCGGTTGGAGTAGTGCCCCCCCTTTATCAAAGGGGGGACAGGGGGGATTTCTGAGGCAGCGGCTCAGGCAAACGTCGCTGAATCTGATGAAGCCCCTACCCTTCGGCACCCCTCATTCCCCCTTTGAAAAAGTGACGTCGGTTGGGCAAAGCGCAGCGTGCCCAACAACGCCGCCGTCGCGGCTCACGATGCCTTGAGTGTGCGTTTGCGTTCCTTGGTGTAGCGCCCCACCAGTGACGTCGGTTGGGCAAAGCGCAGCGTGCCCAACAACGCCGCCGTCGCGGCTCACGATGCCTTGAGTGTGCGTTTGCGTTCCTTGGTGTAGCGCCACCAGTGACGTAGGTTGGGCAAAGCGCAGCGTGCCC
>JAUXXW010000190.1 GCA_030684775.1 Pseudomonadota bacterium
CGGTGACCGGCGAAACCATCCGCTGCTCGGATGCGCCGGTGTCGTTCGCGTGATCGCAAATGCAATTAATTTGCGCTGTGAGCAATCCGCACTCATGCCAAATATCGCGCAAATCCGCGCCATTTATCGCGCGCCGCTACACCAGTTGCGCATTCAACAGCAACTGGGTTTCGTAGTTGCCGGAGCCGCCCAGGCTGCCGATGCGCACGGTGTAGAGGCCGCTTTCGGCGAGGCTGACGTTTTGCAGAAGCACGGTTTCCCCGCCGGCGGCACTGGCGCTACCCAGCACGGTGGTGCCGTCCGGGCCGATCAGTTCGACCTGGATGCTCAAGGTGGCGGCATCCGGCGTGACGCGCACGCTGGCCTTCTGGCCACCCTCGATGGTGAGGGTGTGGTCGTCCACGTCGCCCGTGGCATAGAGGTTGCCGCTCGCCGGTGGGTCGTAAATCAGCGAACCTCCCGGCGCCACGCCTTCGAGTGCGGCCAGTGGTGTGGCGCCGACCGTGTCCATGCTGAAGTTCAGGCTGAAATCACCGCCCGCGCCGCCGTCGCCGGAAGGCAACACGCCGGCGTATTCACCATCGAGGAGGTTGCCGCGGAGGTCACGGAAAGCCTCGGCGCCGGATGCCAGGCGGAGGCTGTAATTGCCCTCGGGCAGATCGCGGTAGTTCACGGTCAGTGTGCGGCTCGCCGGGTCGTAGTCGAACAGGCCGAGGCCCGCGCTGTACTGGTTGTAGAGAACACTCTCGGGGATGAGCGCCTTGGCGCCGCCGGGGGGCGTCCATGACAGGCTGATGGTGGCGCCGCCGCTGTTTTCGAAAAATTCCAGGCGCAGATCATGGTAGCCGGCGCTCAAGGCGACCGTGCCGGAGCGCTCCTGCGTGCCATGCAGGCCATCGTTGTCCACCACCAGATTGCCGTCGATGTAGAGGCGGCTGCCGTCGTCGCTGCTGGTGTGGAAGGTGTAACTGCCCGCCGTTTCCGCGAGGACCGATCCGGTCCAGCGCGCGGCGTAGTAGTCGTACAGGCCGAGCCCGTCCATGCCGTTGCTGTCGCCGAAGCTGACCTGGGCGTCGGTGCGGGTGGCGCTGGGGGGGGCGTTGAAATCGACATCGGCCAGCGTGCTCAGGGCATGACCCACGTTGAAGTACTCGCCCTTGAGGCCGGGAACTGCCAGGGGGATGACCGCGCCGGTATCGGTGTTGGTCAAGGTCACGTCGTCGAAGCCCAGGCCCGTCGTGGCGAGTGGTTCGCTGAAAGTGGCGATGTAGACAAGGTCGCCGGGGGCGAGGATTTCTCCGCCGGCCAGGCTGCTGGCAATGACGGTCGGCGCGGTCGCGTCGGCGTCGAAGCTGGCGCTGAAGATTTCCAGCGGCTTGCCGGACAGGCTGGTCAAAGCGCCCGCCGCGATTTCCACGTCATACACGCCGTCGCCGACATCGGCGTTGGCGATGCTGAATTGCAGGGTGTCGGCATCCACGATGGATACGCTACCGGCGGCCACGCCATTCACCGTGAGGTCGGCCGCGTCGATGCTCGATAGCAGCACGGCCTCAGACAGATCGACCGTATAGGTGGCCGGGAAGCCGACCAGCAAGGCCCCATCGGCGGGGTTGCTGCCGGAGACGGCGAAGGGTGCGGGGGCCACGCTGCTGCCGGAAACCTGTAGCACATAGCTGCCCATGGTCTGGTTTTCCGCGCGCACTTCGACCCGATAGCCGCCGCTCTGCGTGGCGAGGTATTCGATGCGGACGTTGCGGCCGTCGGGCGAGGTTTCGCTGTAATCAGTGCTCGGCACCTCGACATCGTCCGGGCCGTAAAGCTTCAGGGCGATATCCAGGACGTTGCCGGGTTCACCCGCGCCGTCGCCGGGCGTGCCGGTTTCGATGACCAGGTTGTCGCCCAGGTTGGCGGCGAAGCTGTACCGGTCGCTGACCAACACCCGGCTGGCGGCATAGGCCAGGATGTTGCCGCGCAAATTGGTCGCCTCTGGCTGCGGGGAGTGGAAATTGGTCGTGGTCATGCCGCCGAACAAGACGGTGCCGGCGCCCCAGCTCAGTTCGGCCAGGACGGCATCGCCGGTGTTGTCATTGATCAGGGGCGTGATGCCGCCACCGGATACGGAGGCATGGGTGAAGGAACTGCCCGTGTAGGTCGCCACCACCGGCGTGGCCGGCCCCTGGAAGATGGGATGGCCGCTGTCGACGATGGTGCCGCTGCCGCTTGAATCGGAATAGCGCAGGGTGACGCCGCCGAAACCGAGGTTCATGCCATTGTTTTCGTTGGGCGCGGCGTTGATGAACAGGGTGTTGCCCTGGGCCACCCAGGCTTCCAGTTCGCTCAGGTGCAGGTCGAGGAAGGTTTCCAGTTCGGTGGCGATGGAGTCGCTGCCTTCCAGATACAGCGTGGAATGATTGGCGAGCACGCTGGCCAGGTCGCTGGTTTCGAAATACAGGTTGTCCCAGTTGCCGCCGCCGAAGGCCGCGTCCATCGCCGCTTGCGGCGTGGAATTGCCCCAGGTGCCGCCGGTATTGGAGCGCAGATAGGCATACCCCTCGACGCCGGCGCCACCCAGCGAGCCGCCGAGAACGCTGAAGGTCTGGCTGATGTCCTGAACCTGGCCGGGAATGGCCAGATCGAAATCGAGGTTGCGCGTGACCAGCAGGCTGTAGTCGGCCACATCGCCGCTCACCCGCAGGTAGAAGGTTCCCGCCGCCGCGGGCGCGAATCCGCTGATGTAGCGGTCGAGGATGCCCGACCCGGCATTGCCGGTGGCGAGCAGGTTGCCGTTGGCGTCATGGAGTTCCAGTTCGATGTTGCCCGGCTGAGACATGTCGTCGCGCGACAGGGTGATGGTGCTGAATTCATGCGCGTCCAGGCTGAAGCTGTACCAGTCCGCATCCGTCACGCTGCCGCCATTCAGTTGCACCTGGGCCGTCAGTGCGCCGTAGTTATCGCCGTAGGAGCCGGCCTCACTGCTGGGGTGGCCGAACTGCGACGCGTCGGCAAAGCCGAGGAACAGGTGGGTGGCGCCCGTGGGGGCGATGAACTGTTGCAGATCGTTCAGGGCGGTGCGGCCGTCACCGATGAAGAAGGTCTGGCCGAGTTCCGGGCTCAGGGTGAGAAATTCCGTACCCATGCCGCCATCACCATTGGTGAAATCGAGCCGGTCCGGCGCCGGGTCGACAGGGGCCGCGTCGGAGAGAAAGACGCCGGTGAGGAACATGGTCTTGCCGGGGTAATAACCCAGCCCCGGCCAGGTGGTGTAGTCCGGGAAGTCGGGGTCGCCATGGCCGTAGACGATGCCGGAAATACCGGGGTAGTTGGTCGGCGAGGAAAGAATGTCGGTGGTGCCGCTGCCGCCGTCGCCGCCGTCCGGCGGCACGGTCAGGGTCGCGCCGTCGAAGGACACCAGGCCGGAGACGTCCGGGAAGGTAAATACGTTGCCCGGCCCGGCCGCGAATTCGATGCTGTTCGGTAACAGGCCGTCGAAGCTGCCGGCGGCGCCGGCGCTGAACACGTTGGTTTCACCGTCCACCGCCACGGCGAGATTGGTCGTGCCGCCCAGGGCGCCGCGCACGGCGCCACGACTGCCGTTCGCGCCCACGGCGATGAAGCT
Source organism: Pseudomonadota bacterium (assembly GCA_030684775.1). GTDB lineage: Bacteria > Pseudomonadota > Gammaproteobacteria > Burkholderiales > Thiobacillaceae > PFJX01. The sequence continues at coordinate 3,620 of JAUXXW010000190.1, forward strand.
GTTGTCGATGTTCTGGGCGTCATCGCGGGTTTCGCTGAAGTTGCTGTTGTCTTCCACTTCCAGCGCGGCATTGAGGAGGGCCTGTACCTGATAGGTGCCGGGGCCGCGTTCGGCCGTCACCCGAATGGTGTAGGTGCCGGCATTCGCGATCGGCACGGTTTGCAGGATGACGGCTTGCCCGGCGGTCGTGCCGGTGGCGTCGTCCAGCAGGTTGCCGCCGGCATCCAGCAGCGCGATATGGCCACGCACCACGCTGTCCAGCGGGGTGAGCTTCACGCTGAGGGTCTGGCCCGCGTCCAGATCGAGGGTGTAGTCGTCGCTGTCGCCTTCCATGTGGAACAGGCCGGTCATCGCCGGGTCGTGGATCAGCGAGCCATCCGGCTGGATCGCGTCCAGCGGCACGGCATAAGGCACGGGAGCGTCAATATCGACGGTGAAATGCACAACGAAGTCACCCCCCTCGGCGCCATCGCCTGACGGCAGGGCGGCGGCGTATTCGCCGTCCAGCAACAGGCCGGCGATGTCGCGGAAGGCATCGGCCTGGCTGCGCAGCATCAGGGTGTAACTGCCTTCGCTCAACCCGGCGAAGTCGATGCCGAGAATCTGGTTCGTACCGTCGTAGGCGAGACTTCCGGCGGTGAACGGCGTGCCCGTGGTGTCATTGACCAGCCACACATCGGCTGCATCGAGCACGTCGGCGAGCATGGCTTCGCTGAAGCCGATCACGACATGCAGGCCACCGGCCGCGACCACATCGTCCTCACTCACGCTGGAACTGACCACCGTGGGCGGCGTGGCATCCCAGCGGAAGCTGGAGGTGAAGGCCGCGAGCGGCCGGCCGGAAAGGTCACGCAGGGCGCCGTCGGCCAGGGTCAGGGTGTAGTTCCCCTCTCCGGCTTCGGCGCTGGCGATGCCGTAGATCACGGTGTCGGCATCGACGATGGTGATCGCGCCGTCGCCGTTGTGTGTGCCGCCATCGGCGGAGGTGATGAGGATGTTGCCCGGGTCGAGCATGCGCAGGTCGATGGGCGTGGAGAAATCCAGCGTGATGCTGCCCGGGTAGCCGGACAGAACGCTGCTGTCGGCCGGGTCGACCGCGCTTACCGTGAAGGCCGGCGCCAGCCCGGTGGCGCCGTTGCTGTTCAGCACATAGTCGCCGCTGCTGCCATTCAAGGCGCTCAGTTCCACGCGATAGGCGCCGTCCGTGGCGGCGGTGAAGCCGATCACGGCGTTGTGGTCGCCGCCGGCGACCAGATTGTCGTCCGGGTCATATACGCTCAGCGCGGCTTCCAGGAGGTTGGCCGGTTCACCACCGCCGTCACCGGACGTGCCGGTCCACAAGGTCACCGCATCGCCGTTGCTTACATGCAGGAGGTAGGTATCGACATCCTCGGCGTATGCGATCGCGCCGACCACTTGCCGGCTGGGCGAAATATCCTGGTCGCCGCGCTCCAGACCGAAATCGGCGCCGGTAGTCAGTACCAGGGTGTAGCCGCCGGGCGCATCGCCCGAAATGCGGGCGTAGTAGGTTCCGTCCGCGGCGGGCACGAAGGCGCGGATGCTTTGCGCCACGTCATCGCCACCGGGTTGCGAGAGGGTCACCAGGTTGCCGCCGGCGTCGTACAGCTCAAGGACGATGGCGTCGTTGAAGTAGGGGTTGTCGAGGCTGAGCGACAGGGTGGCGGATACATCCGCCACGAGGTCGAAGCGATACCAGTCCTGTGGTTCGGTCAGGCTGCCGCCGCCCGGAGTGAAGGTGAGGGTGTGCAGTTGCACGCCGGTCTCAAAGCTGGCGACGAGAGACTGCTGGGCGACGTCGATGACCACCAGCGGCGTGGTCGCGCTGGTGTTGCCGACCGCGTAGAAGTGGCCGGTGAGGGGGTCGAAATCGCCATGATGGGCGGTCTGTTCCGGCAGGCTGAATTGATAGGTCGGCACACCCGTGGTCGTGTCGAGCAGATAGAAATTGCCATCGCCGTTGACGAAGTAGAGATCGTCGTCGGCATCGAAGGCGAGGCTGTGGGTCCAGGTGCTGAGGCCGGCATTGCCGACCACCTGTCCCAGCCCGGTGTAGGGGTCGAGGGTGACCAGATCGTCGCCGCTTTCGGTCCAGGCATACAGATTGCCGACGGAATCGCTGGTGACGTTCAGCAGCGTGCCGACGTCGGCGCCGCTGCCGATGGGGGTGCCGGCGCCGGTGACGAGGTCGATGCTGACCAGATAACCCGGTGCGTTGGCGTCGTTATCCGAGACGGTGCCGTAAAGAATGCCGCTGCCGGCGGCGTATTCCAGGCCGTTGATGGCGTAGCCGACCGGGCCGATGGTGCGCAGCACGGCGCCGTTGCCGGGGTCGAGTTCCACCAGGGTGCTTGGCGTGCCGCCGCGACCGAGGGTGCCCAGCAGCATGGGTTGCGCGCCGGTGAAATGTTTGGCCTCCAGCGTGCCGGCGACGCTGGCCTGGCCGATACCGTTACCCAGATCGAGGGTCGCCTGGGTCAGATACTGGGCGTCGCCCTGGTCGTCATTGCCGCCGAAGCCCGCCTCTTCCGCTTCTCCGGCGCTGTTGAGCAGCACACTCAACTCATAGCGTCCTGCGGTCGGACCGCCGGCATCGTCCAGGCTGCTCAGGACCAGGCGGTAGATGCCGGCATCCTGGGCATGCAGATGGTTCAACGCGGCGACCGCGCCGGGCGCGGCGGCGTCATGAGCGCCGATGACGGTCACGCCGTCCGGCCCGATCACTTCGACACGGGCCATGAGTCCCGCATCCAGCGGGAACAGGGCGACCGTGAGAATCTGGTTGGCGTCGAGTTCGATGGTGTAGGTGTCGCTGTCGGCGCCGGCGGCGTCGTACAGCACGCCTTCGAGATCGCCGCCGTAGCTCAGCGATCCGGCCGGATATCGGGCATGGAGGGGGGTCGGGAAGGGCTGTACGTCGCTGTCGACGAAGAAATCGACGGTGAAATCGTCTCCGGCGATGCCGTCGCCGTTACCGTCCAGCGGGTTGCCGTAAAGGTCGCGGAAAGCGTCCGCGCGGCTCTTCAGGCTGAGCGTGTAGCTGCCTTCCACGAGCGCGTCGAAGGTGGTATCGAGATGGTGGGTGGCGGGGTTGTAGTCGAAGGTAAGTGGCGTGATGGCGGTGTTGCTGAAGTTCTCCAGGAGAACCACGTCGTCGGCATCCAGGCCATCGCTTGCCAGCGCTTCGCTGAAGTCGGCGCTGAAGGCGAATGCCCCGGGAGCGAAGCGCGCGCCGTCGACAACGGAGGGCGAGACCACCTGGGGTGGCGAGGCGTCGACATCGAAGCCGCTGCTGTAGGCCTCGTTCGCGGCGCCGCCGGTCAGGTCGAATACCGCGCCGGAGGCGAGGCTGACGTTGTAGTGGCCATCGACATCGACCGGCGCGCCGAGCTGGAAGCGAACGCCATGGGCGTCGGCCAGCGTGGCGCCGGTGACCGCAATCGGGTTGCCAACGGCGTCGGTCACGACGAGATCCGTGGTTTGCACGGAATCCAGCCGTACTGCGGAAGAGAAGGTGATATCGAGGTTGGTGGGGAACGCCGTCACCTGGGCGCCATCGGGAACCGACGAATCCGTCACCCGCATGCCGCCGGCGAGGCTGCCCGTGGCGCCCTGAACGGCCAGGGTGTATTCGCCGCCGCCGGAAACCGGCGCGACGCGCACCCGGTAAGTGCCGCCCGCATCGACCGGAACCGTATAGGCCAGATAGGCGTTGCGGCCATCGCCGGCGCCGTTGTTGTTGGAGGCGACCAGCGTGCCGTTCGGATCGTAGAGCTCAACCAGCGGGTCAAGGGTATTGAGCGGGTCCAGGGGGCTGGGGCCCAGGTCGCCGACGCCGTATGGGGTTGTGGTGGCAAGCACCAGGTTGTCGCCCGGGAGCACCTCGATCAGGTAGTTGTCCGCGCTGTCGACCAGTTTGAAGTTGACCACCTGCGCCAGTTCGGCCATGGACATGCCGTCGAGAGCGCCCAGTTCCAGATTGGCCAGTTGCCCCGCGCGGGTAACCGCGGTGGACTGGCTGGATGCCTGACTGGCGAAATGCATGACGATCTTGGTCTCGCCGGGCGCCAGGGTGAGGTCGTAGCTGTAATTGACCACACCGCTGCCCCTGCTGAACGAGGCCGCGCGCTGGGCGCCACCCTGTCCCGAGACCACATGGGTCACCACCGGATCGCCGCCGGACGAACCGCTGATGCTGTCGTCGGTAATCAGCCAGTCGTCGGCGGTCGTGGCGGTGTTGTCGCCGCTGGAGGTCATCACATAACGCTCGCTACCATCGGAACCCAGATTGGTATAGATGGGCAGCGTGTAGTTGACCGTGCTCGCCCCCGGATTGCTGACGATTTCCAGGAAGCGCGCATAGCTCTGGTCGCTGGGCACGTAGATCTTGCGGGTGACCTGCACATCGCCGATCGTCGCCGGCCCGATGACCACTTCACGACCGCCGAATTCCAGTTGCCCGGTGCTCAGTGTGGGGAAGCCGGTGTGTTGCATGCCACCGTCATAGGCATCGTCGCTGCCATCGGAAATTCGGCCGTTGCCCACGATATCCCAGCGGAAACCGCTGGCGTCATAGAGATACAGATAGAAGCCGGTGCTGCCCACCGTCCCGGTTTCCGGGCTGAACGAGCTCGTGACTCGATTGAGGCTGCCCAATACTTCCCGCATGGGCGATAGCGGCCGCGCCTGCGCCGCCGTGCCGTTGGGTTCGTACTCGAAGCGTGCCTGGCGCATTGCCAGCAGGCTGTAGCTTTCGCCACCGTTGCCGACTACACGCAGGTAATAGGTGCCCGTTCCAGCCGCGAAGCCGTCGATCATCTGATCGACATTTCCCGCCGAAGCGTCACCCAGGGCGAGCAGATTGCCGCCGTCATCCAGCAGGGCCAGGCGCAGTCCCGCGCCGGCACCGGGTTGCATGGATGAAAGAGCAAAGCCGGCGATGTCGCCGACGGACAGGTCGAGCTTGTAGAAATCAGCCGATCCGCTTTCCACGATGCCCACCGCCGCCGCGCGTTGCCCGCCATTCGGCAGGTCGAGCCATGACGGCGCGAGATCCTGCGCGCTGGCCAGATCATCGTTGCCGACCATCCCCAGCACTTCGGTCTCCACCGTGGCATTCAGGAAAATCTCGGTGCTGAAGGCACCTTCCCCCGCCAGATTGCGCACGTCGAGGCGGTAGGTGCCGGCATTGCCGGCGACCACGGAATCGAGCAAAGCCATCTCGCCGGGGTTGGCGGCCCACGCCGAACCCAGCAAGGTCGCGCCATCGGTGTCATACAACTCGATCGTGCCGCGCAAATCCGCGTCCTCGGTGTCGAACACCACGGATATCTTCTGGCCGGCATCCAGGGAGAGGTTGTAGGAAACCGTCGAGTCCGCCGTTTCCAGGGCGCCGCTCTGGCTGAACTGATGGATCAACGAGCCCATCGGCGCGACGGGGTTGAAATCCCCCGACATGAGCAACCGGGGCTCCAGGCTCTCGAACAGAATCTTGCGCCGCTGCGGCGGTTGCCTGGCCTTGCCGCGCTGGCGGTCAGGGCGGAAAAAGCGGGAAAGCGCCGCCTGGAAGATCGCGGGATTGACCTTGTTACCGGCGAAAAGAGAGGGCATGGCAAACATGGCTTTAACCTCCTCGCCCATGCGGGCGGAGCAAAATTACCGATCTGGCTGTGTTTCGGGATGGGGGTTCTGGTAGCGAAAAACGGCCCGGGCGAGGCCGGTTATTGCCGGATTCGCCGCCGCATGGGCCAGCCATGGGGCGGTGGAGTCGTTGTCGCTTCAGCGACATTACGAATCCGGCGTACCCCTCGCGGGCGCGAGAGGCTGGTGAAAAACGGCCCGCCACAGCCGCCCTGCGGCCGACGATTCCAAGGCCCGACAGGCTGCTGGATGGATGACTGCCCCTCCTCGGAGGGGCAAGACATATGTCGATGGCGAAAATGTGTGCCACAACGACTCCTGCTACGTTATGGCAGCCCGGCTATCTCCCTTGAGAGACCCGTAGCTTTCCGGCCCCGCCTCACGACGGGTGTGGCTTTCCGGATTGCTTTTCTGAAATGACAAGGCGGATACCTGAATATCCGCCCCCCTCATTTCCCAACTACATTACCTTGTTAGCTCAATATCGGAATGAAGCAATCATGCGTGTTTCTACTTCATGGTGATTACTACGCCGCTCGCGCGAATCGGGCTGACAAGTGAAGTGGGGCGCATGGTGAAGCGACTGGCGCGCCGCCGGGCACGCAAAGACCTGACCGGGTGGCGAGCCCCCGCTCAGGCGTCATGTGGGCTTTCCCGGCCGGACCCATCGCGTATCCCCCGCCCGCAAGACTCGGAGCGGGGCTCAGACACGTCAGTCGGTGGTCTTCCGACGCAGGGCGGCAAGGCCCAGGAAAGCGCCGAGGCCACCGAGCAGCAATCCCAGGCTGCCCGGCTCGGGGATGGCGGCGGGAGCGGTGACCGTGACCTGCATGGGCGGGGTGGCGGCGCCGTAATCACCGAAACCGAAATCGCTGGCCAGGACGGAAGTCGGCCCGTTCGGGTCGAACCTGATCGCATAGTCACCCGTAGGCGTGCCGGGAAGAATGCTGAATGCGCCGGAAAAATTGAGCGCGCTGCCAAGGTCAACCGTTCCGGGGGTTCCAAAAAATCCGTCCCACCCGAAAACGAAGTAACCATCGCCCACCGTCGTGGCCAGGTTTTCGTCATACACGGTGCCAAAGCCGTAGCCGTACATATAGCTGACGAAGTTGGCCAGCGAGTCCGAGTAGCTGCCAAACGAGATGGTGGAAGCGTTGGGGTCGAAGGTCAGCGCGGTCTCGTCCCAATCCAGCCGGAAATCCCAGAGAACCACGGCGCTGAAATCCACGCCCGAATCGCCCGCGGTGACTTGCATGGTCGGATTGGGAACGGCCGGGTTGCCGGCCTCGCCGAATCCCGTGGTGCCGGTGACGACCAGACCCGCATCGGCGTTGGTTGAGGAAAGTGCAACAGCCAAAGTGGCCATCGCAATGAAGGGACGAAGATGGGAGTTCATGATTACTCCTTCGGTTGTTGAACAAAGCCTCGGCGGGAATCACGCATTTCTCGTGCCAGGATATTTTTATCTTGATAATCAGATGGCTACGGGTGTCATGGAAAATACGTACTGGAAAACGTAAAGAATACCGACAACGCTTCGGCGAAATTCCCGGCGCTGTCAGACCGATACCCCGTTCACGATTCCGTCTATTCATGAGTGGTCGGGACGCCACCAACCATCCCTGGCGCCATGCGCGGCTCCGGCGCTGACGCCGGCCGGAGGGGAATGGCAAGGGTGGATCGAAGTGGTGCCGCCGCCGCGGTGGGCGAGCGTCCTCCCACGCTTTGCGGGTGGGTTCGAGGCCCCGCCTTTGTTCAGCCACGGCCACAGCGACCGCCAATCCACTGTCAAGCAGATCGACACCCCAATGCGATTTATGATGCGGACACCTCGCACAGCCTGGATCGGTTTCCATCCGGCCTGGCGGCGAAGTCTTCGAGGAAAACTCAATGGCGCTGCGACCGGCTCAGGCGAGATGGTTCGAGACCTATGTGCCGCGCGACCAGACTGTGCGCGCTACCGAAGTATTGGCCGAGACCGGCGTGGTGCAACTGGAGTTGGCGCCGCGTCTGGAGGGAATGCCGGATTTGGCGCGGCTGCGTTTCTTCCTGGGCCACTTCGCCACGCTGGTGGCGGAGCATGAGGAGGATATGCCCGCAGGCGTGGCGCATCCCTCCGCGCTGATCGGTGATTCCGTCCATATCGCTAATCTGGCTTTGCACAAACTGCGGGTGTGGAGCGCACAGGTGGATTACCTGCGTGAACACTTGGCGCAGTCACGCGCCGAACACGACCATCTGTTGCTGCTGGCGGAGTGCCTGGAGGCGTTGCGTCCGGCGGGAATCGATCTCGATGGCGTGTTCAGGGAGACGCGTTTCCTTTGCAAATGCCTGTTCGCCTGCCCCCATGGTTGCGAGTTCGCACCGGATCTGAGCGGGGTGGTGGAACGGGTGGCGCACGGTCAGCTGCACGATTTTCTCTACTTTGTCGGTGCTCCTGAACAGCGCGAGAAGATAGGTCGTCTGGTCAGTGAGACCGAGTGTGAACAGGTGGCTATTCCGGTCTGGCTGTCCGGCGATCATGAACAACAAAAGCGCATGTTGCTGGCGCAATTGGCCGTGAAAACGCACGAGATTTCCGGGCTCTCAAAACGCCTTCACCAACTGGGGAACGATGCCGGGGTGGCTGAAGCGCGTGCCAACGTGGAAACCCTGAGCTGGTATCTGGAGCATGCCGCGCACACCTTGGGCGAACGCAAGCTTTGCCATGTCACCGGCTGGACCACCTGCGCCGATCCGCAACATCTGCGGCAGGCCTTGCATGCGGCGGGGGTCAAGGCGCTGCTGCGGTTCCCCGATCCACCGGCCGATGCCGATGTGCCGGTGGCCCTGCTGAATGCCTGGTGGGCACGCCCGTTCCAGCCGCTGTTGCGTATGTGGGGCACCCCCGGCGGCAGTGAGGTGGACCCGAGCGGCCTGCTGGCGGTGGTGGTGCCGCTGCTGTTTGGCTACATGTTCCCGGATGTCGGCCACGGTCTGATGCTGGCACTGTTTGCGGCATTCTTCCGGAAGCGCTGGCCGCAGATTCGCTTTCTCATTCCCTGCGGTATTTCGGCCATGGCCTTCGGCTTGGTATTCGGCGATGTCTTCGGCTTCGATGGCCTGATCCCGGCTGTTTGGCTGAAACCGCTGGATAACCCTGTGGCGGTGCTTGCCGTACCGCTGGTGTTCGGCGTCGGGTTGATGCTGCTGGGGATGGTGTTTTCCGGGGTGGCGGCGAGCTGGCGCGGCGAGTTGCGCGCCTGGCTGTGGCTGGACGGGGCGGTGCTGCTGGTCTACGCCGGCGCGCTCCTGGGACTGTTCGTACCGGCGGCGTTCTGGTTGGTGGCGCTGGGATTGCTGCAGTATCTCGTGGGGACGTTGGTGATCGAGCGCGATCCGCGCGCACTGCCCGGTGCCATCGGCCAGTTGTTGCTTTCCTCCTTCGAACTGGCGATGAACACGCTGTCGTTCATACGCGTGGGCGCTTTTGCTCTGGGGCATGCGGCCTTGTCGCTGGCGGTCATGACCCTGGCGAGTGGGGTCGAGCATCCCCTGGCAATGGCGTTGGTGCTGCTGCTGGGTAACCTGTTCAGCCTGGTGCTGGAAGGCCTGGTGGTTTATGTGCAGACCACCCGATTGGTGTTGTTCGAGTTCTTTACCCGTTTTCTGCGTGTGGAGGGGCAGTTGTTTCGGCCGTTGCGGCGACCTTTGTAGATTCGCTACGGGTGAAGTGCGACCTCCGGCGGCGCTTGCTTGTTTCCTATGGGTGGGGCCGCTACAGTCGCGGCGCGCCCGGTTCGGGTCTGCTCGGCAGGCATACGGTCAGGACGTTCCCGCTCTTCCCATAAGTCATTTTTGAGCTTTCCAGCCATGTTCCGTTGCGGCCGCACCCTGTTCACCCTGGATCGCCCTCTGGTCATGGGCATCGTCAATGTCACTCCGGATTCCTTCTCGGATGGCGGGCGTTCGCCGCGACAGGCCATCGAGCACGGCTTGAGCCTGCGCGCGGCGGGGGCGGACATTCTCGACATCGGCGGTGAATCCACCCGGCCGGGGGCGGCGGCGGTAGCTGTTCAGGAGGAACTCGATCGCGTGCTGCCGGTGCTGGAAGGATTGCGTGACTGCGGCGCGGCGTTGTCGGTGGACACCATGAAGCCGGAAGTGATGCGCGCCGCCCTGGCCGCCGGGGCCGACATGATTAACGACGTGCGCGCCCTGCAAACGCTCGGCGCCCTGGAAGCGGTGGCGAACTCGGACTGCGGCCTGTGCCTGATGCACATGCGGGGCGAGCCGCGCGAGATGCAGCGCGATCCCCAATATCTGGACGTGGTGGCGGAGGTGAAGCAGTCTTTGCAAGCACGGGTGGAGGCGGCGCTTCAGGCCGGAGTCAGTCGCGAGCGTCTGCTGATCGACCCCGGTTTTGGTTTCGGCAAGACCCTGGAACACAACATCGCGCTATTCAAAGCCATTCCCGAACTGGCGGAAATCGCCCCGGTACTGGTCGGCGTGTCGCGCAAATCCATGCTCGGCCTGATTACCGGCCGCCTGATCGATGGTCGCCTGGCCGCCAGTATTGCGGCGGCCCTGTTGGCGGTAGGGCGGGGGGCGGCGATACTGCGCGTCCACGATGTGGGGGACACCGTGGATGCCCTGAAAATCATGAACGTATTAGGAGACCAATAATGAGCAGGAAATATTTCGGTACCGACGGTGTGCGCGGCAAGGTCGGCGAGGAGCCCATCACCCCCGATTTCGCGATGCGCCTGGGTTATGCCGCCGGCAAAGTGCTGGCGGCGGCGGAAGTGGAGGCCATGCATGGCGAGCGCCCCGGCGTGCTGATCGGCAAGGACACGCGCATTTCCGGCTACATGCTGGAATCCGCCCTGCAAGCCGGCCTCACGGCGGCGGGCGTCGATGTGCGCCTGACCGGGCCGATGCCCACTCCCGGCGTCGCCTACCTCACCCGCGCGCTACGTTTGCAGGCCGGCGTGGTGATCTCCGCCTCGCACAACCCGTTCGAGGACAACGGCATCAAATTTTTTTCCGCGCGCGGCACCAAGCTGCCGGACGACGTGGAGCTGGCCATCGAGGCCGCGCTCGATCAGCCGATGAAAACCGCCTCCTCTAAGCAACTGGGCAAGGTCAAGCGGGTGGACGACGCCGCCGGCCGCTATATCGAGTTCTGCAAGAGCACCTTCCCCACCGATATGAATCTGCGCGGCATGCGCATCGTGGTGGATTGCGCCAACGGTGCCGGCTATCACATCGCCCCGCATGTGTTCCACGAATTGGGCGCCGATGTCATTCCCATCGCCAACGAACCCAACGGCATGAACATCAACAAGGAATGCGGCGCCACCCACACTGATTGCCTGGCGCGCGCGGTACGCCAGCATCGCGCCGATGTCGGCATCGCCCTCGATGGCGATGGTGACCGCCTGATGATGAGCGACGCCGCCGGCCAGATCATGGACGGCGACAAACTGCTCTACGCCATCGCCCGTTTCCGCAAGCAAAGCGGCTATCGCAACGGCGGCGTGGTGGGCACCCTGATGACCAACCTGGGTACCGAACTGGCCATCAAGGCGCTCGGCTGCGAGTTCAAACGCGCCAACGTGGGCGACCGCTATGTGCTGGAAGTGTTGCAACAGAATGGCTGGCAACTGGGCGGCGAATCCTCCGGCCACATCCTCTGCCTGGACAAGCACACCACCGGCGATGGCATCGTCTCCGCCCTGCAGGTGCTTGCCGCCCTGCGCGGTTCCGGCCGCACGCTTTCCGATTACACCCGCGATTGCCCGACCTATCCGCAGTTGTTGCTCAACGTGCGCGTGGCGCGGGGCTTCAAGACCGATGGCGATGCCGGCGTGGCGCAAGCCGTGGCGGAAGTGGAGGCGGAGCTGGGCGATACCGGCCGCGTCGTTTTGCGCGCTTCCGGCACCGAACCGCTGATCCGGGTCATGGTGGAAGGGCGCGATGAAGCCCAGGTGAAACGCACCGCCAACCATATCGCCGCCGCGGTGAAGGTGGCGGCGGGGGTGTAGGTCGGAAAAGCCGGCGGCTTCATGCCGGCGCCTTCCGACGGGCTTGGCGGAAGGCGCGATAAGGCCGCTTTTCCGCCCTACGGGGGGATCGGCCGGAGCGATGAGCGGGCAATTATTACAGCCGTCACAAGGCTGTAATAATTCACGAATAAGCTGCACGGGTCCCTAACTGAAGACCTGTGAGTCCGGAGATCGAACATGAATCGCACCATGCTGAAAATGGCCACGCTGGCCGCCGCCCTGTCCCTGAGTCTTTCCGCCCTGGCCACCAATATCACCGGCGCCGGCGCGACTTTTCCCTACGCCGTCTACACCAAGTGGGCCGAAGCCTATAAAGGCGCCACCAACAGCCAGGTGAACTACCAGGGCATCGGCTCTTCCGGCGGAATCAAGCAGATCAAGGCCAAGACCGTCGATTTCGGCGGCACCGACGCGCCCCTCAGCGAAGCCGAACTGGATGCGGCCAACCTGGTGCAAGTGCCGACCGTGATGGGCGGCGTCACCATCGTCTTCAATCTGCCCGGCGTCGCATCCGGCAAGCTGAAACTGGACGGCACCACCGCCGCCGGTATCTTCCGTGGCGCCATCACCAAGTGGAATGACCCCGCCATCGCCGCGCTGAACCCCGGCCTGAAACTGCCCGCCACCGCGATCACCGTGGCGCACCGTTCCGATGGTTCCGGCACCACCCATGTGTTCACCCACTACCTGGCCAAGCAGTCCATGGCGTTCCAGCGCGATGTCGGCGCCGACAAGACCGTGAACTGGCCGGTCAATGGTGTCGGTGGCAAGGGCAATCCGGGTGTGGCCGCCAATGTGCAGAAGATCGCCGGCGCCATCGGCTATGTCGATATCGCCGATGCCATGAAGAACGGCATGAACTTCGTGGCGCTGAGGAATCGCGCCGGCAACTACATCGTGCCGAGCCAGGACGCGGTGGCCGACGCCGCCGGCGGCGCCAACTTCAAGGTCAAGGGCATGGCCCCCGACCTGCTCGACCAGACTCACAAGAATGCCTGGCCGATCACTTCCGCGACTTACCTCCTCGCCTATGAGAAGGGCTCTGACGCGGCCAAGCAGAAGGGCGTGGTCGACTTCGTGACCTGGTCCCTGAACAACGGCCAGAAGATGGCCGAGGATTTGGGCTTCGTCGCTCTGCCCGCCAACGTGGTGAAGATGGTCGAAGCGGAAATGAAGAACATCAAGTAAATCCAATCTGTTGTGCCGGTTCGGGCGCGGAAGTGGCTTCCGTGCCCGAACTTTCTCCGCAAGCCTCCTTGTCTAGTTGAGGGGGCTTCCGGAGAATGCCGGAAAAATCAGGAATCAACGCAATGAGCGAAGTGGCCCCGCCCGTCGATCTGCACGCCAGCCAGGTCCGGAAATTCAAGATTCAGGACATGCTTTTCCATCAGGTCACCCTGGTGTTTGCGTTCATCGTGCTGGCGGCGCTGGCCGGCATTCTGGTTTCGCTCGCCATCGAGGCCATGCCGGCACTGAAGCAGTTCGGCGTGGCTTTTCTCTGGACCGACGTCTGGAGTGTGCCGGACGACGAGTTCGGCGCCTTGAGCGCGATCTACGGCACCGTGGTGACCTCGGTCATCGCCTTGCTCATCGCCGTGCCGATCAGCTTCGGCATCGCCCTGTTCCTCACCGAAACCTGCCCGGTCTGGCTGCGCCGCCCCCTGGGCATGGCCATCGAACTGCTCGCTGGCGTGCCTTCCATCATCTACGGCATCTGGGGCCTGTTCGTGTTCGCGCCGCTGTTCGCCGAGCATGTGCAACCCCATCTACAGACCGCCCTCGGCGATGTGCCGGTGATCGGCGGCTGGTTCGCCGGCCCGCCCATCGGCATCGGCATCCTGACCGCCGGCATCGTGTTGTCCCTGATGGTGATTCCCTTCGTCGCCTCGGTGATGCGCGACGTATTCGAGACCGTGCCGGCGCCGCTCAAGGAATCCGCCTATGGCGTCGGCTGCACCACCTGGGAAGTGGTGGTCAACGTGGTTCTGCCCTACACCCGCGTCGGCGTCATCGGCGGCATCATGCTCGGTCTCGGCCGCGCGCTGGGCGAGACGATGGCGGTGACCTTCGTGATCGGCAACGCCAACCGCATCGTCGGCAGCCTGTTCGCGCCGGGTACCTCGATCGCCTCCACCCTGGCCAATGAATTCGGCGAAGCCGACCCCGGCCTGCATATTTCCTCCTTGTTCGCCCTCGGCCTGGTGCTGTTCATCATCACCTTCATCGTGCTCGCGATCTCGCGCTGGCTGATCCAGCGCGGTGTCGCCAAGCAAGGCAAGTAGGAGCCCGCCATGAGCCTCTATACCCGCCGCATCCTGACCAACCGTATCGGCATCGCCCTGTCGATGATCGCGATGGCCTTCGGCCTGGCCGCCCTGATGTGGATACTCTGGACCCTGTTCTATAACGGCTTCTCGGCGCTCTCCTGGGACTTCTTCACCCAGGACACGCCGGCCCCCGGCAGCGAGGGCGGCGGTTTGCGCAATGCCATCGTCGGCAGCCTGATGATCATCGGCGTGACCACGCTGGTCTCCACCCCGATCGGCATCCTGGCCGGGATCTATCTGGCGGAATTCGGCACGACCTCCAGGTTTGCCGCCACCACCCGTTTCGTCACCGACATCATGCTGTCGGCGCCGTCCATCGTCGTCGGCCTGTTTGTCTATGCCCTGGTGGTGGCGACCCTGGGGGGCTTCTCCGGCTGGGCCGGCTCGCTGGCGCTGTCCCTGATCGCCATTCCGGTGGTGGTGCGCACCACGGAAAACATGCTGCTGCTGGTGCCCACCGCGCTGCGCGAAGCCGCGTTTGCCGTGGGCGCGCCGCGCTGGCAGGTGTCCTTGAAAGTCACCCTGCGCGCGGTCAAGGCCGGTGTGGTGACCGGCGTCCTGCTCGCCATCGCGCGCATCACCGGAGAAACCGCACCGCTGCTGTTCACCGCGTTGAACAACCAGTTCTACAGCACCGATATGTCGCAGCCGATGGGCAACTTGCCCGTGGTGATCTATCAGTTCGCCATGAGCCCCTACGACAACTGGGTCAGCCTGGCCTGGGGTGGCGCCCTGCTGATCGCACTGCTGGTGCTCGCCATCAACATCATCGCGCGCGTCCTGTTCCGCAAGAAATCCTCAGCTTGACGGGCATGGACAAAGGTCGCCACGCATCATGAACGTCTTGCGCCATGCCCGTCTCCCTCTCTTGCAGAGCGCGCCCCGGACTGCATTCCGGGACCGTTCGAAGGGCGCGGAGCATGCTCCGCGAAACCCCCGTCTCACCCCCCAACCCCTCTCCCACGGGGAGAGGGGAGCTTCGAGCGCCGCTTCGCGGCGTTTGCATTGAACCGGAGTTCCCCATGTCCGCCCCTCAACAAACCGCCGACGGCGATGCCATCCTGGAAGTACGCGACCTGAATTTCTTCTACGGCGATTTTCGCGGCCTCACCAATGTGTCCCTGGACATCGCCAAAAGCCGGGTGACCGCCTTCATCGGCCCGTCCGGCTGCGGCAAGTCCACCCTGCTGCGCACCTTCAACCGCATGTATGACCTCTATCCCGGCCAGCGTGCCGAGGGGCAGATCAATTTTCACGGCAACAACCTGCTGGACAAGAAACAGGACGTAAACCTGGTGCGCGCCAAGATCGGCATGGTGTTCCAGAAGCCGACGCCGTTCCCGATGACCATCTACGAGAACATCGCCTTCGGCGTGCGCCTGTACGAAAAAATGCCCAAGTCGGAAATGGACGACCGGGTCGAATGGGCACTGCGCAAGGCGGCCATGTGGGAAGAGGCCAAGGACAAGCTGCAACAAAGCGGCCTGTCCCTGTCTGGTGGCCAGCAACAGCGCCTGTGTATCGCCCGCACCATCGCGGTAAAGCCGGAAATCGTGCTGCTCGACGAGCCCACCTCGGCGCTCGACCCGATTTCCACGGCCAAGATCGAAGAACTGATCAACGAGCTCAAGGCCGACTACACCATCGCCATCGTCACCCACAACATGCAGCAGGCGGCGCGTATCTCCGACTTCACCGCCTTCATGTATCTGGGCGAACTGATCGAATTCGGCAAGACCGACACCCTGTTCATCAAACCCAAACAGAAGCAGACCGAGGACTACATCACCGGCCGCTTTGGTTGAGCGGGACACCTTTCCCTTTTTCAAAGGGGGCATCGCCACGTTTTCTTCATCATCCCGCGCGCATGCCTGGCGAAAGGAATTTTCGCTGCTCGCGATGTCGACCTCGTCGGCTATTCTTTCGGGCAAGCTGTGGCGGACAAGGTCCGACTGGAGGATAAATATCAGAGGCACCCGGCAGGCTGATCCGACGCGAACGCGCTGAATGCGATCACCGCATGCGCGCCCATCGATAGACGTGAATTCCGCCCGCTTGCGGGCATTACCCTGGCAAGGAAAAACATCATGCCCAACGCAGTAAAAAACATCGCCCGATTCATCCGCAAGAATCCGGATGGCAAAGCCGCTTCGGACCTTCGCGATCTCTGCATGGCGCTGGAGTCATCCGCGTCATTCGACTTGGGATGCCTCTATCAACTGGACAAGAAGCCGTTCGAGCTGGCGATCGATTTGCTGGAAGAGTGGCGCTTCGACCGCCACGTATTCGAACGCCGCCTGCAGAAATATCTGGATGAGCCGGCGGAGGATTGAGCCGGAGCGTTGTAGTCGTAGGTTGGGCAAAGCGCAGCGTGCCCAACATTGCGGCGGTTTGTTGGGCACGCTTCGCTTTGCCCAACCTACGGATCGCCACCCCCCGCAACACCGCCTCGAACCGCTCGACGATGGCCTCCCAGCCATGCGCTCGCATGGACTCGCTGGCCCGTAGGCCGAGACGTTGCCGTAACACCGCATCGCCAGCCAATACCACGGCCGAGGCATCGCCGGCCTGCGCCGCGATGCCGTTTTCCCTCTCCCGAATCAAAATCTCCGCAGCCGCGCGTCGATAGGCGACGACGCCGAGGCCGCTGGCCAGCGCTTCGGCCAGCACATTGCCTCAGGTTTCCGAGAGGCTGCCGAACAGAAACAGGTCGGCGCCGGCGTAGTGGGCGGCGAGGTTTTCGCCGCCGCGTGGGCCGGCGAAATGGTGGTCCGGGTGTGCCGCGCGCAGTCGCGCCAGGGAGGGGCCATCGCCGACCCAGACCTTGCGCGCGCGCAAGCCTCGCACCCTGCGTTCCGTGGTCATGGCGACGCCATTGATCTCGGGTGGGTAGGTTTCGGTGACAAGCAGGATGCGCAGTGGCCCTTGTGGGAGCGGGCTTGCACCCGCAAGGGGCACGCCGGATTCGTAAAGCCGCTGAAGCGGCAACGACTCCGCTGCCCGCGATGCAACGGTTGCTATCGCGGGCAAGCCCGCTCCCACGTTCATCGCGCCAGACTTCGGTAAAGCGCCGCCAGCCGCCGTGCCAACGCCTGATCCGACCATTCATGCGCGTAGACGCGGGCCTCGTCGCCAAGGCGCACGCGGGTTTCCCGGTCGTTCAGCAAATCCAGTAGCACCCGCGCGAAGCCGGCTGCTTCGTCCGGGGCGACGCGACAACCGCGTCGCGCTTCCAGGATGTCCGCCGTGCCCATGATCGATAGCCCCACCACCGGGCAGCGTTGTGCCATGGCTTCCAGCAGCACCAGGCCCTGGGTCTCGGTGCGCGAAGCGAAGATGAAGGCATCGGCGGCGGCGTAGGCGGAAGGCAGCTTGCGCTTGCGGTCCAGGTAGCCAAGAAAACGCACGCTGTCGCCCAAACCAAGTTGCGCCACCCGCTGTTCCAGATCAGTGCGTGCCGGACCTTCGCCGGTAACCAGGAACAACAACTCCGGAAAATCGCGGCGGGCGAGCGCCACCACTTCCAGGAGAAACGCGATGTTCTTTTCATGCGCCACCCGCCCGACGAACAACACGACCGGCTTTTCTTGGGCAATGCCGTGGGTGGTCCTGAAACCGGCGCCGTCACCCGTTGTGAAAGCACTCTCCGGCAAGCCGGTGGGCAAGACATGCAGGGGGCGGGTGATGCCGTAGTGGCGCAAGCGCGCGCGCATGGCGGAGGAAGGCACGATCACCGCGTCCAGGGCATTGCACTGGCCGCGCGAGAAGCGCCGCGCCAGACCGCGCAGCAGCGCCGCCGGCAGCCAGGGGATGTAGTGCTGGAGGTATTCCTCGAACAGGGTGTGATAAGTGGCGATCACCGGCTTGTTCAGCGCGCGGGCGGCATGCAGGCCGGCGTAATGCGCGGCGAACGGGGTCTGGATGTGGATCACATCGCACCCCTCGGCCGCCTTGAGCGTGGCGCGGCGCAACGCCGCGTAATGCGCCAGGCGATCTTCCGGATCGCCCAGTACCCGCCGCGCCGGCACTCGCGTGACCCCCGGCGCGGAGACATCGTCGCCATAGCTGGGCGCCACCAGGCTGGCCGTCACGCCGTGCGCCATGAGCGCGCCACGGAAGGTTTCGATGGAAGTGGAAACGCCGTTGATACGCGGGAAATACACGTCGGAGACCATCAGGATGCGCATCAGTCCGGCTCCAGCCTGCCAGGACGTAGGTTGGGCCAAGCAGAGCGTGCCCAAGCTCGCGGCGAGTCGTTGGGCACGCGGCGCTGTGCCCACCCTACGCGTGGGCGG
>JAUXXW010000192.1 GCA_030684775.1 Pseudomonadota bacterium
CCCCCCTTTGATAAAGGGGGGAACCGTTGCGCCAACCGGGCACAACCGTTGACCTGGATATTCAGGCAGCGGTGGGGCGTTTGCGTGGGAGTGTCAGCCGGAAGGTGCTGCCTTGTCCGACCACACTCTTCACGTCGATACGGCCGTGGTGGCCGCGGGCGATGCTGTAGGCAAGCGACAGCCCCATGCCCGTACCCTGGCCGATCGGCAGGGTGGAGAAGAACGGGTCGAAGATGCGCTTCATGTTTTCGGGTGGTATGCCGTGGCCGGTGTCCTCGATCTCTACCCAGGCTTCCAGTTCATCGAAGCCGGTGCGTAGCGTGATGGTGCCGCGCCTCTCGATGGCCTGGGCGGCGTTCACCAGCAGCTTGGCGAATACCTGATTGATCTGTGCCGCCATGCATTCGACATCCGGCAGGCCGACGTACTCCTTGATGACCTCGGCTTTCGCCTTGACCTCGCTGCCGACCACCTCCAGCGTGCTGTCCAGTCCGGCTTCGAGTTTGACGAACTGCCAGTCCGCATTGTCGACCTGCGAAAAATCCTTGAGGTTGCTCACGATCTTCGCCACCCGCGCCAGCCCATCGCGTGATTCAGTCATGAGCGTGACGATGTCTTCACGGAGAAAATCGAGATCGGCCGATTTTTTGGCCGCCGTGATCGCCGCCAGGATTCCAGGGTGTGCCGCGAGGGCCGAATCGGCGGTTTCATAGGCGCTGATGACCCGCAACAGGCCGTCTACCTGGCCCTGAAGACTGCCGAGGTTGGAATTGACGAAACCGACCGGGTTGTTGATCTCATGGGCGACACCCGCCGCCAGTTGGCCGACCGATGCCATGGTCTGCGACTGGAGCAACTGGTTTTGCGTATCCGCGAGATTCCGATTGGTTTCCGTGAGTTGTTCCAGGTTTTTCGCGAGCCGCTGCCGCAGCGTGTTGATGCGGGTCATCGCCTTCATCTTGGCTTGCAGGATCGACTCCGGCCAGTTCTTTGCCAGGAAGTCATCGCCGCCGGCTTCGATGGCGGTAATCAGGTTTTCATGGGTGTTGGAGGCGGTGAGGAAGATGATGGGCGTCCATGACGAAGTCGCCTCCTCGATCCTGCGTATGCGGTTGGTGGCCTCGAAGCCGTCCATGACCGGCATTTCGATATCCATGAGCACCAGGTCGGGTGCCGATTCCTGGAACTTGTCGACTGCGATCTGCCCATTTTCGGCAAGGCTCACTTCGTGGCCAAAACTGGCCAGGCGCGCGGCCATCACCACGGCGACGGCACGGGAATCTTCAACCAGCAGAATTTTCATGGGGTGGCGGGCTCCAGTTGGGGAAGCGATTCAGGCGCGGTCTGATTCGACAGTGCCACCGTGCCTGCGTGATGGTTTCGTCACGCCTTATCGGCAGGAGGCGCCACTTTCTTCAGGAAATAATCTCGCAACATTCCCCGGTTGAACATCAGGGCGGAGCGGCCTGGGCACCGCTCCTGCACATGCCATCGCGGTTTCAAGCCGCCCGCAACCCGCGCCCGCGCCAGAGCAGATAGACCACCGGGATGACGAACATCGACAGCATCGGCGCCGTAATCATGCCGCCGACCATGGGCGCGGCGATGCGCTGCATGACTTCGCTGCCGGTACCGGTTCCCAGCATGATCGGCAACAGGCCGGCGAGGATGACGGCGACGGTCATGGCCTTGGGACGTACCCGCATGACCGCGCCCTCGATGATGGCTTCCAGCAGGTCGGCGCGGGTGTTGAAACGGCCTTCGGCCTCGCGCGCCTTCACCGCCTGATCGAGATAGATCAGCATGATCACGCCGAACTCCGCCGCCACGCCGGCCAGGGCGATGAAGCCGACCGCCACCGCCACCGACATGTTGTAGCCCAACAGGTAGAGCAGCCAATAACCGCCGATCAGGGCGAAGGGCAGGGAGGCCATGATCAGCAGCGGCTGCCACAGGTTGCGGAAGGTGAGGAACAACAGCAGGAAGATGATCGCCAGGGTGAGCGGCAGCACCAGTTTCAGCTTGGCCTCGGCGCGCGCCAGGTACTCGTACTGGCCGGACCAGGCGATGGAATAGCCGGGCGGCAGTTCCACCTGTTTGGCCACGGCGTCTTGCGCTTCCTTCACGTAGCCGCCCAGATCCTGTCCCTTGATGTCCACATAAATCCAGCCGTTGGGGCGGGCATTCTCGCTTTTCAGCATCGGTGGGCCGTTGGCGATACTCAGCCGGGCCACGGCGGAAAGCGGCACACTGGCGCCCTGGCTGGTGATCAGGGGCAGTTGCCCCAGGCGCGAAACGCTGTCGCGCAGCTCACGCGGGAAGCGGACCTGGATTGGGTAGCGCTCCAGCCCTTCCACCGTTTCCGCCACCGTGGCGCCGCCGATGGCGATGCTGATGAGTTCCTGGATGTCGGCGATGTTGAGGCCGTAGCGGGCGGCGGCGGCGCGGTCGATGTCGACGTTGAGGTAGCGCCCGGCCGCCACCCGCTCGGCGAAGGCGCTGGCGGTGCCGGGCACGGTCTTCAGCGCGGCTTCCACGTCGGTGCCGATGCGTTCGATCACGCCCAGGTCCGGCCCGGCGATCTTCACCCCCACCGGGCTGCGGATACCGGTGGCGAGCATGTCGATGCGGGTGCGGATGGGCTGCACCCACAGGTTGGCCATGCCGGGAACCTGCACGTTGCGGTCCAGTTCCGCGATGATGCCTTGCAGGGTCATGCCGGGGCGCCATTCCGATGGGTCCTTGAGCTGGATGGTGGTTTCCAGCATGGTCAGCGGCGCCGGGTCGGTGGCGGTGTCGGCGCGGCCGATCTTGCCGAACACGCTTTTTACCTCGGGCACGGTCTTGGTCATGCGGTCGGACAATTGCAGCAACTCCGCCGCCTTGGACGGCGACAAGCCGGGCAGGGTGGTGGGCATGGCCAGCAGGTCGCCTTCGTCCAGGGGCGGGATGAACTCCGAACCCACCCGTGAGATCGGGTACCAGGTGGCCGCGAGCAGCAGCGCCGCCAGCAACAGGTTCAGCTTCGGCGCGCGCAGGGCCTCGCCGATCAGGGGACGGTAAATGGCGATCAACAGCCGGTTGAGCGGATTCCTGTTTTCCGCCGGAATCTTGCCGCGGATGAACCAGCCCATGAGCACCGGGATCAAGGTCACCGACAGACCGGCGGCGGCGGCCATGGAGTAGGTTTTGGTATATGCCAGGGGCGCGAACAAACGGCCTTCCTGGGCCTCCAGGGTGAATACCGGCAGGAAGCTGACGGTGATGATCAGCAGGCTGAAGAACAGGGCCGGCCCCACCTCGGCGGCGGCTCGGGCGGAAATGGCGAAGTAGTCGTGGCTGCTTGGATCTTTGCCCACATGCTCGTGGTGCCAGGCCTCCAGATGTTTGTGGCCGTTCTCGATCATGACGATGGCCGCGTCCACCATGGCGCCGATGGCGATGGCGATGCCGCCCAGGGACATGATGTTGGCGTTGATGCCCTGATGCCGCATGACGATGAAGGCGACCAGGATGCCCAGTGGCAGCGAGACGATGGCCACGAAGCTGGAGCGCAGATGGAACAGGAAAGCGGCGCAAACCAGGGCGACGACGATGAATTCCTCCACCAGCTTGTGGGTCAGGGTCTCCACCGAGCGCTTGATCAGGCCGGAGCGGTCGTAGGTGGGCACGATCTCCACCCCTTCGGGCAGGCTCTTCTTCAACGTCTCCAGCTTGGCCTTGACCGCGGCGATGGTGTCCAGCGCATTGCCGCCGGAGCGCATGACGATGACGCCACCGACCACCTCGCCCTCGCCGTCCAGTTCGGCGATGCCGCGACGCATCTGCGGGCCGGTCTGGATACGCGCCACGTCGCGCAGCAGGATCGGCGTGCCGGCCGCGCACAGGCCGACCGGAATCTGCTCGAAGTCGCTGAGCGTCTTCAGGTAGCCGCTGGCGCGCACCATGTATTCCGCCTCGCCCAGTTCCAGCACCGAGCCGCCCGCCTCCTGGTTGGAGCGGCGCACCGCCGTGACGATGCGCGACAGCGGCAGGTTGAGGGCGCGCATACGTTCCGGGTCGATCAGGATTTGATACTGCTTGACCATGCCGCCGATGGTGGCCACCTCGGCCACGTTGGGCAGGCCCTGCAACTCGAACTTGAGGAACCAGTCCTGGATTGAACGCAGTTGCGCCAGGTCGTGCTTGCCGCTCTTGTCGGTGAGGGCGTATTCAAAAATCCAGCCGACGCCGGTGGCATCCGGGCCGATGGCCGGCTTGGCCGCCGCCGGCAGCTTGCTCGCCGCCGTGTTCAGGTACTCCAGCACCCGTGAGCGCGCCCAGTACAGATCGGTGCCGTCCTCGAACAGGATGTAGACATAGGAGTCGCCGAACATGGAATAGCCGCGCACCACCTTGGACCCCGGCACCGACATCATGGTGGTGGCCAGTGGGTAGGTGACCTGATCCTCCACCACCTGCGGCGCCTGGCCGGGGAACGGGGTGCGGATGATGACCTGCACGTCGGACAAGTCCGGGATGGCGTCGAGCGGCGTCTGGATCACGGACACCACGCCCCAGGCGGTGGCGATGAGGGTGGCGATGACCACCAGCAGGCGGTTGACCACGGACCAGTGGATGAGTTTTGCGATCATGGTTTCGCCCTCACTTGCCGCCGGCGGCGGGTTTGACCGCCGCGGCCTTCGGACGAATGGCGACGACCGGGAAGCCACCGTCTTCCTTGACCAGATCGAACTCCACCTGTTGCCCTTTCTTCAGGCCATTGAGGATGGCGGGGTCTTTGACCTCGAATTCCATGGTCATGCTCGGCCAATCCAGGCTGGGGATGGGGTCGTGCCGCATCTCCAGTTCGCCGGTCTTGGCGTCGATCAGCGTGATGCTGCCGCTGCCGGTGTGGATATTGGGCGCCATTTCCCCGGGGGCGCCCAACTTGTCCAGCGCGCCGCGCAGATTGGCTTCCGATTCGATCAGGAACTGACCCGAGGTGACCACTTGTTCGCCGCCTTCCAGACCTTTCAGGATCGCGGTCTGGCCGTCGCTTTCCATGCCGGTTTGCACCGCGACCGGGGTGAAATGGCCATCGCCCTGGGCCACCAGGACGATGCTGCGCTTGCCGGTGGTGATAACCGCTTCGCTGGGCACCAGCACGGCCTCCTCACCCTTGCCGCCGTAGAGGGTGACCTTGGCGAACATGCCCGGCTTGAGCTTGAGCCCCTTGTTGGCCAGGACGATGCGCACCGGGTGGGTGCGGGTACCGGCGTTGACCGTGGGGTAGAGGTAATCCACCTTGCCCTCGAATAGCTCGCCGGGCAGGCTGTCGACGCTGATTTCCACACTTTTTCCGGGGGCGATCCAGGCCGCCTGGTTTTCCATGACTTCGGCCGTGACCCAGATTTTCGACAGGTCGGTGATTTCCAGGATGGGCATGCCGGCGTTGACCGCGGCCCCTTCGTGGACGGCGATGCGGGAGACGATGCCGCCGATGGGTGCGTGGTAGTTCACCCGACGCTGAGGCTTGCCGCTCTTTTCCAGGTTGGCGATCTGCTTGGGGGAAAGCCCCAGGAAGGCCATCTTTTGCCGCGCGGCGCCGATCCAGCCGCTGTCCTCGGGATGTTTCAACGCCAGCAGGAATTCCTCCTGGGCCACGTATAGATCGGGGCTATAGACCTCGGCGATCAACTGGCCGCGTTTCACCGGGTCGTTGAGCGCGTGCACATGCAGGCCTTCAATCCAGCCGTTGATTCGGGCCTGGAGTACTTCTACGCGGTTGTCGTCGGCTCGCACATAACCCACGGTGTCGATGCGGCGCCACAAGCGGCCCCGCTCCGCCGGCGCGGTGCGTACCCCCAGGTTCTGCGCCACACGCGGGTCGATGCGGATGCCCGCTTCGCCGTTGCCACCGGCGCTGTCACCGGCGTATTTGGGCACCAGATCCATGTCCATGAAGGGTGACTTGCCGGGTTTGTCGAAGTGCTGGTCCGGCACCATGGGGTCGTACCAGAACAGGACTTCCTTTTCGGCCTTGGCGGCGTCCTTGCCGGTTGCATCGGCCATCTCTCCAGCGGGCATGCGCATGTCCAGGGCGTACCAGGTGGCGCCGCCGCCAATGGCGAGCCCGGCGATGAGGACGACGAGCAGTTTCATATTCGTGTTCATGACCATCTCCTCAAAGGGCGCTGAAGTAGCGGATCTGCGTCAGGGCCTTGGCCCGCGCCACCTGTTGCGCGAGCAGTTGCAGGCGCGCCTCCGTTTCCGCGCGGCGCGCCTCCAACACCCGGCCGTAACTGGCGCGGTCGCTGCCATAGGCGGCGAGGGCGCTTTCCACTCTGCGGACAGCCAGAGGCAGGATTTCCTGTTTGTAATGGGTGATGCGGCTATCGGCCGATTGCCAGTCGGCATAAACGGCTTCCAGTTCAGCCTTGAGCGACTGATAACGGTCGAGGCGTAATTGATCGGCACGCTCGACGCCGGCCAGTCTGGCTGACAGGCGCTTGTCCTGGCGGTTGGCGGTGAACACCGGCAAGTCCACGCCCACCACGAAGGAAACCAGATCGGCCCGGTTGCCGCCGCGCAGGCCATAGCTCATGTCCACCGACCAGTCCGGCTTGTACGCCTCACGCGCCAGGGCCACTTCGGATTGAGCCACGGCGACGGCTTCGTTGAGCGCGGTGAGTTCCGGATGGCGGCCCAGCTTTTCCAGCAACCCGCCCAGCGGCGCGGGGGGAGAGGATGCCGGTAGCGCGTCCAGAGGGCGACTTGCCTCGGCACCGACCCAGCGCGCCAGGCCGACCTGGGCGCGGTTGCGTTGCCGGGCCAGTTCAGCCAGTCGGTCCTTCGTGGTTTCCAGCATGCCGCGCAGGGCCAGAGTTTCGTCCTGGCTGATCTTGTTGGCCTGGTAGGCGACCTTGCTCCATTCCACTTGGCGTTGATATTCGCTCTCCACCTTGCCAACGAGATCCCGCGCCGCGCTCGGCGAGTAGACATCCAGCCAGGCCAGTTGGGCATCCCGCGCGATGCGCTGGGCGATGGCGGCCAGGGCCTGATTGCCCTGGGCGGCTTCCCGTTCCACCCGGGCGCTGGCCAGGCGGCGCTTGTCGCCACCGGGAATGAGTTGGCTGATGCCGATGCTGGCCTGGGTCATGGCTTCCTGGTCGAAATTGAAGGTATCGACCGGCAGGCTCAGTAGTCCCATGCGTAGTTTCGGGTCCGGCAATTGCCCCGCCGCCGGGGCCGCCTCGGTCAGCGCCGAAATGGCGGCCTGCTGCGCCAGGAGTTGCGGCTGGCGCTGCACCGCCAGCGTGGCCGCTTCCTCCATACCCAGATGGCGTGGAGCCTGGTCCGCCGCGTGGGCGCCAGAGCCGATGAAGAACGCTCTGGACAGGCAGGCGAGAAAGAAAAACGCAGGGAATATCGAGGCCAGACCGCCTCGGAAAGGAATAAGCCGATTCATGAAACTCTCCACACATGGGGCTGAACGCCAGCCGTGATGCCGCGCCAATGACGCGCGGATTTGTCCCGCAGGGTCAGGACAACGGTTGTGGAGGTGGGATTTCCGGTGTGGAAGTCAGCCCAAGAGCGAGGCGCTGCACCGTCTGTGGATGGTCGGACTGGTGGCCGGAGTGGGTGGCGGCGGGTGCGCTGGCCGGCAGGCAGATAGCCATGGCGCAATGGCACTGGCTGGCGGCATGGCCGCTATCTGGAGTCTGTTGCGGTTGATCCGGGGTATGGCAGGAGGGCATGTCCTCCTTGCCCGACTCCATCGCGGCCATGTCCAGCGCGTTGGCTACGGGAGCCAAGGCCAGGCCAAAGGCCAGGGCACAACGCAGGAGTATCGCCAGGAAAACGCGCATCAGATAGTCAGCCCTGCTTGCCGTGTTGCACAGGCATGAGGAAGGGGAGGCGGGACATGGTCGGGTTTCATACCTTCTCCAGCGGATCGGGAGCGGCACATCATAGCGGAAGCGCACGGTAAGCATCGTGTCGGGAGCCAACCTGGACCCACGTTCGAGCAACGCGGACATGAGTTTTCCGTGGCGCCGGCATGGGGGTTTTGCCAACACGAAAGCCCGCATTAGCGGGCTTTCGTGACTTCCTCCCCGCGAGGGGAGAGGCATCGATCAACTTACAGAATCATGCCCGGGTTGTTGCCCATGCCGATGACCTTGGGCTGGTTGAGCTTGACCTGTTTGACCACTTTCACGTCGCGCAGGTATTCGGCTACCACATCCCAGATCGGGGTGCCGGTGGCGCCTTCGCCCACGGGTGCCCAGCCGGCGACCTTGTAGGTCTTGTTGGGGTCGACCGCCTTGCCGTTGAGCATCATGTCGCCGATGCGCTTGCCGATGGTGGCGTTGGGCGTGACGCTGTACTGGACGCCGCCGACGCGGACCATGTCGCCGCCCTGTTGGTAGTAGGGGTCATCGTTGAACAGGTTGTCGCAGACGTCTTCCATGATGGTTTTGATGGTTTCGCCGGTCATGACGTTGAGCGAGGTTTGCGGGTAGGTGATGGCCACCTGATCCATCAGTTGTTCCATGGTGATGACATCACCCGGCAGCAGGCTGGTGCCCCAGCGGAAGCCCGGCGAGAAGGCGGCGTCGGCGCCCTTGACCTTCATCAGCGCGTCGCAGATCAACTGGTCGTAGGTGCCGTTGAAGTTGCCGCGGCGATACAGCAGATCCTCGGTGACAGCCAGTTTCTCACCCAACTTGGCCTCAAAGGGCGCGCGGATCTTGGTAATCAGCGCGTCCATCTTCTTGTCGGCGGCGAGCAGGTTGGAGAACACCGGCACCAGGCGGTACTTCCAGCCCTGGACCTTGCCGCCCTTGACGTCGAAGTCCATGACGCCGAGGAATTTGCCGTTGGAGCCGGCGTTGGTGACCAGGGTGGTGCCGCCGGCGTTCTTGATCTGGATCGGTTGCGGCACGCCGTCGTGGGTGTGGCCGCCGAAAATGGCGTCGATGCCGGTGACGCGGCTGGCCATCTTGAGGTCGACGTCCATGCCGTTGTGCGACAGCACCACGACCACCTGGGCACCCTTGCCGCGGGCTTCGTCGACGAACTTCTGCATGCTGTCGTCACGAATGCCGAACGACCAGTCGGGCACCATCCAGCGCGGGTTGGCGATGGGGGTGTAGGGGAAGGCCTGGCCGATGATGGCGACCTGCACACCATTGATGTTGCGGATGACGTAAGGCTTGAATACCTGGTCGCCGAAGTCGTTGGTGACCACGTTCTGGGCGACGAAATCGACGCCGGCCTTCTTGAAGTCATTGCTGACGATTTCCTGGACGCGCTCCGCGCCCAGGGTCATTTCCCAGTGCGCGGTCATGACGTCGACGCCGAGGGCGATACAGGCGTCAACCATGTCCTGGGCCTTGGTCCACAGCGCGGTGGCGGAGCCTTGCCAGGTGTCGCCGCCGTCCATCAGCAGGGAACCGGGGCGGGAGGCGCGCACCTTGTCGACCAGCGTTTTCAGGTGGGCGAAGCCGCCGACCTTGCCGTAGGTACGGGCGGCGGCGGTGAAGTCGATATAGGTGAAGGCGTGGGCGTCGATGCCACCGGGCTTGATGTTGTAGGCCTTGAGCAGATGCTCGCCGACCAGGTGCGGCACTTTGCCGACGGCGCCGGCGACGCCGAGGTTGACGTTGGGCTCGCGGAAATAGATGGGTTTCAACTGCGCGTGGCAGTCGGTCATGTGCATCAGCGACACATTGCCGAAGGTGGGAATGTCGTAGTAATTGCTGGGGGCGTTGCCGGCCAGCGCCAGGCGGCTATCCAGGGCGAAACCGCCGGCGGCGGCGGCGGCGAGGATTTGCAGGAAATCGCGACGATTCATGGACATGGATGGGTCTCCGGGGTGGTGACGCTAAGCAGCCGGCATTGTTGCGGCGCTGTTGCGGGCGGTAAATGGTAGTGATGAGCCAGTTTGGCTAGTAGTCGGTCATGTTGAAACACAAGGAAGCAAGCATGTCCCAACCGGGCGTAGGGTGTGGTGAGCGCGGCGAACCGCACCATTCAATGTGACCGTATTTGATGCGGTTCGCTGCGCTCACCACATCCTACGATCCATTCGATTCATGATGACGGCCTGCTAAGTAAGCGCGCATAACCGTTTTGAATCCGTCATTCCCGATAAAAACACTCGGGAATGACGGCCCAAGCTGGTTTCACGGTTCTACTTATTTCAAATGAAAATCCGGGCAGCAGCCCGGATTTTCAAAGACGTTCGCGCCAGAGTTACTTGCGGAACACGGACGACTTCATTTCCAGGCCGTTGCTCATGTAGGAGTGGAAATACTCCAGGTTGTTGTAACGCGTGCTGCCGGGCTTGTCCGGAGCGTGGCGCACGTTGTTCTGGCAACCTTTGTAACGCTCTTGCAGCGTGGTCAGCTTGTCGCCGCCGCGGAACGCGGGCCAATGGGTGGCCTGGCCGACGACGGGTGACAGCAGCTCGGAACGGATGCGCACGCCGGCGTTGTCGACGTGGCAATTGCCGCAGGAGAAGTTGAGCTGGCCCACGCGGCCGTAGAAGGTGCTCTTGCCGTCTTCATACGCCTTCATCGCGCCTTCGCCTTCCACCTTGATGTTCATCTTCATGCCGTCCGACAGGGTGCGCATGTAGGCGGTGAGCCGGCCCATGGTGTTGTCGTCGCCGATCTTGTACGGCTCGTCACCATTGGCGACGCGGCAAAGGTTGAGCGCGTCTTCCAGCGTCACGACCTTACCCAGGGTGTTGTCGAATATGGGGTAGTTGCCGGCGACGTTCTTGCCGCCATTGGGCAGACAGTCGGCGTAGGTCTTGCCGCTCTTGAGCGGGGTGCTCCACAACTTTTTGCCCTTGTCCAGTTCGTCCGTGTACGGGGGGAATTCCATGATGCTGTCGTACTGGGATTTGGCATCCGGATCGAATGCCAGCGCGCTGAGGATGTAGTCCTCTTGCTTGAGGTCGGGAAACTTGTTCTTGAAATGGTTGACGAGTTTCAACCGATCTTCTTCCGGGCCCGCGTTGGCGGATACCGCGCCCATCAGGACGCCCAGGCCGGCCATTGCAATAAGGGTTTTCTTTACGATTTTCTTCATGCCGTTCTCCAGAAACTGAGATGTGTGATGGGGGCTTACAGGCCGTAGAGGAACTCGACAACCTTGTCGATTTCTTCTTCGGTCATCACCTGATGCTTGCCCATCGGCGGCATAAAGGACTCGGGATTGCTCGCGGTGGCATCCCAGATTTTGGCGCGCAACACTTTCTTGTCGGGGAAACGCGCCTGCATGGCGATCAGGGGCGGGCCGCTTTCGCCGGGCTGCTCGGCATCGGGCAGCGCGGGCATGGCGTGGCAGGCCAGGCAGTTGCCTTTGGAGCGATTGAATGCAATGTCCTTGCCGGTCTCGGCTGCGGCATAAGCCGAACTGGCGAGCAGGGTGGCCAGCACCCCGGTGATGATGGAAGCGCGTTTCCGCATGTCTTCTCCTTCATAGTGGTCGATGGCAAACAGACTCCGCCCGGCTTCCCCCGAACGCGTCACTTTCAAGTCGCGGCGAAGGATAGGTGTGATGTCGCGCATGGCGCAATGCGAATTGCTCGCATTGGTACGATATAAGTGGGCTGAAAGTATGTTGTTACCAAAGAATGGCGACCACGCTGCTCCGGATGCAAGTCGTAGGTTGGGCAAAGCGAAGCGTGCCCAACAAACCGCTGCAATGTGTTGGGTACGCTTCGCTTTGCCCAACGACAATCACCTGTTTTGCTTTTCCGCTTTCGCCGCCTGTTGCCGCAGTTTCATTTCACGCAGGCGGGCGTCGATGATCGAGAGCGTGTAGAAGTCCGCCCCGCCGCTTTTTTGCGCCAGTTGCAGTTGCTCGATGGCCGCGCCCTGGCGGTCTTGCAGCGCATAGGACTCGGCTTGCGCCAGATGCGATTGGGTCAACTCGCCCAATCCCTGGTGGGCTTCCGCCAGCAGGGAATACAGCCTCGCGTCGGCAAACCAGGTGCGTTGCTGTTCACCGATGAAGATCAACGCCTCGCGTGGCTTGCCGGTCGCGAGTAGGGCGTGGGCGTAGAGATAAGCGAGGGGGCGATAACTGGCGTATGCGGGCATGTCGCGGGCCAGCAGGTCGATTGCCCGCGATGGTTGCCGCTCGCTCAGTGCGAACTCCGCTTTGAGCGCCAGGATCATGGGTGAGGTGGCCTTGCCGGCATCCAACCTGACCAGGGCGGCTTGCGCGCGATCCGGTTTGCCGGCGCGGATGGCGGCGCGGGCCAGGCCATACCAGTTGGCCGGCTCGGGATTGGACTGTGTCAGAGCCTCGAAGCGGCGTAGCGCGTCGGTTGCCTCGCCCTCGTTGGCCTGAATGCGCGCGCGGACCAACAGAAATTCCAGGCTGTCCACATGCTGGCGATAGGGCATCTGCGCCACCCGGTTCTGCATGTCGGCGATACGTTGGTAGGTCAGCGGGTGGGTGCGCAGATAGGCCGGCGCGTTGTTCTCGTAGAGGCGCCCCTGAGATTGCAGACGCTCGAAGAAGGTGGCCATGCCCTGCGGCGCGAAGCCGGCATCGCTCAGTATCTGAAGGCCGGTGCGATCCGCCTCGCGTTCGTGCTCGCGGGTGAAGTCGAGCTGGCTCTGGATGTTCATTGCCTGCGCCGTGGCGATCACCGCTTCCGAGGCCTGGCTGTTGGAGCGCGCCGCCAGTATCGCCACCGCCAGCGCCGCCAGGGTGGCGATGCCGCTGATCTTCTGGGCGCCCACCATGCGGGCGATGTGATGCTGGGTGACGTGGGCGGTTTCGTGGGCAAGCACGCCGGCCAGTTCGGATTCGTTGCGGGCGGCGGAAATCAGCCCGGTATGTACGCCGATATAGCCGCCGGGCAGGGCGAAGGCGTTGATGCTGGGGTCGCGTACCGGAAAGAATTCATAACGCCGCCCCGGTTCGGGTGAAGCCGCGGCCAGCTTGTCGCCCAGGTTCGCCAGGTAATTCTCCAGCACCGGGTCGTTCAGATAGTCGGCATCGTCGCGCACCTGGCGCATGATTTCGCGGCCGATCTGGTCTTCCTGCGACTCGGAAAGCGCGACACGGCTGGAATCGCCCAGGTCGGGCAGGCCGGCGGCCAGGCTGGACTGGATACCGAAGACGAGAAGGAGGGGGGCGGCGAGGGTTTTCATGGCGGGTATGATAACGGCCCCTTTGCACTGGTTCCCCCCCGCCATGAGCGACTTTACACATTTTGACGAACAGGGCCGCGCCGTGATGGTGGGCGTCGGCGAGAAGTCGGAAACCCGGCGCGTGGCGGTGGCCACCGGCCGCATTCGTATGCAGCCTGAGACCTTCGCCATGATTCGCGACGGTGCCGCCAAGAAAGGCGATGTGATCGGTGTGGCGCGCCTCGCCGGCATCATGGCCAGCAAGCGCACCCCCGACCTGATCCCGCTGTGCCATCCCATCGCCCTCACCAAGGTGACGCTGGACTTCACCCTGGACGAAGCCGCCTCGGCCATCGACTGCGCCGCCACGGCGGAAACCGTCGGCCGCACCGGCGTGGAAATGGAAGCCCTCACCGCCGCCAGCGTCGCCCTGCTCACCGTCTACGACATGTGCAAGGCGGTGGACCGGGGCATGGTCATCGAATCGATTCGGCTGCTGGAGAAACTGGGCGGCAAGTCGGGGCATTGGCGCGCGGATTGAGCGCTTCGGGCTCTGTTCGCGTTGGCCGTTGATCAAGTGGGGGAACGGATTCCCCCCTTTTTCAAAGGGGGGCTAGGGGGGATTTCTGAGGCCGATGCGCTGGCAAACGTCGCCAAATCCCCCTCACTCCCCCTTTGGGAAAGGGGGAAGCCACTCCGCCA
The DNA here is from genome assembly GCA_030684775.1 of Pseudomonadota bacterium. Lineage (GTDB taxonomy): Bacteria > Pseudomonadota > Gammaproteobacteria > Burkholderiales > Thiobacillaceae > PFJX01. The sequence continues at coordinate 13,845 of JAUXXW010000192.1, forward strand.
CGCGCTTTCACATTGACCAACGACTAACGCGAACAGAGCCGCGCTTCACCTGAGCCCATGAAGCGGCCCAGGTAACAGAATAACTGCGGGATAACCGCCTATGAAGACAATAAAGTCTGCATAAACAAATGGTTATTGTAATACTTGAGTTGTTTGCTAGATATTAAGCAGGCCGAGCAAAGGCCGCTTTAATCAACTTGAGGAGAATGGAAATGCTGGACATCAACAAACTGGTCGCCGCTGAAACAATGGCTCCCTGCGATGCGGAGGCGTTTCTCAGTGATCTGGATACCTGGAACGAAGATATGGCGCGACAGGCAGCACATGACGAAGGCCTGGAGTTGTCCGATGCGCACATGGACGTGATCTGCTACCTGCGTGACCACTACGCCGAGTGCGGCCCCGATGCCAATGCGCGCAGCCTGTTGCGCAATATGGAACAGGCATACATCGATCAGGGTGGGCGCAAATACCTCTACCAACTCTTCCCGCATGGCCCTGTCACCCAGGGCTGCCACCTTGCCGGTTTGCCGACCCCGGCGGGCACTGCCGATCTTTCTTTCGGCACTACACACTGATTTGTTTCAGCGAATTGAAAACGGCCCCTTTCGGGGCCGTTTTCAATCGAGCGGTGGTTCTACTTGATGCGCCCGAGCGTCTTCATCACCACGCAAGGGTCGCCGGAAATCGGCGGCAGGGTCACGCCACGATCCTTGGCGCGCCTGTCCAGTTCCAGGTTGTGCGCGCTCATGTAGGTGCGGCATTCGTCCATCGACTTCATGTTGGGCAGCCTGGAGGCGTACTCCTTGCGTTCCTGTGGCGTCATCAGTTCAGCGCCGCGCACGTTGTCTCCGGAGGAATACCAGGGAAACGCCAGTGCCTGGCCGGCAACAAGAAGGAGGGGAAGAATCAGTAGTTTTTTCATGGTCAGCGGAAATAAAAATGCCCCAGGTGGATGCTGGGGCAAGTGTACTACCTGACGTGGTATTAAACGCAGCCGGTCGGCTTCGGGGTGCCGGCGTAGCGGCCGGCCTGCTTGGCGGGGCCGTAGGGAAACAGGTCGAAGAGGAATTTCTTGTCGCCCCATTCGCTGCCGAACTCTTCTTTCAGGCCCTTCTGCAGCATGCGCAGGTTGGGCGCGGTGCCGTATTCATTGAAGTAGTCGCGCATGTAATTAATGATCTTCCAGTGATCTTCCGCCAGTGTCAGCTTGTCCTGACCCGCCAGAAACTCGGCCACGTCTTCGGCCCAGTCACCCAGGTTGGCCAGATAGCCCTCGGGGTCGGTCTCGATCATCCTTCCATTGATTTCCAGATCCATGATGTTTCCTCTCTTCAGCAGGTTATTAACGCAACTAAGTGCCGCAACTGCGGGATGGCCGGACTTTACAATACCCGACCCAATAGGTCAAGTATCTGTTTAGACTTATTCTGAGAGTGTGGTGGCTGCCTGTACCAATGTTTCCCGCTCTTCCTCTGTTAGAGAAGGGAGTCCCAGCGCCACGGTGGCGAGTGGCGCGTGGGTGAGTTTCGCGGCGGCGATGAGGTCATGGGGCAGGGCGGGGTCGTTGTGGCCGTAGCTGAGGTGGCGGCCGGCATCGACGGCGAGGCGGGCGAGTTGCGCGCGCAGACCTTCGTCGCCACGGATGAGTTGCTTGATCAGCGGCGGCAATCCGCCACGCTCGATCAACTCCAGGCTCAGGTCACGGAAGGCGAAGCCGCAAGCCAGGCGCTGCGCCTGATCGCTGCGGCTGGCAACGCCAGTGCGCAGCTTGTCGAGGGCCCTTTCCGGCAGTTCCGGGACGAAGGCCCAGAGTTCGATTTCACCGGCGTCGGCGAGCAGGGCGGCGAGTGCAAGTTCGCCCTGGTCGAGATCATGGTGCAACGAGCCCCAGGCGAAGGCGATGCGCGCGCCCAGCGTGGCGCGCTGTTCTACATCCATGAAGCCCTGGTTGGCTTCATCCGCTTCCGGCGCATTTCTGATCTGTGATTTGAACTGTTGCGTGCCCAGGGCCATCAGGATGCCCAGCGGCGTGGTGATGTCACGCGCCAGACGGCGCGGCAAACGGCGGTTGGCTTCGCGCAACAGTCTGAGCGCGAGTAGCGGGTCACCCAACAGCAAAGCGGCATATTGGTGGCCGGACAGATTCTCCTCGCCGCCTTCTTCCAGAGACGCGAGCGCTGCCTTGCTGGCCGCCTTGATCGGCAACTCCTTGTATTCCAGGTGCGCCGCCCATTGTGGTGCCCCCCACCAGTCGTGACCCACCATCGTGTTCTCCGAAAAGCGTGTGTTGAGTGAATATCGAACGAACTGGAAATTTCTTTAGGATTCAATTGCTTGGGGGGCAGGTAACGGCTCAATAAGTCATGGCAAGCCTTTCGGCTGGCAGTCCGCTGACTTCATCAACAGGGCGTAGATGCTGTTAAGGCAGTCAAACAGGATGGAGTGGAGAGCGGTTACGCTGTGCATTGCCGGTTTGAAACCCGATGCCAATGAAAAAGGGGCCCGAAGGCCCCTTTCGTTACACCGGTCGGCTAAATCAGCCCTTGGCGGTGAATTTGTAGCTATCCGGCAAGCCCAGGGTGTCAGCCCAGACGTTCATGGCCCAAGACTCCATATAGGCCATTTCCAGTTCGCTTTCTTCCTTGGAGACGCCGTTGGCGCCCTTCGGCGGTACCAGGGCTTTCTTCTCGGGGTCCCAGCGGAACACGGTTGCCACGTGGAAGGCGGTGCCCATGCCGGTTGCGGAGTAGCAGGTGTTGGTCACAACCGGAGACGGATCGGGCTTGCGGCCGGCGAAAATTTCCGACATGGCGTAGGCGCACATCTTGCCGGTGTTGTTGGCCACGGAACCCGACTTCGGGAAGTTGGTCAGCGCCGAGTCGCCCAGGATGTGGACATTGGGCACGACGGTGGACTCGAAGGTCAGGTAGTCGACCGGACACCAGGTGCCGTCGTTGCCGGTGCGGACACCAGCCATGCCGGTAACCTTGGCGGCGCGCATGGGCGGCACCACGTTGATGACATCGCCTTTCACGTCGTCGAACTCGGTGCCGACCATCATGGTCTTGGCATTCACGGAACGCGGCATGTTGTTCGGGCGGTAGTCGATCATGCTGTCGGCCGTGCCGTAACCGAAGTGTTTCTTCCAGGCGGCCACGAACAGCCCTTTCTTGGAAGCGACATCCGGGTTGCCGTCCAGGACAATGACTTTGGACCTGGGCTTGGCCTGCTTGAAGTAGCTGGCCACCATGCAGGCACGCTCGTAGGGGCCGGGCGGGCAGCGATACGGAGACTTGGGCACCGACATCACGAAGGTGCCGCCGTCGGGCATGGCTTCCAGTTGTTTGCGCAGGACGCCGGTCTGATCCGCGCTGGCCTTCCAGGCGTGCTTGATGGTCTTGCGGGTTTCAGCGTCGTAGCCTTGCACCGCGTCGTACAGCAGTTCGATGCCGCCGGCCAGAACCAGACGGTCATAGGCAAAAGTTTTGCCGCCCGCTGTGGTCACGGTCTGCTTGGCGTTATCGATGGCGGTGACGGTATCCGGCACGAAGTTGTCCACGACTTTCTTGATGTTGTCGTAGGGCATGGAGATGTCTTCCATCTTGTTGATGCCTGCCAGCACGGTGTTCGAGAACGGGCAGGAAGTGAAGACGGGGTTGGGCTCGATGACGGTAACTTCAGCCTGGGGTGCCCAGAGCTTGATGTAACGGGCGAAGGTGGCGCCACCGAAACCGGCCCCGACGACGACGACCTTGGGCTTGGCGCTGGCGATACTGGTGGAGGCGCATCCGGCGAGGCCGGACAGGGTGACGGCGCCAGCGGCACCGGCGGAGACTTTCAGAAATTCGCGGCGATCAATAGTCATGTTTTTTCCTTCTCGTCCGTTACTTGTGGGCGGCAAACCACTTGCCCATGAGTTCATACTCGGCCTCGGTGTATCCCATCGCGTGTTTCTGCATCACCGTGGCGGGACGAGAGCCATCGCGGAAGGCCTTCATCTGGTCGACGAAATACTTGGATTCGAGGCCGGCCAGGCTGGGGACGGCGCCGCGGCTATGGCCATCGGGGCCGTGGCAGTAGGCGCAGTTAGCTGCGATGAAACGGGCGCGCGGGTCACCGTGTCCCGATGCGTAGGCCGAGGCGGCGCCTAGCGCACCCGCGATCAGCAGAGTCAAAGCGATGGATTTCTTCATATGCTCCTCCAGAAAATAAACAAAGCGGCTTCCCAGTGAGGTTGCCGTAGTTCAGGGGATGATCTCGCCCCAAAGCCGAATTGACCTAAGTCAATGATGGTATGGCGGCCGGATTGTTGCCGGTCAAAACATACCAGTCAACAAGCAAACCCTAATATTGGCGCGGGTTTCCGCTATTTTTTGGCTCCCAGGGCGCATGCCTGCTGGAGCCGTAATTGGCTTTCCTGATTTTCAGCGGCATCGTTCCAGGTTTCGTCTATCCATCCGGTCAGGTGTGACTGGACGAGATCGGTGAGCGCGTTGATCCACAGGGGGCGGTCGTTGAGCGCCGGGATGTGGCGGAACTCGCCGCCTCCGGCATTGAGGAAAGTGGCTTTGCCTTCCATGGCGATTTCTTCCAGGGTTTCCAGGCAATCGGCGACGAAGCCGGGGCAGATCACGTCCACGCGCCGGGTCTTGCCGCGGCCAAGTTCTTCCAGGGTCGCGGCGGTATAGGGTTGCAACCATTCCGCGCGGCCGAAACGTGACTGGAAGCTGATGCGGAACTGTTCCGGCGCCAGTCCCAGCGCTTCCGCGAGCAGACGCCCGGTTTTCCGGCATTCGCAGTGGTAGGGGTCGCCGAGGTCGAGCGTGCGGCGCGGTGTACCGTGGAAACTCATCACCAGCACATCGGGGCGGCCATGTTCCGCCCAGTAAGCTTCCACGCTCTGGCGCAGTGCACCGAGGTAACCGGGATGGTCATGGAAATGCTTGATCGAGCGGGTTTCCGGCGGATTGCGGCTGTGCAGCAGGTTTTCCCACACGGCATCCAGGGCTGAACCGGTGCTGCTGGCGGCATATTGGGGATAGAGCGGCACGATCAGCAAGCGGTCGACACCCCGCGCCTTCATGGCCTGAATTTTCTCGGCCACGCTGGGTTGGCCGTAGCGCATGGCGTAGTCCACGAGCACGGGTTGGCCCAGACGTTCGCCGAGACTGCCCTTGAGCAGCTTGGTCATTCGCTCCGTATAGACCTGTAGCGGCGAGCCTTCCGGCCGCCAGATCGCGGCGTATTTCTCGGCGGATTTCGCCGGTCGGGTGTTGAGGATGATGCCGTTGAGGATCAGCCACCAGACCGGACGGGGAATCTCCACCACCCGGCGATCCCAGAGAAATTCCTTGAGATACGGCCGCACCGCCGCCGCCGTCGGCGCCTCCGGTGTGCCCAGGTTGATCAGCAGAATGCCGACGCGGGCGGGCTGGTCGTGTTGCTGAGGGGGTTCGGGGAGGTAGTAGGGCATGGGCGATCTCGAATTTTGATGGCTGGATTTTGGATGATGTATTGGATCGCTACCGGTGTTTCAGGCCGGTGTATGCGTTTCCAGCCATTCGCGCAGAGCCGCGTTCATGCGCGACTGCCAGCCGGGGCCGCTGGAACGGAAGGCGGCGACGATATCGGCGTCGTAGCGCACGGTCAGGGATTGCTTGACGGTGTCGGCTTTCGGCCGGCCCCTGCGCAGGGCTTCACGGAAGGCGGCTTTGCCTTCCTCGGGTGAAACCACCTTTCCGTCGATGCGGTACGTGCCTTTTTCAAGCCATTCATCCGTCAGTTCCGGGGCGTCATCCGGGTCGATCCAGGTGGAGGTTGTAACGGGTAATTTCGCGTTCATTGGCGTACCTCATCGAAATGATGCGGCGTACCTCGCCGCGTTGCGTCCAAACCAGCACCACCAAACGATCATTCAGCATGCCCATCGAGGTGATACGGGTCTCGCCATAATCGAACCGGCCGTCTTCAGCCTCAATCACCGGACCCGCGAATATCTGTGGAGCATCGGCAAAATCCAGACCCCGTTCCGTCAGAGTTTTCTCGCGCTTGATCGGATCAAATTCGATCTGCATATTTATCGTAACAACAATAAATAATCGGGCAAGCTTTTAAATTGGCTTCAGTGAAACGACAGCGCGTTCGACAGCAGCTTGGCGGTGATGTCGACGATGGGAATCACCCGTTCGTAGGCCATGCGGGTGGGGCCGATGACACCGAGGGTGCCGACGACTTCGCCGTCCACCTCATAAGGCGCTGCGATGACGCTGCACTCATCGAGCGGGGCGACACCCGACTCCGCGCCGATGAACAGTTGCACGCCGCTGGCGGCATGGCTTACGTCCAGCAATTGCATGAGTTCGGTCTTTTGCTCGAACAGACCGAACAGTTCGCGCAATCGCCCCATGTTGGAGAACAGATCCGGGCTGCCGAGCAGATTGCGTTCGCCGGAGAGCACATATTCCTTGCCGACGCCGCTGAACGCTTCGGTGCCGACACTGACCACGGCTTCCATGAGTTGGCTGATGTCCGACTGGAGTTGTACCAGTTCACGCGCCAGGCGCGGCTGCACCTGCTCGAAGGAGAAGCCGGCGAAATGTTGATTGAAATAGTTGGCGGCGCGCACCAGTTGGCTGGGGTCGTAGGGGCGATCGGTGACGATCACGCGGTTCTGCACTTCACCTTCGGCGGTGACCATGATGAGCAGGAGGCGTTTGTCCGACAGACTCAGGAATTCGATCTGGCGCAGCCCCAGGTTGCGCCGCTTGGGCGTGAGCACCACGCCGGCATAGGCGGAAAGTTCGGCCAGCAGGTGCGAGGCGGCGTTGACCAGTCGTTGCGGATCATTGGGCGCCAAAGTGGATTCGATCTGGCGGACTTCGCCCTGCTGCAGCGGCTTGACCGTCAGCAGCGTGTCCACGAATAAACGATAGCCGCGCGCGGTGGGGATGCGTCCGGCGGAAGTATGTGGGCTGGCGATGAAGCCGCCTTCTTCCAGATCGGCCATCACGTTGCGGATGGATGCGGGCGAGAGATTCAGCCCGGTGTGCTGGGAAAGGGTGCGCGAGCCCACAGGTTGGCCGTCTTCGATATAGCGTTCGACGAGGAACTTGAGGAGGAGACGAGCACGGTCGTTGAGCATGGCGGGTGTCAGGTGGTTGGTTGAGCCCCCGACTCGGAAAAATCACCCGAGTCGCCCCCCCGAGGGAGGGCAAGTCGTTCTTGGGGCGGCCCGGCGAACGACTTGAGAGGACGGCTATAATTTCACGCCATGAATTCAGATTTCAAGACCATCGCCCTGGTGGGCAAATACAACCGACCCGGCAGCGCCGGCTCTTTGTTGCGTCTGGCGGACTATCTCAGAAAGCGCGGGCATACGGTAATGATTACCGCGCACACGGCGGAAGCCTGCGAGACCTGCGATTATCCGGTGGCAAGCCTGGCTGAAATGGGCGCGGTGGCGGATCTGGCCATTGTCCTGGGTGGTGACGGCACTCTGCTCAATATCGCGCGCGCGCTGGTCGATCATCGCGTGCCGCTGATCGGCGTCAATCAGGGACGCCTTGGTTTTCTCGCCGATGTGTCCATCGACACCATGTTCTCCACTCTGGATGAAATGCTTTCCGGCCAGTATGTGGCGGAGGAGCGGATCATGCTGATGTCCAGCGTGGAGCGTGCCGAGGATGTGCTGATCGCCGCCTACGCGTTCAACGATGTGGTGGTGAGCAAGAGCACGCTGGGCCGGCTGATCGAATTCGAGGTCTACATCGACAATCAGTTCGTCTACAGTCAGCGCGCCGACGGCCTGGTGGTAGCCACGCCCACCGGTTCCACCGCCTATGCGCTCTCCGGTGGCGGCCCGATCCTGCATCCCACCCTGGAAGCCGTGGTGCTGGTGCCGATCTGCCCGCACACGCTTTCCGCGCGGCCCATCGCCGTGAACAGCCATTCCGAAATCGAGATCAACCTGATCCACGCCGACGACGCCCGTGTCCACTTCGACGGCCAGCAACACGCCGACCTGAAAATCGGCGACCGCGTGGTGATCCAGCGCGCCAGAAACACCGTGCGTCTGCTCCACCCCATAGGCCACAACTACTACGACACCCTCCGACAGAAACTGCATTGGGGGGAGAAACTTTGACCCACCCACGGCTCCGCGCGTCGTTTACCCCCCTTTACCAAAGGGGGGCAGGGGGGATTTGGCGACGGTTGTGCTGGCGCCGGGCTTGGAGAAATCCCCCCCAGCCCCCCTTTGAAAAAGGGGGGAGTCGTGCGCGCGCCGTCCAACTTCCCGCATCCCGCTAATGCTCCTCTCCCTGACCCTCTCTGACTTCGTCCTGGTCGACCGCCTGGAACTGGACTTTCATGCCGGCTTCTCCGTGCTTACCGGCGAAACCGGCGCCGGCAAATCCATCCTGCTCGATGCCCTCTCCCTGGTTCTCGGCGAACGCGCCGAGGCCGGCGTGGTGCGGGAAGGCACGCAACGCGCCGAAGTGGCGGCCGAGTTCTCCCTGGAGGGCCTGCCCGAGTTGGCCGCCTGGCTGGAGGAGAACGATCTGGCGGGCGAGGAGGGCGTTCTCTTGCTGCGCCGCGTGATCGAGGCCGGCGGCCGTTCCCGCGCCTTCATCAACGGCCGCGCCGCCACCGCTCAGCAACTCAAGGCGGCGGGCGAGCATCTGGTCGATATTCACGGCCAGCATGCCCACTACTCCCTGCTCAAGAGTGCCGAACAGCGTCGTCTACTTGACGCCTACGCCGGTTCCACGCAGTTGGCCACCGAGGTCGCCGACGCCTTTCGTGCCTGGCGCGACGCCCGCGCGCGCCGCGAGAACGCGGAAAGCCATGCCGGCGAGCAGGAAGCCGAACGTGAACGCCTGACCTGGACGGTCAACGAACTCACCGCCCTGGCTTTCACCCATGAAGGCTGGGCCGCCTCGCAGGAAGAGCATCGCCGCCTGGCCCATGCCGCCGACTTGCTCGCCGGTTCCCAGGCCGCCGCCGCGCTGCTCGACGACGATGGCGACTGTGTCCTTTCCCGCCTGCGCGACGCGCGTGGCAAGTTGAGCGAACTCGCCGAAATCGACCCCGGCCTGGTCGAATCCCTCGGCATGCTGGAAAGCGCCGCCGATACCTTGCAGGAAGCCGCGCGTGAACTCACCCGTTATGCCGAACGCGTCGACCTCGACCCGCAAGCCTTGAGCGACGCCGAAGCGCGCATCGCCGCCGTGCAGGACACCGCTCGCAAGTTCCGCCTGCGCCCCGAAGACATCCCGGAAACCCTCGCCGAAGCCAGCGCGCAATTGCAGGAACTCGGCGCGGCCGGTGACCTGGAAGCGCTGAAACGTGCGGAGGCCAAGGCCGAAGCCGGGTATCGCAAACTGGCCGGCAAGCTCACACAACAACGCAGTGAAGCCGCCGGTCGTCTGGATAAAGCGGTCAGCGCCGCCATGCAGCACCTCGCCATGCAGGGCGGCGCCTTCGAAGCCGGCCTCGTCGCGGGCGAAGCCGCCGCGCACGGCCTCGAAGACATCGAGTTCCGCGTCTCCCCGCACGCCGGCCAGAGCCTGAAGCCGCTTGCCAAAACCGCCTCCGGCGGCGAACTCTCACGCATCGGCCTGGGCTTGCAAACCGTGCTCTCCGGCGTCTCCGGCGCGCCCACCCTGATCTTCGACGAAGTCGATTCCGGCATCGGCGGTGGTGTCGCGGAAATCGTCGGCCGACTCCTCGCCGACCTCGGCCAGACCCGCCAGGTGCTCTGTGTCACCCACCTTCCGCAAGTCGCCGCCCGCGCCGCCCAGCACTATCAGGTCAGCAAATCCACCCAGGCCGGCCACGCCCTCTCACGCGTGGTGAAACTGGAAAGCGAAGCCCGCATCGAGGAAGTCGCCCGCATGCTCGGCGGCGTGAAGCTCACCGAAGCCACTCGTGAACATGCCGGCGAAATGCTGCGGGGAAGCCCGTAGCGAAATGCCACAGTGACGTAGGTTGGGCAGTGACGTAGGTTGGGCAAAGCGAAGCGTGCCCAACATCGCGACGGTTCGTTGGGCACGCTTCGATTTGCCCAACCTACGGCGCTACGGAGCTATTTCCCTGTTCCGCTCCCGTTGCCAGGGGCGATCTGCTCAGCCAACTGGCGCACAACCAGCGCGATCCGGCGGTCGAAAACCGCATCCGGAAGCGCGGCTGTGGCGTACCACCGGGTCAGCAGTGTTTCTGCTTCCAGTGACTGCGGCGCGGCGGTGCCGAAACGGTTTTGCAATCGCTCCAGTTGGCGTTTGTGGCGAACTTCCGCGTAGGTCTCCGGCGAGGGAAGGCCGAGGGCAATCTCCAGGTCGAGCAGCAAGGCTTCCCGGGTCTCGCGGCCGGTAGCAAGCACGGCGTGGGTCACGCTGCTCGCATCGGAAAAACGCTGGGCGAGCAGGTTTTCGATTTTTCCCGGTAACTGTGGCAGCCCGTCCCAAGCCTGTTTCGCCTCGGCAACAACAGCCTCCAGCGGCCCGGCGGCGAGTACTGCCGCCTCGACGCATTCGGCCAGGCTGGCCCTCCGGGCCAGCAGTTCAAAACGCACCAGATGCTTTTTGTTGCGCAGTTCATCGAGTTGCTGTTGCGCCTGTTGCTGCAGGTCACGCGCCTGGGTCTCCAGTCTGTCGCCGGCTTCGCGCGTGGCCGGCTTGCCGGCGTTCCAGTCGGCGCGGAACTGGGACAGGGCCTGCTTGATGCCGTTGGCATCGGCGTTTGTCAGCGTGGCCGCGAAGGTATCCAGCAATAACTGGCGTGACTGTGCCCGCTCCTGGCGCTGCGCGTCTTGTTCGGCGCGCTCGGCATCGCGGCGCCCGAACACGTCGTCGCAGGCGGCGCGAAAGCGCTTCCATAGTTTCTCTTCATCCCTCCGTTTGAGCCGTACCGGCGTCGTTGGATGGCTCCAGCGCGCCTGCAATGCCTTGGCTTCCGTCATGGCCCGCCCCAGGTCGGTCTGCTCGCTCAGCGCTTCTGCCTCGGCTATGAGTTGCTCGCGCCGTTCCAATTCGGCGCTGCGCGCTGCGTCCAGGCGTTGCTCGATGCCGCCGATCAGGGTGTCGAAGCGCTTGCGCAAACCGCGCTCGTCACGGAACCCCGCCTGTGGCGTGGCACGCCATTGTTTGATCATCTCCGCGTGTCGGGCTTCGATCACTTTGAGGTCGGCTTGATCCCAGACGATGCCGGCCACCTCGGCCTCCCAGTCGGCGCACAGCGCCTCCTTGGCCGCGCGCGCCTCGGCCTGAAGCACCGCTTCCTCGGCGCGGCGGGCGGCCACCGGCTGATAGGCTTTTTCCAGTGTCGTGTCGAAGCTTTCCCACTGTCCTTTCGCGGCCGCGCCGTGCGCGTTCAGACGTTTCCATTCCTCGCGCAGCGCGGGAATGGCGCTGGCCAACTCCTCGACCTCGCGTTCGCCGTTCAGCAGTTCAGCGGCGGCGGTGATCAGTTGCTCGCGTGCCTGCCCCGTGCCCCAGCGCGCCCAGCCACGTAACTGTTCCAGTTGCGCCTGGAGGCTGTGCCAGCGCGATTCCAGGGCGCCATGCAGGCTGTTACCGCCTGGCGTGGCCTTGATCTGTTTCGCGATCACGTCGGCATCGACCAGATGCCCCTGTTCGATGGCTTGCTCCAGTTTGTCCAGCAGTTCGCGCACGGCGTCGTGGTCGACGCGCGGCTTGGCTCGCGGCGGCGGTGCCGGTGCCGGTTCGCTCACGGTGACGGGCGGCAGGTAGGTATTCAGCGCCTGCCGGCGCGTCTCCAGAGCCTGGCGCGCGTCCGTATGAGTCGGCTTGGCCAGAGCGTCCCAGGCCGACGCCGTGCCCGTATCGGGCTGCGCGCCGGCCTCCAGCGGGGCGAGGAACTGTTCGCAGGCGAGAGCGCGTTCGTCGTCGCCGGCAAGCGTCGCCAGGCGGGATTCGATCTCAGCCAAAGTCTCGCCCAGCGCTCGCGCCGAGGCCTGCTCCGCAAGCCAGGCTGGCAGCCCGGCCGAGGCCTGGCTCAGGGTGTCGATGCGGGCGCGCCAGCCGGCGAGCTGTTCGCTCCACGGCCATGCGGCGTTCGCGCATTCCGACGCCAGGGCTACGGCCGTGCTTTGGTTCAGTTGCAAACCACGCCGTGCTTCCGCTTCCTGTTGCAGTCGGGTGAGCGCATGTTCCAGCAGCACATGGCATTCCCCGCCCGGCTCGCCGGCTTCTCCCAGGGTGCTCAATTCTTTTTTCAGATCGAGCAGCGGTGTCACGGGCAGCGGGGCGACGTCGAGCAGGCCGCGCAGTTCATCGGCGATTTCCAGCGCGCGACGGGCGCTCGCTTCCGCCTGTCGCTGTTGCCGCAGCAGGTCGGCGCAGTGGCGATAGACGCGTTTATCCTTGTCCCGGCTGGCCTGGGCGACCTGCTCCAGCACCGCGTTCGTCCCGATGCGCTGGGTCGCCGCGAAGCGGACTTCGGCGCCGCGCGCCCGCGTTGCCACCTCGCCCAGGTGGGCGTCATCCTTCAGGCCCGCCAACCAGGCCAGTGCCAGCGCCTTGTCCGGCGCATGGCATATCGCCGCGACCCAGACCTCGGGCGAGTCCTCGGCATGCGGCGCCCGCGCCTGCCCCGCCAGAGCCCGACCCAGGTGGGCGGTAAGTTGCAGGCGTTCCCCTTCATCGGTGGCGGTAGCCAGCGCGCCACGCAAGCGTTCGCTATTTTCGGCCGGTTTGGCTGATCTGGCGGTCGCGGGACTTGATGGCACGGATGGCTTCGCGTCGGGTTTTTTCAGTAATTTGCTAAGCCATTTCATTACTTCGGTCCATGTCGGGTGAGGGAAGGGGGGATCGTACCTGTTCAGCTTTCCGACGCGAAATGCCGCGAGGAGAAGCAGGGCGGATGGAAGTGATTGCCGCACTTCGTCCACGCTCGCGCCGTGTGGTGCGATTCGTGCCTTATCGCCGACCACGACGACAAGTAGCGTAGACGTACTTACCGGCTATTTCGGCCCGATCGGACGAGTTGGCTGGACATGAAGGGTAAAGTTTTATCAAGCCGGCGCTACAAGTCCACGGCTAATTTGTTCTCACGATAAGCCTTTGAATTACTGTGAAACAGCCGGAATCGAAGGCCCCCCGTAGGATGTGG
>JAUXXW010000197.1 GCA_030684775.1 Pseudomonadota bacterium
TTGCCGGCGGTGGAAATCTGTTCGGAGAGGTTGGCGGCGGGGTAGACGTGCTGCGCCACCTTGACGTTGTAGTCCGGCACGAACACGACCTTGATGCGGTCTTTGATGTCGGGGTCACGGTTGACGACTTCGGCCACGGAGTTGATCAGCTTGATGATGAGTTTGGCCATGGTGTAGCCCGGCGCGGCCTTGCCGCCGAAGATGAACGTGCGCGGGGCGATGTCCAGGCCGGGGTTCTGTTTGAGCCGGTTGTAGAGGGCGACGATGTGCAGGACGTTGAGTTGCTGGCGCTTGTATTCGTGGATGCGCTTGGCGTGGATGTCGAACAGGCTGTCCGGGTCAATGCTGATGCCTTGGGTGCGGGCGATGAAGTTGGCCAAGTTGGCCTTGCGTTCGCGCTTCACCACCTGCCAGCGATCCTGGAAAGCGGTGTCGTCGACGAATTTTTCCAGGCCGCGCAAGCGGTCCAGGTCGGTCACCCAGCCTTCGCCCAGGCTTTCGCTGAGCAGCCCTGCCAGGCCGGGGTTGGCGAGCATGATGAAGCGCCGGGGGGTGACGCCATTGGTCTTGTTCTGGAACTTCTCCGGCCAGGTGTCATGGAAGTCGCGCAGCACGGTTTCGCCCAGCAAGCGCGTGTGTAGGGCGGCGACGCCGTTGACCGCGAACGCGCCGACGCACGCCAGGTTGGCCATGCGAACATAGCGCGGGCCGGTCTCGTCGATGATGGAGAGGCGCGCGATGCGGGCGTCGTCATAGGGGTAGCGCAGGCGCATGTCATCGAGAAAGCGCCGGTTGATCTCGTAGACGATTTCCAGATGGCGCGGCAGCAGGTTCTGGAACAGGGGCAGCGGCCACTTTTCCAGGGCCTCGGGTAGCAAGGTGTGGTTGGTGTAGGCGAAGGTGCGGGTGGTGACGCCCCAGGCCGTGTCCCAGTCCACACCGTGGATGTCGACGAGCAGGCGCATGAGCTCGGCCACTGCGATGGTGGGGTGGGTGTCGTTGAGCTGGGCGGCGAACTTCTCGTGGAACTTGTCCAGCGGCAGGCCCGTGCCGAGGTGGATGCGCAACATGTCCTGCAAGGCGCAGGAGACGAAAAAATACTGCTGCATCAGGCGCAGGCGCTTGCCGCTGTCCGCGTCGTCGTTGGGGTAGAGCACCTTGCTGACGGTTTCCGAACGCACTTTCCGCATTACGGCGCCGGCGTAGTCGCCCTGGTTGAAGGTCTGGAAATCGAAGGACTCGGGGGCTTCGGCGGCCCACAGACGCAGGAGGTTCACGGTGTTGACGCCGTGCCCGAGGATGGGCGTGTCGAAGGCGACGCCACGGAACACGTCCTGGGAGACCCAGCGCGAGCGCGCCCGGCCGTCGCCATCGCTATAGGTTTCAACGTGGCCGCCCACCTTGATCTCGAAACTGATATTGGGGCGGCGTACTTCCCACGGGTTGCCGTAATGCAGCCAGGTGTCGCTGGTTTCCACCTGCCAGCCGTCGCGGATGATCTGGTCGAAGATGCCGTATTCGTAGCGGATGCCGTAGCCGATGGCCGGTATCTGCATGGTCGCCAGGGAATCCATGAAACAGGCCGCCAGGCGCCCGAGGCCGCCGTTGCCCAGGCCGGGCTCCTCCTCGTGTTCCATGATGACGTCCAGGTCGAGGATGGTGTCCAGATCCAGTCCCAACTCGGTCAGCGCGGCGCGGGCATTCTCCATGATGCCGAGATTGACCAGGTTGTTGCCCAGGTGGGGGCCGGGCAGGTATTCCGCCGAGAGGTAGCAGACCGTGCGGCAGTTGCTTTCCCGGTAGGTCTGCACGGTGTTCACCCAGCGCAGCAGCAGGCGATCGCGCAGGGTATAGGCCAGCGCCTGGTAGTGATCGTTGGGCGTGGCGATTTCCAGAAAGCGCCCCTGCACATAGAACAGGTTGTCCAGAAACGCCTGCTTGATGGCGCCTGCGGAAAGGCCGGTTCGGGTGGGTTCGTGGACGAGCGTGGCTTTGTTCACGGGGTTGGGGGCGTGACTTTTCTTCATGATTCCTCCTGTGGGCGGGTGCCCCATAAGTTAATGGCGCTCAGTGGCGAGCGCTATTCAACTTATCCACTCAATGACGTAGGTTGGGCAAAGCGAATCGTGCCCAACGAACCGCCGCGATGTTGGGCACGCTTCGCTTTGCCCAACCTACGTTTCTGACTCTTGATGGTGAGGCTCATTCAAAGCAAGTAGCAAGTAGGGCGGAAAAGCGGCTTTATCGCGCCTTCCGCCGAATGCTGCGGGAAGATGGCGGAAGGCGCCGGCAAGAAGCCGCCGGCTTTTCCGCCCTACGTGGACTGCGGTTTTCCACTCGACGCAGCCGGCGTTGAGGTAGTAGAGGTCGGTTTCATCGCTTGCCGCCTTGCGCATGGAAATGATGCGAACCGCGCTAGCGGCTGATCGGCTTGTACCGAATCCGCTTCGGTTTCGCGCCTTCCTCGCCCAGGCGGCGTTTCTTGTCGGCCTCGTATTCCTGATAGTTGCCGGAGAAGAATTCCCAGTGGGATTCGCCTTCGCAGGCGAGGATGTGGGTGGCGATGCGGTCGAGGAACCAGCGGTCGTGGGAGATGACCAGGACGCAGCCGGCGAACTCCAATAACGCGTCTTCCAGGGCGCGCAGGGTTTCCACGTCGAGGTCGTTGGAGGGTTCGTCGAGCAGCAGGACGTTGCCGCCCTGGATCAGCGTTTTCGCCAGGTGCAGGCGGCCGCGTTCGCCGCCGGAGAGGCTGCCGACCAGCTTGCCCTGGTCGCCGCCCTTGAAGTTGAAGCGGCCGAGGTAGGCGCGGGCGGGCATTTCGAAGCGGCCGACGGTGAGGATGTCGGCGCCGTCGGCGACGGCGTCGAACACCGTCTTGCTGTCTTCCAGGCCTTCGCGTGATTGATCGACCGAGGCGACTTTCACGGTGGGGCCGATGTCGATGCCGCCGCTATCGGGTTGCTCGCGGCCCTGGATCATGCGGAACAGGGTGGATTTGCCGGCGCCGTTGGGGCCGATGATGCCGACGATGGCGCCGGGCGGCACCTGGAAGCTGAGGTTGTCGATCAGCAGTTTGTCGCCGAAGCTTTTGCTGACGCCGTTGAATTCGATGACCTTGTCACCCAGTCGCTCGCCGACCGGGATGAAGATTTCCTGGGTTTCGTTGCGCTTCTGGTATTCGACCGAGTTGAGTTCCTCGAAGCGGGCCAGACGCGATTTGGACTTGGCCTGGCGCGCCTTGGGGTTCTGACGCACCCATTCCAGTTCCTGCTTCATCGCCTTCATGTGGGCGTCGATCTGCTTGTTTTCGGTTTCCAGGCGCGCTTCTTTCTGTTCCAGCCAGGCGGAATAGTTGCCTTTCCAGGGGATGCCGTGGCCGCGGTCGAGTTCGAGAATCCACTCGGCGGCGTTGTCGAGGAAGTAGCGGTCGTGGGTGACGGCGACCACGGTGCCGGGGAAGCGCACCAGGAACTGTTCCAGCCATTCCACCGATTCGGCGTCGAGGTGGTTGGTGGGTTCGTCGAGCAACAGCATGTCGGGTTTTTCCAGCAGCAGCTTGCATAGCGCCACGCGCCGTTTTTCACCACCGGAGAGGTTCTTGATGACGGCATCCCAGGCGGGCAGGCCGAGGGCGTCGGCGGCGATTTCCATCTGGTGTTCGGCGTCGCTGCCGGAGGCGGAGATGATGGCTTCCAGCCGCCCCTGTTCCTCGGCGAGCTTGTCGAAGTCGGCGTCCGGTTCGGCGTAGGCGGCATAGACCGCTTCCAGCTTCTGCTGCGCCTGCATGACTTCGCCCAGGCTGGCTTCGACCTCGTCGCGCACGGTCTTTTCCGGGTCGAGCTGCGGTTCCTGCGGCAGATAGCCGATGGAAATGCCGGCCAGGCGCTGCACCTCGCCATCGAATTCCTTGTCGACGCCGGCCATGATTTTCAGCACGGTAGATTTGCCGGAGCCGTTCAGACCCAGCAGGCCGATCTTGGCGCCGGGGAAGAAGGACAGGGAGATGTCCTTGATGATCTGGCGTTTCGGGGGAACGATTTTGCTCACACGGAGCATGGACATTACATATTGGGCCATATGATTTCGCTTAGAGAGAGAAAGGGTTGAGCAGGGGTAGGCCGCAACCATCGAAGTCGCGGCTGTTGCGGGTAACCAGGGTGTGGTTGTGAACCAGGGCGGTAGCGGCGATCAGCATGTCGGCCTGGCTGCGCGGGCTTCCCTGGGCGGCAAGCCGGCCGCGCAGTTCGCCGGCGCGGCGGGCGATTTCCTGTGTGACCGGCAGGGCGGCATGGCGTGTGAAGAAGCCGCCGATCCAGTCCTGAATGCGGGGATTGGGGCGCCATGCGAGGCCATAGGCGATTTCTTCGACACTGATGGCGGAGACGCGGAATTCGCTGATACCTGAAGCCCAGGCCAGCACACCGGGGTCCGGTTGGCGGCGGCAGAGTTCGCTGATGATGTTGGTGTCAATCAACCACATGGTCGTCCTCTATCGCGGCCATGAAGGTGTCGGCCCGATCAATGCGCGGCGGCAGTGCCAACTCGGCATCCTCCTCGCGCAGCAGGGCGCGCAGGCCGGCCAGTTCATCCGCCAGACTGCGCGCCGGTTCGCTACTTTCCATCGGCAAAATGCGCACCACCGGCACGCCATGATTGGCGATGATCACCTCCTCGCCGGCCTGGGCGGCTTTCACCAGGCGGGAAAGCTGATTCTTGGCTTCGAGCATGTTGACTTGCATGGGTTTTTTCCTCGCGATGGGCCGCCAGTCTAGCGATTCTGGCTAACTTGGCCAAGTCGGCTGTGCCATGGACGACCGGGTGTGCCGGGAAGTCCCCGTTTTTGCCAAGCAAGGGCTTAACGGTTTACCCTGACGCGCGTTTATTCGAGCCCAATCCCCCCTCGCGGGGGCATCGAGAAGCATCTTTTTCGATGTCTTGAGCAAAATGACTACCCGCCCCCTTGGCCTGCACCAAGGGGGGTATCGGCAAGGAGCCGTCGCCCCAATGAACCCCTCCGTCTCCGCGCAAAAATCGTCCTCCGGCCCGCAAGGTCTGTACCTGTTGTTGATTAGTGTCCACGGCCTCATTCGCGGCCCCAACCTGGAGTTGGGGCGGGATGCGGATACCGGCGGGCAAACCCTTTATGTGGTGGAACTGGCCCGCGCCCTGGCGGAACTGCCCGGCGTGGCGCGGGTGGATCTGATGACCCGGCGTGTGGCAGACCTCCAGGTGAGTTCCGACTATGCCCAGCAGACCGAATCCCTCGGCCCCAAGGCCCGCATCGTGCGTATCGACGCCGGGCCCGAGGGCTACATCCGCAAGGAAGAACTTTGGGATCACCTCGACTCCTTCGCCGATAACGCACTGGCCTTTCTGCGCGCCGAGGGGCAAACCCCGGATATCGTCCATAGCCACTATGCGGATGCCGGCTACGTGGGCACGCGTCTGGCCAACCTGTTGGGCGTTCCGTTGATGCATACCGGCCATTCTCTGGGTCGGGTGAAGCGTCGCCGCCTGATCGCCTCGGGCTTGAAGCGGGACGTGATCGAGGCGCGTTACCACATGGCCCGGCGCGTGGAGGCGGAGGAATTGACGCTGGGTTCGGCGTCGCTGGTGATCGCCTCCACCGCCAACGAGATCGAGGAACAGTACGGGCTTTACGACCACTATCAGCCCGAGCAGATGCGGGTCATCCCACCGGGCACGGATCTGAAATGCTTCACGCCACCCAATGGCGACGAACAGGGCGCGCCCATCGCCGGCGAAGTAGCCCGCTTCCTCAGCGACCCCGCCAAGCCCATGATCCTGGCCCTGTCGCGCCCCGACGAACGCAAGAATATCGCCACCCTGGTGCGGGCTTACGGCGAGTCTCCGGAACTCCAGAAACTCGCCAATCTGGTGGTGGTGGCCGGCAATCGCGACGACATCCGTGACCTGGATAGCGGTGCCCAGACTGTCCTGGGCGATCTGCTGCTGGATGTCGATCGTTACGATCTCTATGGCAAGGTGGCTTATCCGAAACACCATAAACGCGATGAAGTGCCGGTGTTGTATCGCCTGGCGGCGGCATCCGGCGGCGTCTTCGTCAACCCGGCGCTGACCGAGCCTTTCGGTCTGACCCTGATCGAGGCGGCGGCCAGCAGCCTGCCTATCGTCGCCACTTTCGACGGCGGCCCGCGGGACATCATCGGCAATTGCCACAACGGTTACCTGATCGACCCCCTCAACCCTGACGAGATGGCGGTGGCTTTGGTGAATGTGCTGAAGGACGAAGACACCTGGACGACCCTGGCACAGGCGGGTTTACAAGGTGTGCAGCGGCATTATTCCTGGCAGGCCCATGCCGAACGCTATCTCGAAGCCGTGAAACCGCTCCTGGAACACGGTGGCCCCGCCCGCAAGCCGCCTGGTCGCCGTCCCATGCTGTATCACGACCGCGCCATCTTCACCGACCTGGACCAGAACCTGCTGGGCGATCCGGAATCGCTGGCGGAATTCGTGCGGGTGGTGCGGGAGCACCGCAAGTGCGCCAGCTTCGGCATCGTCACGGGCCGCTCCCTGGAATCCGCCCTCAAGGTCATGCGCCGCTACGGCATACCGATGCCGGACGTGCTCATCACCAGCCTCGGTTCGGAGATCCACTTCGCCCCGGAATATGCCGTTGACCAGGCCTGGACCCGGCACATCGACCACCTCTGGACCCCCGCCGCGGTGCGCGCCATCCTGGACGAACTGCCGGGTCTGAAGCGCCAGCCCAAGGCAGACCAGAGCCGCTACAAGATCAGTTATTACATCGATCCCCAGGTGGCTCCCTCGCTGGAAGAGATCAACCGCCTGCTGCACCAGGGCGACCAGACGGTGAACGCCACCGTTTCCTTCGGCCAGTTCCTCGACGTGCTGCCCATCCGCGCTTCCAAGGGCTTCGCCGTGCGCTGGTTCGCCGACCAGTGGGGCATCCCCCTGGAGCACATCCTGGCCGCGGGCGGCTCCGGCTCGGACGAGGACATGATGCGCGGCAATACCCTGGCGGTGGTGGTGGCCAACCGCCACAACGACGAACTGCGCGTCCTGGCCGAGGTGGAACGCATCTACTTCGCCCAGGCCGGCTACGCGCGCGGCATCCTGGAGGCCATCGACTATTACGATTTCTACAGCGCCTGCCGAGTGCCGCAGCCGGAGGACCGTTGAATGGATGATCTCATCCTCCTCGCCACGGACCTCGACCGTACCCTGCTGCCCAATGGCGCACAGCCGGAATCGCCCCTGGCGCGCCCGCGTTTCCGTCGTTTCGTCGCCCGTCCCGAGGTGCGGCTCGCCTATGTGACCGGCCGCCACCGGGAATTGGTGGAAGCGGCGATAGCCGAATACGACCTGCCCCAGCCCGATTTCGTCATCGGCGACGTCGGCACCAGCCTTTATGAATTGCAGGGCGACGACTGGAACCAGCGCGGCGATTGGCTGCAAACCATCGCCGTGGACTGGGCCGGATGCGGCCACGACGAGTTGGCCGCCGCGCTGGTCGGCATCGCCGATCTGCGTTTGCAGGAAGCGGCCAAACAAGGCCCCTGCAAATTGAGTTATTACGCCGCTGCGCTGGCGGACCCCTCCGCGCTCCTGGCCCGGGTGCGCGACCATCTCGCCCCCACCGGCGCCCGCGTCAATCTGGTCTGGAGCGTGGACGAAACCACGGCCACCGGCCTGCTCGACGTGCTGCCCGCCCGCGCCAGCAAACTTCATGCTTTGGAGTTTCTGCGCGAGCACCTGGGTATTCCCCTGAATCACACCGTTTTCGCCGGTGATAGCGGCAACGACATGGAAGTCCTGGTGAGCAATATCCCCTCGGTGTTGGTGGCCAACGCCCAGGAAACAGTGCGGGCCGAGGCGGTGAGTCATGCCATGAGGCATGGCCATGGCCCGACGCTGTATCTGGCCCACGGCGGGCTGGGCGGCATGAACGGCAATTACAGTGCCGGCATTCTGGAAGGCGTGGCCCACTTCGTCCCCGCCACCCGCGTCTGGCTGGAGGACTGAAACATGAACCAAGCACACTCACGCCCCATCCTGTTCGGCGAAGTCCTGTTCGACCGCTTCCCGGACGGCAACGAAGTGCTGGGCGGGGCGCCATTCAATGTGGCCTGGCATTTGCGCGGCTTCGGCGAGAACCCCTTGTTCATCAGCCGGGTGGGAGACGACGCCGCCGGGCGGCAGGTGCGCCTGGCCATGACCGCCTGGGGCATGGATGTCGCGGGGTTGCAGACCGATCCCACGCATCCCACCGGCGCGGTGCGCATTGAACTGATCGACGGCGAACCGCGTTTCGAGATCCTGCCGGATCAGGCCTACGACTTCATCTACCTCGCCGACGTGCCGGAGTTGGAACGCCCCGCGTTTTTCTACCACGGCAGCCTGGCCCTGCGCCGCGAGGAGTCCCGTACCACCCTGGAGACCCTGCTGCGGCGTCTGGATATGCCGGTTTTTCTTGATGTCAATCTGCGCCCACCCTGGTGGGCCAAGGCGGACATCCTGCGCTGGGTGGCGCGGGCCGACTGGGTCAAGCTGAATCAGCATGAGCTGGAGCTACTGGCTCCGGGCCAGGGCGACCTGGTGGCCCGGGCTCGCGAGTTTCTCGCTCACTACGATTTGCGCCAGCTTCTCCTCACCCGGGGTGAGGAGGGGGCCTTGGCCTTGAGCGCCTCGGCGAAGGACGAGGCGGTCAGACCCGCCGCCGCGACCCGTGTGGTGGACACGGTGGGGGCGGGCGACTCCTTCACCGCGGTGTTCCTGCTCGGGCAGTTGCGCGGCTGGCCCCTGGCCGCCACCCTGGAGCGGGCCCAGAGCTTCGCCTCCGCCATCGTTGGTGTGCGTGGCGCCACCGTGGCGGATCGCGCCTTCTACCAACGTTTTCTCGCGGACTGGGGTGAGTAGTACCCGCCACAAGCCTCTGTCAAGCACCTGCGCCGCCTCCGGGCTACGCTCGCTGATGAAGAGGCGCGGTGTTGTTGGGCACGCTCCGCTTTGCCCAACCCACAGTGCTGTTGAGCCTGCATTTCCTACTCCGCGCGCCGTCCAACGCGATGACCTACCTGTTCCACCCCAGCGGTAGCCTGCCTTACCACCTGCGCGCCTGGCGCCGGCGGCATACGCTTTGGGCGCCGTTCCATGCCCGGGTGCGGCGCTGGCTGACCGACTGGCGGCCGGAAACCCGGCATCTGGTGTTGATCGGCCCCAGCGGTGGCTACGCGCTTACCGCGCAATTTCTCGAACGCTTCGAGCGCATCAGCGTGCTGGAGCCCGACCCGCTGGCGCGCTGGTTGTTGCGGCGGCGCTTTCCCGGCGTCGCGTTCGACTGGCAAGCCAGTGGCTATCTGGCGCGGCCGGGTGGTTTCACGCGGCTGGCGGCGACGTTCCCCGATGCCGCCTTGCTGTTCTGCAACCTGCTTGGACAGGAACTTCAGGGGCACCCGGCCGACTTCGACCGCGCCGTCTGGCTGGCCGAACTGGAGCCCGCGCTTGCGGGCCGCCTCTGGGCGAGTTGGCACGATCTGGTTTCCACCGCGCGCGCGCCGGAGGAGCATCTGCCCTTGTGCCTTGACCACGCCATCTCCCTGGACGATCTGCTGACGCGGGTCTGGCACGGTGGCGACCTGGAAATCACCGACCACGAGACCGCCGGCCTCTGTCCATCGGCGCCGCGTCGCTATGCCCTCTGGCACTTGGCGCCGCGCCGCCATCACCTGATCGAATGGCTCTGTAGTCCGCAACGTCCCTGCCCTTGATATGGCCGCGGATGTCCCAACATGGTGGGGGCACCGCAGGTTCAATTCACCTCACTCCGCTTAACGAATAACTCATGTCAAAACGCGACTATTACGAAGTTCTCGGCGTCTCCAAGAGCGCCTCCGACGAAGAAATCAAGAAGGCCTTCAAGAAGTTGGCCATGAAGCACCACCCTGACCGCAATCAGGGCGAAAAGGCCTCCGAGGAGAAATTCAAGGAAGCCAAGGAAGCTTACGAGGTGCTCTCCGACGGCAACAAGCGCGCCGCCTATAACCAGTACGGCCATGCCGGGGTTGATCCGTCCATGGGCGGCGGCGCCGGCGGCGGGCGAGATTTTTCCGATGCCTTCTCGGACATCTTCGGCGACATCTTCGGCGGAGGAGGTGGCGGGGGAGGGCGGCGCTCGAATGTCTATCGCGGCGCCGATCTCAGATACAACCTGGAAGTCTCTCTGGAAGAGGCCGCGCGCGGCACCGAGACCAAGATCCGCGTGCCGGTGCTGACCGAGTGCGAACATTGCCACGGCAGCGGCGCCAAGCCCGGCACCGATCCGGTGACCTGCCCGACCTGCGGCGGCCACGGCCAGGTGCGCATGCAGCAGGGCTTCTTCTCGATCCAGCAGACCTGCCCGCGTTGCCACGGCAACGGCCGCGTCATCGCCGACCCGTGCACGCATTGCCACGGCGAGGGCCGGGTGAAAAAGCACAAAACCCTGTCGGTGCGGATTCCTTCCGGGGTCGATGAGGGCGATCGCATCCGCCTCTCCGGCGAAGGCGAAGCCGGGGTCAACGGCGGGCCACCCGGCGATCTCTACGTGCAGATCCACCTTAAAACGCACCAGGTATTCCAGCGCGAGCACGACGATCTCCATTGCGAGATGCCGATTTCCTTCGCCACGGCGGCGCTGGGCGGCGAAATCGAGATTCCCACGCTGGACGGCCACGCCACCATCAAGATTCCCTCGGAAACCCAGAGCGGCAAGGTATTCCGCCTGCGCGGCAAGGGCATCAAGGGCGTGCGCAGCCAGCATCCCGGCGACCTGATGGCGCATCTCGTGGTGGAAACCCCGGTCAACCTGACCGAGCGGCAGAAGGAACTGCTGCGCGAGTTCGACAGTTGCTGCGGCGGCCAGGAAGGCAAGCACAACCCGCGCGCCAAATCGTTCATGGACAAGGTGAAGGAGTTCTTCGCGCCGTAGGATAGCCTCCCTCATTCCCCCCCCTTTGGGGAAGGGGGGGAAAGCATCAACCCCTACCCATCTCGCGCTTGTGGTTCACCAGGCGTTTCACTTCAGCGCCCGAATACGCCTTTCAACTGATTCATTACATCCTTCAGGCTGTCATCCGAGCCGCCTTGGGGCGCCGCTGGTGTTGGCGCCGCTTGGCCTTGTCCAATGTCGGGAGAGGCTACCGCGCGAACCTGGAAGCTGACCGAGGCCACTTCGCGGCCGTTGTTGTCGGTGTCGTGCAGGCGCAGGTCATAGTTGCCGGGGGCCATCGGCGCGGTGAAGGTCAGGCTGCCGGAGGTACGTTTCCGCAGGTACTGGTAGGTGAGGTCGTGGCGGTCGTTCTCGGCCTCGCTGCCGTGCGGAATATGCGACGGGATGATGCCGACCCAGGCGTTGTCGGCATAACTGCCCGACGCGGTGAAGTCGACCACGATGGCTTCACCCGGCGCGTAGCGGTCGCGGGCCAGCCTCAGGCTGCTGGATTCTCCAGCGCTTGCGGGGTACGCGTAGGGCGTGGCCGCCGGTTTGACGGCCGCGCCGGGGAGGGTGGCTGTCCAGGCATAGGTCGGCGCGTTTGCGGAATAGCCGCCGCCGCTCCATTGGGTGAATCGGCCCTCCAGCGTATTGCCTCGCAGACGGCCACGGTAGGACTGGTTCGCGCCCGGACGGGTGAAACTCAGTTCACCGATGGCGTCATCGAAATACAGTTCTTTCAGCGTTTCCCAGGTGGCGTGCGCGTCGAACCAGACGCGGCCGTTCAACATGTCCTGGTTGCTGGAAAGCTCCAGCTTGCCCGTGTAGCCGTTGGCATTGAGTTGCCAGGTTCCGGCCAGGCTGGAACCCGCGTCGGCGGCGGCGGGAACGGGTGCCGGATGGCTCGGCGCGGTGTGGACGGGGGCGGGGGCGGGGGCGGTGTAGGCAGGAGCGGTGTAAGCCGGTGGCGGTGCCTGCGGCAACGGTGTCGGTAATGTGGTTTGAACTGGCGCCGCTGCGCGCACCGTGATGTTCACGCTATGGACGCTGAGGTTCATATTGCAGGTAACGGTGCCGCTACCCGCGCGGATGCCGCGCACCTGAACATGATTGCTGTCGGAATCGACGATTGCCAGTTCCTCGCTGACTTTCCAGTCGACCAGGGCGATGAACGGCGCGCCCTTCAGATGCACGGTGGTGAGCTCGCCGATCACCAGCTCGTTGCGATCCATCTCCAGCCTGGCCGCGCCGGCGGCAAAACTGAGCAGCGTCAGGAAAATCAGAAGAAAGCCGGAAAAAACCTGGGAATGCGAATGCCGTTTCATGATGGTTTCCTTGTTCAAATGTGAGGTACGACCATGTTTCTCACTGTAGACATTTCTCTCCGGTTTTCTTTGAACGGACTCGGCGGCTACGTCGTTGAACCTGTGCTTATCGGGTTGTCACATACACCCACTAGATATAGTGGCTCGTGATTTCGCGGCATGGCGCCGTAGGTTGGGCGTCGCGGGGGGGGG
>JAUXXW010000209.1 GCA_030684775.1 Pseudomonadota bacterium
GGTTGGGCAAAGCGCAGCGTGCCCAACAACCCTTAGCAATGTTGGGCACGCCGGATTCGTAAGCCGCTAAAGCGGACAACGACTCCGCTGCCCAACCTACGTCTACTCACCCAGTGGGTGACACACTCTTATTCTCGAAACCCCTAGAACCGCCGGGCATTCAGACCCTTTTCATCCCGGCAACTGCTGTTTCCAGGTTGAGTCGTCCCGCGGAGGCGCGTTTGTGTCCTCGCCTACGACATGACGGACGACTAAAAGGCCACTTCGTCCCGCAGTTCGCGTGCCAGCAAGTTCGCAACGGCTTCGCGCGGCGGCATCTCACCACGCAGAATGGCGGCAACCGCTTGGGTAATGGGCATGTCGATCCGCAACGAGTCGGCCAGGGCGGCGAGTTCGAGCGCGGTCGTGACGCCTTCGGCGACATGGCCAAGCTTGCGTACCGCGCCGTCCAGGCTTTCTCCGGCTGCCAGGCGCAGGCCGACCTGGCGGTTGCGGGAAAGATCGCCGGTGCAGGTCAGGATCAGATCGCCCATGCCGGACAGCCCCATGAAGGTTTCCGATCGTCCGCCGAGATGCAAACCCAGGCGGGTAAGCTCGGCCAGCCCGCGGGTCACCAACGCGGCGCGCGCATTGAAGCCGAAGCCGAGGCCGTCGGAAATCCCGGCGGCAATGGCGATGACGTTCTTCACCGCGCCGCCCAGTTCCACCCCGACCACATCGGTGCTGGCATAGAGACGCAGGCGCGAATCGTGCAGGGCGTGGGCGGCGCGGCGCGCGAAATCCGCATCGCGGGAGGCGACGGTGAGCGCCACAGGCAACCCGCTCGCCACTTCCTGCGCGAAACTCGGGCCGGACAACACACCGGCCGGCGGGTGTTCCGGCCAGGCTTCTTCCAGCACTTCATGCGGCAGTCGGCGCGTGCCGGCCTCGAAGCCTTTGCATAACCAGATCAGGGGCGTATCGCCGCCCCGCTCGCGCAGAGTCTGCAACAGGGGACGGAAGCCGCTGCTGGGAACCGCCGAGATCAGCCAGTCCGCGCCGCTCAGAGCGGCGTCCAGATCTGCTGTGGGGAGCAGGTTGGCGGGTAGGCCCTGGCCCGCCAGGTAACGCGTGTTGACCCGCTCCGCGCACATCGCGGCGGCATGCTCCGGCGAGCGCGTCCACAAGCGTACCTGGGCGGTATCGGCCAGGCGGATGGCCACGGCCGTACCCCAGGCACCAGCGCCCAGGATGGAAACGTTCATGGAAAAACGGAGAGTCTCAGTTGGGTTGGCCGGCGGCCTGGGCTTGCTGTTGCTGCTGTTGCATGTAGAGCATTTCAAAATTGACCGGCTGCAACATCAGGGGCGGGAAACCAGCTTTGAGCACCGCGTCGGAAATGGTTTCGCGTGCGTACGGGAAGATGATGTTGGGGCAGCCGATGGCCAGGGCCGGTTCCAGTGCTTCCGGCGGCAAATTCTGAATACGGAAGATGCCACCCTGCTGCAGTTCCACCACGAACGCGACTTTGTCTTTGATCTTGGCGCTGACGGTGATGGTGAGAATGCACTGATAGATGCCTTCCTCGATCGGGGCACTCTGGGAGTTGATCTGCAAGTCCATCTGCGGCTGCTCGCGCTCCAGGAAGATGGCCGGAGCACCGGGCACTTCCACGGAAAGATCCTTGACGTAGATCTTCTCGATGTTGAACACGGGCATGTCTTGTTGCTGCGGCTGCTGGGGTTGCTGATCGGTCATGGTGGGGTCCGGTTGATGAGTGGGAAGAGTCGCGCATTATAAGGCCGCCGCCAGCCTGGCCGCCTGCCACCATGGAGGTATCCCGGCATTGGGAGGAGGAGAACGGCGGATTAGCGCCGTACCTTGTAGGGCTTGACGCCGAAATCCTGCTGGTATGCCAGGGCCATTTGTTCGGCGGCATCGGCGGAGGCGAAGGGGCCGGCCTGGACCTTGATCAGATTCCCCGCCGGCAAGTGGCTGATGCCCGGCAATTCCCCGCCGAAACGGCCTTTGACCTTGGCGCTCAAGGCATCGGCGGCGACGGAGTTGGACAGCGCGGCGAGTTGCAGATAGATGCCGGGAGCCGCGGCGGTCGGCACGATGGTGGCGATAGTGGCTGTGCTGGCCGGCGCCTTGCCCGAGACCTTGATCGCCCGCACATCCAGTTCCTCGCGGATACGCTCGGCGGCCTTGTCGGCGGCGTCCGCGGACATGAACGGCCCGGCCTGGACCTTGTGCAAGCCGCCAACCTCAAGACGCGTCACGCCAGGCAGATCACGCGACAACATGGCGCCGGCGCGGGCCAGCAGCGCTTCGGCGGAGGCCGGATTGGCGTAGGCACCCAGTTGCAGGTAGATCGCTTCCCCCGCCGCCGGTGTGGACGCCTCACTGATCGGCGAACTGGTCTGAACCTCGCCGGCCTGGGCGGTGAAGGAGTCCGGCGCGGCGTCGGCGCTGAGCAGTTCGACTTCCACCGGCGTGACGTCCCTGAGTACATCGAGCTTGTAAGCGGCGGTATAGGACAGGTCGATGATGCGGCCTTCGTGGAAGGGGCCGCGATCATTGATGCGCACCAGCACGCTCTGGCCGGTGTTCTGATTGGTGACGCGGGCATAGCTGGGAATCGGCAGGGTGGCATGGGCCGCCGTCATGGCGTACATGTCGTAGGGCTCGCCCGATGAGGTGTTCTTGCCGTGGAATTTGCGCCCGTACCAGGAAGCAAGGCCTTTTTCCTTGTAAGGCCGTTCCGCCGACATGGGCTGATAGCTCTTGCCCATCACCTTGTAGGTATTGTTGGCGTAACGGTGCAGAGGTTCCGCTTTGGGCACGGCATCCGGAACCTGATCGAGGTTGCTCGGGATGTCGCGACCGGGGCCATCGTCCTTGTAGTAACCGCCGCCCTTGTAGGGAGGCGGAGCGGGCTTGTCTTCGCCGCGCGCGGTCTGTGTCGGCGGTGTCTTCTGGGCACCCTTGTCGGTCACGCTCGCGCAACCGGTGAGATAGGCGGCGACGGCGAGGGCGATCAGAGGGGTACGCAGGGAGTGAAGCGGGAAATGGCGGTACGTGGGTTGATTCATGGCTGCCTCGCAACGACACACGCCGTCAGAAAGTGCTCCAAGAGTATCGCCCATCATCATGTTTTTACAAGTTTCTTATGGGTAACCAAGCTCATGACGATGCCGAATCCGACCAGCACGGTGACCATGGAGGTGCCGCCATAGCTGACCAGGGGCAGCGGAACGCCCACCACCGGCAGGATGCCGGAGACCATGCCCATGTTGACGAAGGCGTAGGTGGCGAAGGTGAGCACGATGGCGCCGGCGAACAGGCGGCCGAACAGGGAGGGGGCGCCGGAGGCGAGCACGAGGCCGCGCCAGATGATGGCGGCATAGAGCAACAGCAGGAACAGGTTGCCGATCAGCCCGAATTCTTCCGAATAGACCGCGAAGATGAAGTCGGTGCTGCGTTCCGGCAGGAAATCCAGATGCGTCTGGGTGCCTGACATCCAGCCCTTGCCGGCGACGCCGCCGGAACCGACGGCGATGGTGGACTGGATGATGTGATAGCCGGCGCCGAGGGGGTCGGAAGCCGGGTCGATCAGGGTGAGCACGCGCTGCCGCTGGTAGTCGTGCAGCAGATAGTTCCAGACCACGGGGAGGGCCGCGCCGGCCGTGACGGCGGCACCAATGATGACTTTCCAGGACAGGCCGCCGAGGAACAGCACATAGAAGCCGGAGGCGGTGATCAGGAGCGAGGTTCCCAGGTCCGGCTGCTTGGCGATGAAGCTGACCGGTAGCAGCAACAACAGGCCGGCGATGGCGAAGTCGCGCGCGCGCAAGGTTTCCTGTTTGTAGTGCAGGTACCAGGCCAGCATCATGGGCACGGCCAGGCGCATCAGTTCGGATGGCTGGATGCGGGTCACCCCCAGTTCCAGCCAACGCCGCGAACCGTTGACGACGATGCCGAACAAGGCGACGCCGAGCAGCAGCACCACGCCCACTACATAGGCCAGCAGCGCGAACTGCATGAGGCGCTGCGGCGGGATGTGGGACACCAGCAACATGGCGCCCAATGCCACCGACATATTGAGGAAGTGCGAGGCCACTTTGGCGGGGTTCTCACCGGAGGCGCTAAATACCACGCTGCTGCCGAGCAGGAGCAGGAGCGCGAGCAGGCCGACCAGGGGGCCGTCCAGATGCGCGAACAGGCGGGTGAACAGGGCTCGTAGAATCATCCTGGAAA
This sequence comes from Pseudomonadota bacterium, assembly GCA_030684775.1. Taxonomy (GTDB): domain Bacteria; phylum Pseudomonadota; class Gammaproteobacteria; order Burkholderiales; family Thiobacillaceae; genus PFJX01. Next base: position 4,240 of record JAUXXW010000209.1, read on the forward strand.
CCTCAGTTGACCGCTCCTTAGCCCTCGTGAGGCCGCATGGATGCCGGCGTTAGCGCCTCCGATGGCGCTCACCAATCGGGTGACGCCACTACGCGCCCGATTACACGATTTTCGAGCCGCCTGGCCGCGTTGCTCCTCCTTGCGGGCCCCGGCCCGCTGCGTCGTCACGCCTTGCCGGTCGGCTCGAAAATCGCGCACTCGGGCGCGTCCAACTGAGGTTTCCAGGATCATTGCGCGGCTCCTTGCACGACCGGCGGGACGGGTTCTTCCGCCGGGCCGGCATCTTCAAGTTCTTCTTCCTGGACGGCGGCCCCCGGCTCCACCGGCGCGTAGACCGCGGGCAATTTCCCGAGCAGCCAGTAGTCGATCACCTTGCGCGCCACCGGGGCGGCGGTGGAGCCGCCGTGGCCACCGTTTTCCACCATCACCGCCACCACGATCTTGGGGTTGTCGGCCGGCGCGAAGGCGATGAACAGGGCATGGTCGCGGTGGCGCGCGGCGACCCGGCGCTCGTCGTATTTCTCGCCCTGGCGAATGCCCACCACCTGGGCGGTACCGGTCTTGCCGGCGAATTGATAGGGCGTATTGGCGCCCGCGGCGGACGCGGTGCCGCCGGGAAGCGTCACGTCCACCATGGCCTCCTTGACCAGGCGCAGAAACTCCGGTTTGAGCGGGATGCGCCGCAGTATCTGCGGTGCCGCATGGGACAACAGGCCCGAGGAGGGGTCACGCCAGGCGCGGATGAGTTGCGGTTTGTAGACCACGCCATTGTTGGCGATGGCCATGGTGGCCACCGCCAGTTGCATGGGGGTGGAGAGGACATAGCCCTGGCCGATGCCGGCGATCACGGTTTCACCCGGCCACCAGGGCTGCTTGAAGCGGCGTCGCTTCCATTCCGGCGTCGGCAGCAGGCCGGACAGTTCGCCATCCAGGTCCACCCCGCTTTTCTGGCCGAAACCGAACTGGGCGAGGAAGCCGGACATGCGCTCGATGCCCATCTGGTGGGCGAGGCCGTAGTAATAGGTGTCACAGGAAATGACGATGGATTTTTTCAGGTCCACCATGCCGTGGCCGTCTTTCTTCCAATCGCGGTAGCGGTGGCTGCTGCCGGACAAGGTGAAATAGCCGGGGTCGGAGATGCTGTCGTCGGGTTTGCGCAGCCCCAATTCCAGGCCGGCCAGGCCCATGAACGGCTTGATCGTGGAACCAGGGGGGTAGACGCCGCGCAGCGCCCGGTTGATTAAGGGGCGCTCATCGGCATCGTTGAGTTCGCGCCAGGTGGCGCTGTCGATGCCGTCGACGAACAGATTGGGATCGAAGCCGGGTTTGGAAACCAGGGCCAGCACGCCGCCGTTGCGCGGGTCCAGCGCCACCAGGGCGCCGCGATAGTCGCCGAACACTTTTTCCGCCACCTGCTGCAACTTGGCGTCGATATGCAGATACAGGTTGTGGCCCGAAACCGGCGCGCTGCGCGAAAGCAGGCGCACTGCGCGGCCGCTGGAGTCGGTCTCGATTTTTTCGATGCCGGTACGGCCGTGCAGCCAGGCTTCGTAGCTCGCCTCGATGCCGAGTTTGCCGATGTGGTCCGTGCCCCGATAGTTGGCCAGCCGCTCGCTGGCTTCAAGGCGATCGAGATCGTTCTGGCCGATGCGGCCGATGTAGCCGACCACATGCGAGAAGATGTCCCCGAAAGGATACTGGCGGAACAGGCGCGCCTTCACCTCGACGCCGGGGAAACGGTAGCGGTTGACGGTGAAGCGCGCCACCTCCTCTTCCGTCAGCTTGTTGCGGATGGGAATGCTCTCGAAATTCTTGCTTTCCGCCAGCAGCCGCTTGAAGCGCTTGCGGTCACCCGTGTCGATACTCACCACCTGGCTGAGCTGGTTGAGGGTTTCCTCCAGGCGGCCGGCTTTGCTCGGGGTGATTTCCAGGGTGTACGCGGAGAAGTTCTGCGCCAGCACCTCGCCCTGTCGGTCGTAGATGACGCCGCGCGACGGCGGTGCCGGCACCAGCGAAATGCGGTTGTTCTCGGCCAGCGCGTGGTAGTGGTCGTACTGGATGACTTGCAGCCAGACAGAACGAAACAACAGCACCAAAAACAACAGCGCCGCGACACCGCCGGCGATTTCCACGCGCCGTCGGTAGCGCAGGAATTCCACCTCGGGATTGATCAGGCGCAGGCCGCTCACAGGCGGTAGCGTGCGCCGTGCGCACGAATCGGCGTTGAATCGCGCGCACGGCGCACGCCACGCGGCGGTTGCGGCACGAAACCAGGCTTCATTCCATGACTGCTTTTTCAGGTAAGGCCGGGCGACCGCTGATACGGTCCAGCAGCGTCGCCAGCGGCCACCAGAGCAGGATGGCCACCAGGCCGGCGGCCAGATAACGCCAGTCCGCCTCACCGCGGCCGAAAGCCAGGCCCAGGGTCAATACCAGTGCCTCCTTGCCGAGCAACAGCGGTGCCAGTTGCAGTATCTGGCGCGGCGCATCGAAACCTTCCAGGCGCTTATGCAACGACAGGACCACAAAGGCGGCGCCGCAATAGGCCAGGGCATCCAGCCCCAACAGCAGGCCGTGGGTCACATCGGTAACCAGGCCGAGGAAGAAGGCAATGCCGAGGCCGACCAGACGCGGCGCATGGATGCACCAATAGAGCAACACCATCAGGGTGAGGTCGGGCAACAGCCAGCGTAATCCATCCACCCACGGCAACAGGGTGAGACAGAGTGCCGCGAACAGGGTGGCCATGACCTTGGCGCGGTTGGGCGGCGCGGCCAGTTCCGCCCCTTGAGGCAGCAGGGGGCGGGCGCCATTCATGATGGGTGGGCGTGAAATCATGGCTTGGGCGTGGGCGCGGGCGCCTGCTCCAGGGGTTTCAGTACCGCCACATGGCGATAGCGACCGACACCACCGAGCGGACGGCAATAGGCGCGCGCGAACGGGGTGTTGCGCGGCGGTTCGGTCTTGACCACCTGCGCCACCGGAATGCCGGCGGGATAGGTTCCGTCGATGCCGGAGGTGTACAACAGATCGCCTTCCTTGATGTCGGCGTGCATGTCCAGGAAACGCACTTCCAGGAGACGATCCGAGCCGGTGCCGGAAACGATCAGGCGCAGGCCGTTGCGCAGATTCTGTACCGGCGCACCCTGGTCGCGGTCGGTCAGGAGCGTCACTTCGGAAGTCAGCGGATAACTGCGCGTCACTTGTCCCACCAGGCCGGCGGCATCGACCACCGGCCAGCCCGCCGCGAGGCCATGTGCCGATCCCCGGTTGACGATCACCTTGCGCGAGAACGGGCTGGGCACGGTCTGCACGATTTCCGCCACGCGCGACGCCGTATCGGGTCGCGTCGGCAATTCCAGCAACTGGCGCAAATTGTTGTTCTCCGCCAGCAGCGTCTGACGATCCTGCTGGGCGATGCGCATGTGGTCGCGCTCCTCGCGCAAATGATCGTTGTCGCGCTTGAGTTCGCCGTGGGTGATGAAGAAGCCGGCCACGTCCTGGCTCCATTCCCAGGGCGCGGCCAGAACCCGCTGCATCGGATGCAGCGCCGCGTTAAGCCCGCCACGCAACCAGGCCAGGGCCGAATAACGCGTATCCAGCGCCAGCAGCAGCAGGCAGACCAGCACGTACAGCGCAAACCGGGTGGGCAACGCCATTTCCCGGACGAACAGGGGCGCCTGCGGGGTGTGGGGCATGAGGGGTCAGGACGGGAACAAGCCACAAGGGGCAAAGGGCAAGGAAAGCCAACGCTCTCCTTGCCCCTCGCTCCTTGTAACTTGCACCTGATCTATCAGTCGTTCGTGAAGACGGTGGCGAGACGGTCCATCTCTTCCAGGGCGCGGCCGGAGCCGCTGACCACGCAGGAGAGCGGATCTTCCGCGACGATCACCGGCAGGCCGGTTTCTTCCATGAGCAGACGATCGATGTCGCGCAGCAGCGCACCACCGCCGGTCAGCACCATGCCCTTGTCGGCGATGTCCGCGCCCAGTTCCGGCGGCGTCTGCTCCAGGGCCGACTTCACCGCCGAGACGATGGTATTGAGCGGGTCGGTGAGCGCTTCCAGAATTTCGTTGCTGGTGATGGTGAAGCTGCGCGGGATGCCTTCGGCCATGTTGCGGCCCTTGACTTCCATTTCCCGCACTTCGGAGCCGGGGAAGGCTGAACCCATCTGCTTCTTGATATTTTCGGCGGTGGCTTCACCGATCAACATGCCGTAGTTGCGCCGGATGTAATTGGTGATGGCCTCGTCGAACTTGTCGCCGCCAACCCGCACCGAGGCCGAGTAGACCAGGCCGCCCAGGGAGATGACGCCCACTTCCGTGGTGCCGCCGCCGATGTCCACCACCATCGAGCCGGTTGCTTCCGCCACCGGCATACCGGCGCCGATCGCCGCCGCCATCGGCTCCTCGATCAAGTACACCTGGCGGGCGCCGGCGCCGATCGCGGATTCGCGAATGGCGCGGCGTTCCACCTGGGTCGCCCCCGACGGCACGCAGATGATGATGCGCGGGCTGGGGTGGAACATGCGGCTGTCATGCACCTTCTTGATGAAGAACTTGAGCATTTGCTCGGTGACGTTGAAGTCGGCGATGACGCCGTCCTTCATCGGTCGGATGGCCTGGATGTTGCCGGGGGTGCGGCCCAGCATCTGCTTGGCCTCCAGGCCGACGGCCTGGATGGTCTTCTTGCCGGTGAGGCCTTCCTGGCGGATGGCGACGACCGAGGGCTCGTTCAAAACGATGCCGCGGCCGCGTACATAAATGAGGGTATTGGCGGTTCCCAGGTCGATCGCGAGATCGGTGGAAAAGTAACCGCGAAGGAATCCGAACATGCTTGGTCCAATAGGGCGGAAAAATAGCGCCGTATGATAACCTACGACGCCTTATGCGAAGGCCTTGGTAACCATGTCTCTTTCTCTTCAAGACGTTCAACGCATCGCCCATCTGGCGCGCATTCGGGTGGATGAAGCCGAGGCCGCCGGGTATCAAGCGCAACTCAACGGCATTTTCGGTCTGATCGAGGAAATGCAGGCCGTCGATACCAGCGGTGTCGCTCCCATGTCACATGCCCAGGATCTGTCGCAGCGCCTGCGCGCCGACAGCGTCTCCGAACCGGATCGCCGCGCAGCCTTCCAGGCCGTGGCGCCGCAGGTCGAGAACGGGCTGTATCTGGTGCCTAAAGTCATCGAGTGAGCCGAGGCCGCGCCTCACCCCCTCACGCCTAACGCCGCACGATTACATGACCGACACGATCAAATCCCTCGCCGCCCTCCTCGCCGAAGGCAAAACTTCCAGCGTCGAACTGTGCCGGGACTACCTGGCGCGCATCGAGCGCCTCAACCCCGCGCTCAACGCCTTCGTCACGGTCGATGCCGAGAAAACGCTGCGTGAGGCCGCCGCCGCCGATGCGCGCCGCGCCGCAGGCCAGGCCGGGGTACTTACCGGCGTGCCCATCGCCCACAAGGACATCTTCTGCGCCGAGGGCTGGCTGACTACCTGCGGCTCGAAAATGCTGTCCAACTTCGTCTCGCCCTATGACGCCCACGTCATCGAGCAATTCAAGGCGGCCGGCATGCCCTGTCTGGGCAAGACCAACATGGACGAGTTCGCCATGGGCTCCTCCAACGAGACCAGCTACTACGGCCCGGTGCGCAACCCCTGGGATACCGACCGGGTGCCCGGCGGTTCTTCCGGCGGCAGCGCGGCGGCGGTGGCGGGGCGCCTCGCGCCGGCGGCGACCGGCACCGATACCGGCGGCTCGATCCGGCAACCGGCGGCATTGACCGGTATCACCGGACTCAAGCCCACCTACGGCGTGGTGTCGCGCTACGGCATGATCGCCTTCGCTTCCAGCCTCGACCAGGGCGGACCGATGGCGACGACCGCCGAGGATTGCGCCCTGCTGCTCAACGTCATGGCCGGGTTCGACCCGCGTGATTCCACCAGTCTGGAACGCGGGAAAGAGGACTACACCCGTGACCTGGAGCGTCCCCTGGCCGGCCTCAAGATCGGCCTGCCGCGTGAATTCTTCGGCGCCGGCCTGACTGGCGACACCGCCCGTGCGGTCGAGGAAGCGATCAATCAGTTGAAGAAGCTGGGCGCGCAAACCGTGGAAGTCGGCCTGCCCAACTCGAAGCTGTCTGTCGCCGCCTATTACGTATTGGCGCCCGCCGAAGCCTCCAGCAACCTGTCGCGTTTCGACGGCGTGCGCTACGGCTACCGCACCCCAGAATACAAAGATCTCAATGAGATGTACGAGAAGACCCGCGCCGAAGGCTTCGGCAGCGAGGTCAAGCGGCGCATCATGATCGGCGCCTATGTGCTCTCGCACGGCTATTACGACGCCTACTACCTGCAAGCGCAGAAATTGCGCCGTCTGATCGCCCAGGACTTCGTCGAGGCGTTCAAGCAATGCGACGTCATCCTCGGCCCCACCGCACCCACCACCGCCTTCAAGCTGGGCGAGAAGACCGCCGACCCGGTCGAGATGTATCTCTCCGACATCTACACCATCGCCGTCAACCTCGCCGGCCTGCCCGGCATGTCGCTGCCCTGCGGCTTCGACGCCCAGGGCCTGCCGATCGGCCTGCAACTCATCGGCGACTATTTCGCCGAGGCGCGCATGCTCAACGTCGCGCACCAGTACCAACTGGCCAGCGACTGGCACACGCGGGCGCCGACACTTTGAAGGGAGGTGATCATGGGCTTCGCATTACATAAGGACGAGCGTTACACCGTCGAGGAATACCTGAGCTGGCCGGAGGATGGCCTGCGTTACGAGCTGATTGACGGCGTTCCTTTCGAAATGAACGCGCCCGGCTACGACCACCAGAAGGTGGTGGCAGCCTTGCATTACGAACTGGAGTTTCACCGGCGCGAACGCCTGAAATCCGGCGGCGGCGGGGGCGAGCCGCCCTGCGACATCCTGTTCTCTCCCATCGACGTCATCCTTTCCGACATCACCGTGGTGCAGCCCGATCTGATCGTGGTGTGCGATCCCGCCATCGTGGTGAAAGGCCGGGTGCGCGGCGCGCCGGACCTGGTGGTGGAGGTGCTCTCCCCCAGCACCGCAGCCAAGGATCGCAAGCACAAGCGCCGCCTCTACGAGGCCGCCGGGGTGCCGCAATATCTTCTGATCGACCCGGCCTACCGTTACGCCGAGTTGTACAGCCTGGGCGCGGACGGGCGCTATCCCGAATCCGAGACGCTGCTGGCGGACAACACGCTCACCCTGCAAGTCGCCCCGGGCTTCAACCTCACCCTCTCGCATCTCTTCGGCTGGCCGCTGCCACTGGAGATTCGCCAGGAAATCGTGTCCTACCGGTATTGAAAGGAAGCGCGCCATGGACCCGCATCTGATGCAAGCAGGCGAATTGGGTGTTCGGTTGGAAATCGTCAATGGCCTGGCGATCTGGGAAGCACAGCCACTTTATCGGCACCAGAAGCACGTCGAGCGGATTGCCGGATCGATCACAGGTGAAACGCCTGACTGTGCCTGCGTGCATGCGCTGGACGTGTATATCCAGTTCCCCAACGGACTGAAACGCCCGGACATTTCCATCTTCTGCCGGGAGCCCTCCGAAGAGGAGCAGGACGAGGCGCTCACGCTGATTCCTGAAGCCGTGGTCGAGGTGGTGAGCAAGGGTTTCGAGGCCAAGGATCTGGAAATCGCGCCGCCGTTCTATCTCTCCCAGGGCGTCAAGGACGTCCTGGTGTTCGACCCCGCCACCCTGCTGGTGCTGCATGTGCGGCACGGCCAGGCGCGGCGGCTTATTTCCCCGGTAACGATCAGCCTGCAATGCGGCTGTTCGCTCACGATCTAATTCAGGTTCAGGAACCACACCATGCAATGGGAAACCGTCATCGGGCTGGAAGTGCATTCCCAGCTCTCCACCAAGACCAAAATCTTCTCCGGCGCCAGCACCGCTTTCGGTGCCGAGCCTAACAGCCAAGCCTGCCAGGTCGATCTCGCCCTGCCCGGTGTGCTGCCGGTATTGAACAAGGGCGCGGTGGAACGGGCGATCAAATTCGGGCTGGCCATCGGCGCCAAGCTCAACCGCACCAATATTTTCGACCGCAAGAATTACTTCTATCCCGATCTACCCAAGGGCTACCAGATCAGCCAGTTCACCCTGCCCATCGTCGAGGCAGGCGAACTGACGGTGCAAGTGGAGGGTGATAAACCCGGCGACAAGGCGGTGGAAAAGACCGTGCGCATCACCCGCGCCCACCTGGAAGAAGACGCCGGCAAGTCGCTACATGAAGACTTCCATGGCATGACTGGCATCGACCTCAACCGCGCCGGCACGCCGCTGCTGGAAATCGTCTCGGAGCCGGACATGCGTTCCGCCAGGGAAGCGGTGGCCTATGCCAAGGCGCTGCATACCCTGGTGACCTGGATCGGCATCTGCGACGGCAACATGCAGGAAGGCAGCTTCCGCGTCGACGCCAACGTCTCGGTGCGGCCCCTGGGCCAAGCCGAGTACGGCACCCGACGCGAGATCAAGAACCTCAATTCCTTCAAGTTCCTGGAACAGGCAATCAATTACGAAGTGCGCTGGCAGATCGAACAGATCGAGGATGGCCACCGGGTCGAACAGGCCACCGTGCTGTTCGATCCGGACACGGGTGAAACCCGCATGATGCGCAGCAAGGAAGACGCCCACGATTACCGCTATTTTCCCGACCCCGACCTGCTGCCGGTGAAGCTGGAGGAAGACTGGATCGAACAGGTGCGAGCCACCCTGCCGGAGTTGCCGCAACAGAAGCAGGCGCGGTATCAGGCCGACCTCGGGCTGTCGGCCTATGACGCGAGCGCGCTGACCGCCTCGCGGGCGATGGCCGATTATTTCGAGGCCGTGGTCGCCGGACTGGTGAAACAGGACGCCAAGCTGGCCGCCAATTGGATCATGGGCGACCTCTCCGCCACCCTCAATCGCGAGGGCGTGGACATCGCCGCCAGCCGCATCCCGGCCGGCCAACTGGCCGCATTGCTGGCGCGCATCCAGGACGCCACCCTTTCCGGCAAGCTCGCCAAGCAGGTATTCGAGGCGCTGTGGGCGGGCGAGGGCGAAGTGGACGCGATCATCGAAGCCCGTGGCCTGAAACAGGTCTCCGACTCCGGCGCCCTCTCGGCGATCATCGATGAAGTACTGGCGGCGAACGCCAAATCAGTCGAGGAATTCCGTTCCGGCAAAGAGAAGGCCTTCAACGCCCTGGTCGGCCAGGTGATGAAGGCATCCAAAGGCAAGGCCAACCCCGCCCAGGTCAACGAACTCTTGAAGAAGAAACTCGGCGCGGGTTGATTAACCCTAAATCCAGCAGTTGAAACCGTAGAAGCGTAGGTTGGGCAAAGCGCAGCGTGCCCAACAACCCGTCGCCATGTTGGGCACGCCGCGCTTTGCCCCCGCAAGGGGGACGCCGGATTCGTAAGCCGCTAAAGCGGACAACGACTCCGCTGCCCAACCTTCTACGTCTACTCACCCAGCGGGTGACACCTTCCCGAAATACCAACAACCGCCGGGCATTCAGACCCTTTTCATCCCGGCAACTGCTGTTTCCAGGTTAATGCGGGTCGGGCTGGAGAAGCGTAACCCGCCGATCCGGCATCCCGCGAATGTCGGGTTACGGCGCAAAAACCCGCGCCTGACCCGACCTACCGCATCATCGCCTTCAACTCGACCAACTCCTGAAACCGCGCCTTATCCGCCGCGAAGCGTTGCGTCAGGTCGTTCATGGTTTTTTCACGCTGCCGCATGGCCTCGCCGATCTGCGCCAATTCCGACTGCGCCTCGTCGCGCATCTGCAGGATATTGGCCGGTTCCGTGACGCGCGCCGCGCGGAAGCGCGCCAGTTGGCCATTGGCGAGGGCGAGCTTGGCCGCACCGCTGTCCAGACGCGACTGCAAACCTTTCAGCGCCAGATTTTCCAGTTCCAGAGCGCGATCCCGCGCCAGGTCGATCTCGTTCTCGTCGGCATAGGTAGACAACAGGGCGTGGTCGCGGCGTTGCTGTTCAGCCACCCGGCGCGAATGATCTTCGCGAGCGGCGGCTTCCTCGACTTGGCGACGCCGTTCCTCGGGTGTGAGCAGGGTGCGCGGCGTGTCCTTGACTATCCGCCCCTGCTTGTCCAGTTCCTGGTGGCCCCGGCCGGATTGCTTGGTGGGCATGACATCGCCGTAATGCACCTTGCCCTCGGCATCCACCCAACGGTAGGTGGTGGCCAGAGCCTGATTGGCGGTGAAAAGAAGAAGGATGGCGATAAGGGCGCGCATACGGGTCGCGAACAGGGGTTCCGTTCTGACCAGCAAGCAGCGAGCCAACTGTGGGTCTTTTGTTTTCAACATGTTGGACAACACACTCCCTGTGGTAGCCGTTGAAATCCCGGCACTATGTCCAGGCTTTTCGTCACTCGCCGACGCCGTACTGGCCGCGATAACGTTCAATTGCCGCGAGGGTATCAGCCCATTCTGGCTTGCCGGCCAGTGCGGTTGCCAGATACGCGGCCAGGTCGTTCAGATTGACGATGCCCAACACCGGCAAACCGTAATCGCGGCTTACTTCCTGCACCGCCGACAAACTGCCCTGGCCACGCTCCATCCGGTCCAGCGCGATAGCCACACCGCACGGCGTGGCCCCCGCCGCGCGAATCAACTCCACCGACTCGCGCACCGAGGTGCCGGCGGAAATCACGTCGTCGACGATCAGGATGCGGCCAGACAGTTTGGCGCCGACGATGCTGCCGCCCTCGCCGTGATCCTTCGCTTCCTTGCGGTTGTAGCTATAAGGCAGGTTGCGTCCCTCCTCCGCGAAGGCGATGGCCACCGATGCCGCCAGCGGAATGCCCTTGTAGGCCGGCCCGAAAATGCCGTCGAAGGCGATGCCGGAGTCATTGATGGCCTTCGCGTAGAATTCGCCGAGTTGCTTCAGCGACGCCCCATCGTTGAACAGGCCGGCATTGAAGAAATACGGACTCAACCGCCCGGCCTTGGTCTTGAATTCCCCGAACAGCAACACCTGTTGGCGAATCGCGAATTCGAGAAACGCCGCTTTGAAATCCTGCATCTCTTATTACCTTCGTTCTATGCGTGTTATCAGCCTGAATCTTAACGGAATTCGCTCCGCCGCCAAGAAGGGCGTTTATCCCTGGCTGGCCGCCCAGGATGCCGATGTCGTCTGCCTCCAGGAACTGAAGGCGCAAGCGCCCGACCTGTCCCTGGAAATGCTCAACCCGCCCGGCCTGTTCGGCTATTTCCACTACGCGGAGAAAAAGGGCTACAGCGGTGTCGGCATCTACTCGAAAAAACAACCGGCACAGATCATCGAAGGCCTCGGCATCGCCGACATCGACGCCGAGGGCCGCTATATCGAGGCGGTGTTTGGTGAGCTCTCGGTCGTTTCGCTCTACCTGCCCTCCGGCTCTTCCGGCGAGGAGCGGCAGGCCGCCAAGTTCGCCTTCATGGAACGCTTCCTGCCGCGCTTGGAGGCGCTGGCCGACAGTGGCCGCGAGTTCATCCTGTGCGGCGACTGGAACATCGCCCACCGCGAGATCGACCTGAAGAACTGGAAGGGCAACCTGAAGAACTCCGGCTTCCTGCCGGAAGAGCGGGCCTGGATGAGCGAAATCTTCGAGCGCGTCGGCCTGGTCGACGTCTACCGCCGCCTCTATCCCGAGCATGAGGGCGAGGCCTACACCTGGTGGAGTAATCGCGGCCAGGCCTGGGCGAAGAACGTCGGCTGGCGCATCGACTACCAGATCGCCACCCCCGGCATTGCCGCCACGGCGCGCGTCGCCAGTGTCTACAAGGACGCGCGCTTCTCCGACCACGCGCCGCTGATCGTGGATTACGACTGGCCCGTGTAGCGGCGCCGACGCTCGCCGTCCATGAAGCTAAATCCAGCAGTTGAAGCCGTAGAAGCGTAGGTTGGGCAGCGGAGTCGGGGGGGGGG
>JAUXXW010000210.1 GCA_030684775.1 Pseudomonadota bacterium
GACATCACGGCCGATGCCCTGCACACCCAGCGAGGGCTGGCGGCGTTTCTCGTCAAAGAGGGGGCCCACTATCATTTCACCGCCAAGGGCAATCAGCCGACCCTCGAACGGGACATCGCACTCCTGTTCGCGGATCGCCAAGCGGCTGATTTCTCCGAAACCGACATCGGGCATGGTCGCATCGAAATCCGGCGTATCTGGTGCAGTACGCGACTCAACGACTATCTCGACTTCCCGCACGTCGCTCAGCCACTTCGTTACCTCCATGACTGCTCCAGTTGCTTCCGGCCGGAGCGAAAGGGGCCGGGCGGGGTTCGCACCCGCTGGAAAACAAACGCCTTTGCACGGCGCACTCCGACAGGCTGCTAGTTGCGGATGAGCGCTGCCTGACGTGCTCTTCGTTCCGGTGTCCATCCATGCGCCATGTTGTTGCTCCAATAGTTCGTTCGACGGTTTCCGGGAATTCTCCGCGCGCGCCTGGGGGGTGACCGTACCTTGCGCCCCTGGCGGCGCGGCGTTGTTGGCCTGTTGCGGGCCGTGGGCGATGTTGGCTTGCTGGACAATGGCGCTTCGCTCAATTGCGGGAATGGGTAGCGGCATCCTGTGTGGAAGCGCTTATCCAGAGCGACGATCACATCCTGGCGCGTGATGTCGCGGATTTTCTTGTCACCGATGATCGCGGTCAGCCGGTCCAGCCGGTAGCGAATCGCCGGGGCGCTTTTCTTCCCACTCATGATTTTCGCCATGAAGGACTCGACCGCCTCCATCAGGCTCGGCTGAGCCCGTTCGGCTTCCTGCGCGGCCAGCGTCGCCGCCACGGCTTCGCGCTCTTGGGACAATAGGGCTTCCCATTCCGAGGCCGGATCATGCCCGGCCCGCCGCGCGGCCTTCCAGTTCCCCGTGATCGAGCGGGCCTGGGGCAGGGATAGTTGTCCGTTCCGCGGCCAGGTCGAAACACGCTCACCTGGCGCGCCACCTTTGGAATAGCCGCCGATGGTGTATTTTGTCCGCCGCCCCTGAGACTCATATTCGATCACCCATGTTTTCGTGCCGTGCGGTCGTACTCGCAGGAAAGGCCAGTCGCCATCCCCTATCAGCCGGTCCCGGCTTGGGTCGGGTTTGGCGTTCTCATAAACTGCCGATGCGGTTTTGCCTCTGTTCTTTCTTCGGGGAGGATTTTTGGTGGGGTTTCCTGGGTGGGAATCCGGGTGGGGATTCGATCAGGTTTGGGTGGGCATTTACGGGAACGACCTGGAACGGTAAAAGCCACATTCGTATTTAATATCAATGTGTTGTAGAGATACTTAGGAACAACGAGGAATAGAGATGCGTTACTGGCTGATGAAATCCGAACCCGCTGAATTCAGTATTGATGACCTCGCGCGCGAGGGGCATGTGGCGTGGTTTGGCGTGCGCAACTATCAGGCGCGCAATTTCATGCGCGATCAGATGCGGGTGGGCGATGGGGTGTTGTTCTATCACTCGACCTGTACTGCGCCGGGCATTGCCGGGCTGGCGGAGGTGAGCGTCCCCGCTTATCCGGACGCGACCCAGTTCGAGGCGGACGGCAAGTATTTCGACCCCAAGGCCACGCAGGAAAACCCGCGCTGGTTCAACGTGGAGGTGAAGTATGTGAAGCACACCCGCTTGCTGCCGATCTCGGAACTGCGCGGTTATCCGGAACTGGCGACGATGCGCATCCTGGCCAAGGGCAACCGCCTGTCGATCACGCCGGTGGACCCGGACGAGTGGAACTTCATCCTGAAACAACTGGGTTGATGCCCGTGGAATGGCTGACGCTGTATTTCGCCCTCGGGCTGGCGGCGGGGTTCATGGCCGGATTGCTGGGGGTGGGTGGCGGGCTAATCATGGTGCCGGTGCTGACCTGGGCGTTTCTGGAACAGGGGTTTTCCGCCACCTACAACATTCATCTGGCGCTGGGCACTTCGCTGGGGGTCATCGTCATCACCGCGATTTCCAGCATGAAGGCGCATCACGGTCATGGCGCCGTGGACTGGGGCGTATTCAAACGCATCACACCGGGCATTGTGCTGGGCACCCTGGCCGGCGCCTGGCTGGCGGCGATGTTTTCGGACCGGGGCTTGAAGGTTTTTTTCACTTGCTTCCTGTTCTATGTCGCCACCCAGATGCTGCTGGGATTCCGTCCCAAAGCCGCGCGTACCTTGCCGGGCCTGCCGGGCATGTCGGCGGCGGGCGGGGTGATCGGCATGGTGTCGAGTTGGGTGGGGATCGGCGGTGGCACCCTGACCGTGCCGTTCCTGTCCTGGTGCAATGTGCGGATGCAGGCCGCCATCGGCACCTCGGCGGCGATCGGGTTGCCCATCGCAGTGTCCGGCGCGCTCGGCTACATGTTGTCCGGTCGCGGCATCGCCGGCCTGCCGGAATGGAGCCTGGGTTTCGTCTATCTGCCGGCGCTGGCGACCATCGCGGCGGGAAGCTGGCTGACGGCGCCATTCGGTGCGCGCAAGACGCATACCTGGCCAGTGGCGACGCTGAAACGGGTGTTCGCCGGCCTGCTTTATCTGCTGGGTGTACGAATGGCCTATGGCCTGTTGGCCGGCTGAAGGATAGAACCGCGTTTCGTTTGCCACCGGAGACTCCCATGCGCCTGTTCGCTCTGCTTTTCACCCTGTTGCTTGCCCTGCCCGCCGCCGCCGCCGATTACGCGCGCGAGAAGAAATGGGCCGATGAAGTGTTGCCCTCCGTGATGACCGGCGATCCGGTCTGGCTGGAAATACTGAAAGGGCCCCACAGCGGCCGCAAATTTCTCACCCTCTATACCGAAGCACCTGAAGCCAAGGCTGGGGTGATCGTGGTCCACGGCATGGGCGTGCACCCGGACTGGGGGCTGATCGGGCCGCTGCGACAGAACCTGCCCGATTTGGGCTACGCGACCCTATCGGTGCAGATGCCGGTGTTGAAGGCGGATGCCAAGGGTGAGGATTACCCCGCCACCTTCGACGAGGCGGCCGCCCGCCTTGCCCAGGCGGTGGCGTTCATGGAAGCCAAGGGCTACAAGAAAATCGCCCTGGTCAGCCACAGCATGGGTAGCCGCATGACGGCGCGCTATCTGGAGAAAACACCGGAAGCGCCGATTCAATCCTGGGTGGCCATCGGCGCCTCTGAGGCGCTGGATTACAGCAAGCTGAAATTCCCGGTGCTGGATCTGTACGGTGAGAACGACTTGCCGCAGGTGTTGAAGGCGGCCGCGCAGCGCGGCAAGGGCTTGAGGGGGAAGTCCGCGCAGATCGTCGTGCCCAAGGCCGACCATTTCTTCGAAGGCCGCGACAAGGTCTTGCTGGAGAATGTGCGCGGGTTTCTGGATAGGGCGCTGTAGAACTTGTAGCGCCGGCGTCTCGCCGGCCGCCCGCAATAACGCCGGCGAGACGCCGGCGCCACACCGTTACACGATGTCCAGGTGATCCAGCCCCGATAGCGGCGATTCGCCGCGTTCTTCCTTGGCGTGCAGTTTGATCTTGAGGCGCAGGTCGTTGAAGGAGTCGGCGTTGCGCAGGGCATCTTCGGGGCTGATGATGCCGATATTGTTGAGGTCGTAGAGCGACTGGTCGAAGCTCTGCATGCCCAGGTCGCGTGAGCGAACCATGATGTCCTTGATCTCGTCCAGGCGGCCTTTCATGATCAGGTCGGAAATCAGCGGCGAATTGAGCATGACTTCCGCCGCCGGAATGCGGCCCTTGCCGTCGGTGCGCGGCACCAGTCGTTGCGAGACGATGGCGCGCAGGTTCAGCGAAAGGTCGAGCAGCAACTGATCGCGGCGGTCGCGCGGAAAGAAACTGAGAATGCGGTCCAGCGTCTGGTTGCCGTTGTTGGCGTGCACGGTGGACATGCACAGGTGGCCGGTTTCGGCGTAGGACAGCGCGTATTCCATGGTTTCCCGGTCGCGGATCTCGCCGATCATGATGATGTCCGGCGCCTGCCGCAGGGTGTTCTTCAGCGCCACTTCCCAGGAATCGGAATCGGAGCCGATCTCGCGCTGGGTGATGATGCACTTGCCGTGCTGGTGCACGAATTCGATGGGATCTTCCACCGTGATGATGTGCTCGCTGGCGATGGCGTTGCGGTAGCCGATCATCGCCGCCAGCGAGGTGGACTTGCCGGAGCCGGTAGAGCCCGCCAGCAGCACCAGGCCGCGCGGCATCATGCAGATGTCGCGCAGGATGGGCGGCAGATGCAACGACTCCAGTTTCGGGATCACCGTATTAATCAGGCGAAATACCAGACCGGTACGCCCCTGCTGGACGAAGGCGTTGACCCGGAAACGGCCGATTTCATGATCGTGGACGGCAAAGTTGGCTTCCTTGGTGGCGATGAATTCAATCCGTTGCTTCTCCGTCATCACCGCCTTGGCGAACTCCAGGGTTTCGGAGGGCGTCAGGCTCTGTTTCGCGATGGGGGAGACCTTGCCATCCAGCTTGATGGCCGGGGGAAAGCCCGCCGTGATGAACAGGTCGGAAGCGCCACGCGCCACCATGAAGCGCAGCCACTCGAAGATTTGTTTATGGGAATCGGTCATTGGACTACCCTCCTGTCGCTAAGCGACATCCTCCCCGAGGGAGGAATCGCGCCCCCTTCGGACGGCCGAGCGGGGGCGCTCATGCCGGGAACATATCCTTGTTCATCGCCACGGCGCGGGCATCCGCGGACGAAACCACATTGCGCCGCATCAGGTCCATCAGCGCCTGATCCAGTGTCTGCATGCCGATGGACTGGCCGGTCTGGATCGAGGAATACATCTGCGCCACCTTGTTCTCGCGGATCAGGTTCCGGATCGCAGGCGTGCCGATCATGATTTCGTGCGCGGCGACGCGGCCACCGCCATCCTTGCGCTTCAACAGGGTCTGGGAGATGACCGCGCGCAGCGATTCCGACAGCATGGAGCGCACCATTTCCTTTTCCGCCGCCGGGAACACGTCGACCACCCGGTCGATGGTCTTGGCCGCCGACGAGGTATGCAGGGTGGCGAACACCAGGTGGCCTGTTTCCGCCCCGGTCAGCGCCAGGCGGATGGTCTCCAGGTCACGCAATTCGCCCACCAGGATGATGTCCGGGTCTTCGCGCAGGGCGGAACGCAGGGCCTCCGAGAAACCGTGGGTATGCTGCCCCACCTCGCGCTGGTTGATCAGGCACTTCTTGCTCTTGTGCACGAATTCGATGGGATCCTCGATGGTGAGGATGTGGCCGAACAAATTCTCGTTTACGTAGTCGATCAATGCCGCCAGCGTGGTCGACTTGCCTGAACCGGTGGGGCCGGTCACCAGAACGATGCCGCGTGCCTGATCGGCGATGTCCTTGAATATGCGCGGCGCTTCCAGTTCTTCCAGGGTCAGCACCTGGCTGGGAATGGTCCGGAACACCGCGCCGGCGCCCCGCTCCTGGGTAAAGGCGTTGACCCGGAAGCGCGCGACATTGGGCAGTTCGAAGGCGAAGTCGACTTCCATGTGCTCTTCGAAGTGCTTGCGCTGCGAATCGCTCATGACGTCGTAAATCATGGCGCGGGTCGAAGTATTGTCGAGCGCGGGCAGATTGATACGACGAATATCGCCATGCACCCGAATCATCGGAGGCAGTCCGGCGGAGAGGTGCAGGTCAGAGGCTTTGTTCTTGACCGAGAAGGCGAGAAGCTCGGAAATTTCCATTACAATTCCCAGAGTTATCCACAGGAGGGCGAAGCATTATGGGTGCGATAGCGGCCGCCGTGCAAGCCTGCCGAAAACGCATAGTCGCGGCCTGCACCGAAGCTGGACGGCCCACCGATTGCGCCCGTCTGCTGGCGGTGAGCAAAACCTTTCCCGCCGCCGCCATTCGCGAAGCGCACGCCGGCGGACTGACCGCTTTCGGCGAAAGTTATCTGCGGGAAGCGCTGGGCAAACTCGATGCCCTCGCCGACCTCCCCCTGGAATGGCATTTCATCGGCCCGTTGCAAAGCAACAAGACGCGCCCGGTGGCGGAACGCTTCGCCTGGGTGCATGGCGTGGAACGGGAAAAGATCGCGCGCCGCCTGTCGGAACAACGCCCGGCCACGTTGCCTCCCCTCAATGTCTGCGTGCAGATCAACGTCAGCGGTGAATCCAGCAAGCACGGCGTGTCTCCGGAACAGGCCCTGGGTCTCGCGCGCCTGGTGGCGAGCCTGCCCGGGTTGCGCTTGCGTGGTTTCATGGCCATCCCGGAGGCCAGTCCCGACCGCGTCACGCAACGTTCTCGTTTTTCACTCCCACGGATCGTGCTGGAGCAAGCCCGCGCGGAGGGCCTGCCGGTGGACACCTTGTCCATGGGCATGTCGACCGATCTGGAGGCAGCGATCCTGGAAGGCTCCACAATGGTGCGCATCGGCACGGCCATCTTCGGTGCCCGCCACTATCAAGAAGAAGGAGAAATCCCATGAAACTCGGCTTTATCGGCGGCGGCAACATGGCGGCAGCCATCATCGGCGGCCTGTTGCAGAAAGGTTTTGCGCAACTGGACATCGTTGTGGCGGAGCAGCACGCGGAACGGCGTACCTGGATGGCAAATGAATTCGGCGTGGTGGTCGTCGACAGCGCCGACCAGGCCCAGGCAGCCGATATCGTGGTTCTGGCGGTCAAACCCCAACAATTACGCGCCGTACTGTGCGGCCTGCCGCCGCCACACCCCGAGCAACTGATCGTCTCGATCGCGGCGGGCGTGCGCGCCGGCGACATCTCCCGCTGGCTGCGCGGACATCCCACCGTGGTGCGCGCCATGCCCAACACACCGGCCCTGGTCGGCGCCGGCATCACCGGCCTGTATGCCCTACCCGCCGTCAACGAGGCCCAGAAAGCCCAGGCTTCGCTACTGCTGGAAGCGGTGGGAAGTATTGTCTGGGTGGAGTCGGAAGCCCAGATCGACGCCGTCACCGCCATTTCCGGCAGCGGCCCGGCCTATGTGTTCCTGTTCATCGAAGCGCTGGAGCAGGCGGCCATCGACCTCGGCCTGCCCGCCGAAACCGCGCGCCAACTCACCCTGCAAACCTTCCTCGGCGCCTCCGCCCTGGCGATCAAGGACAACTCCACACCGGCCGAATTGCGCGCGCGCGTCACCTCCAAGGGCGGCACCACCGAGCGCGGCCTCCTGGCGCTGGAGGAAGGCGGCATGAAATACGTCATCGGCCTGGCGGCGCGCGCGGCGGCGGAACGCGCCCAGGAGATGGGCGTGTTGCTGGGGAAAGATGAATGCTGACCGACGCCGCCCAATTCCTGCTGCGCACGGCGTTCGATCTGATCGCCTGCGCCCTGTTCCTGCGCTTCTGGATGCAATGGGTGCGGGTGCCGTTCCACAACCCCTTCGCCCAGTTCGTTCTACATGTCACGGATTTCGCGGTACGTCCCTTGCGGCGGGTGATTCCCGGTTTTTTCGGGCTCGACTGGGCCAGCCTGATCCCGTTCTATATCGCCGAATTGCTTTCCGTGCTGGGCAGCCATTGGCTGCTGGATTACCCGTTCGCCGCGGCGGGCGTTGCCGTGCTGCCCGCCTTCCTGCTGCTGGCGCTGGCCGCCGCGCTGCGCCTGGCGTTGTATCTGCTGATCGGCTTCGTCCTGCTGCAAGCCGTCCTGAGCTGGGTCAACCCGTTCTCGTCGCACGCGCCGCTGGTCTATGCCCTGGCGCGCCCGGTCCTGAAACCGTTCCAGAAACTCGTCCCACCCATCGGCGGAGTCGACCTCACCCCGCTGGTCGCCCTGATCGTGGTGCAGTTGCTGCTGATCGCCCCGGTTTCCGCCCTGGAGCGTATGGCGCGCGCGATGGTGTGGTGACCTCCTGGCTGCGGCCCGTGGGGGAGGGTGTCGAAATCACCATCCACATCCAGCCCGGCGCCGCGCGCAACGCGTTGGCGGGTGAACACGGCGAGGCGCTCAAGGTGCGCATCTCGGCGCGGCCGGTGGAAGGCGCGGCCAATGCCGCCTTGACTGAATTCATGGCGCAGTGTCTCGGTGTGGCGCGGCGTGAGGTTAGAATCGTGCGCGGTGAGAAATCCCGCCACAAAGTGCTTTGGGCGCCTGTAGCACCAGAGCTGGCTCGGCGGCAACTATTGGACAGCCCCCGGCTTGCCCTGCCGGGACAAGCCGTCCCCCGAGGGGGACAAGAAAACCTTGGGGCGGCCCGGCGTTTTTCTTGTAAGGGGAATACCTAATGAATTACGGCCTGGAAAGCGGCATTACCCGGTTCCGGCATCGGCGTGATCGGCTGGTCAAGGTGGTTACCGCTTATAAGGACTGGCTGGAGAAATACGCCGATGTGGAACCGGCCCAATTGATGCGCCTGTTCGATCTGACCGAAACCCTGAAGAAGGACCGGCTCATGCTGGCCTTCGTGGCCGAATTCAGCCGGGGGAAGACCGAGCTCATCAACGCCCTGTTCTTTTCCGACTTCAAGCAGCGCCTGCTGCCCTCCGATGCCGGCCGCACCACGATGTGTCCGACCGAGATTTACTACGACGCCGACAGCGAACCCTATATTCGCCTGCTCCCCATCGAAACCCGCTTTCGCGACGACAGCATCACCACCTTGAAGCGCCTGCCGGTGGAGTGGAGCACCATCAAACTCGATGTCTCCAACCCCAATGCGATGGTCAGCGCCATGTGCAAGCTGGCGGAAACCAAGGTGGTGTTCAAGGTGGAAGCGCGCGCCCTCGGCCTGTGGGACGAAAACGATCCCAACCTGGGCTACATGGTGAAGGATCAGGACCGCGTCGAAATCCCGGCCTGGCGTTACGCCATGATCAACTACCCGCACCCGCTGCTGGAATCCGGCCTCGCCATCCTCGACACGCCAGGCCTCAACGCCATGGGCACGGAACCGGAGTTGACCCTCTCCGTCATCCACAACGCCCACGCCTTGTTATTTCTGCTGGCCACCGACACGGGCGTCACCCAATCCGATTTCGAAATCTGGAACAAGTGGGTATCCAAACACGCCAGCCAGCATTACGCCGTCCTGAACAAGATCGACATGCTCTGGGACGACCTCAAGTCCCCCGAGGAAATCGGCCGCACCATCCAGCGCCAGATCGAATCCACCGCCGCCCAACTCAACATCCCCACCGCCAACGTCATGGCCATCTCCGCCCAGAAAGCGCTGGTCGGCAAGATTCGCGGCAACGAGGAGATGTTGAGGCGATCCGGCATCCAGGCCCTGGAAGTCATGCTGGCGCGCGAAATCATCCCCTCGCGGGAAAAGATCATGCGCGAAGCCGTGGTACGCGAGGTTGGCCCGATGCTGACCGCGGCGCGCGACACCGCGCAGAACCGCCTCCTCGCCGCGCGCCAATCGCTGCTTGATCTGCACGCCCTGTCCGGCAAGAACCAGCAGATCGTCGGCCAGATGCGGGAAAAGATGGTGAGCGACAAGCAACTCTACGAAGAGACCGCGCGCAACTTCAATGTCACCCGCAAGATCGTCGCGCAACAGGGCTGGGAACTGCTCACCCACCTCGACGACGACCGCATGGACAAGATCATCGAAGAATCCATGATGGCCATCAACGACAGTTGGACCACCGCCGGGCTGATAAAGGGCATGCACCTCATGATCCGCCGCATGGGCGCCGAGTTCGATCATGCCAATCAGCAGAGCGGCGGCATCAAGCAACTGCTCAACGCCGCCTACCAGCGCTTCCACGATGTCCACGGCCTGGAACGCATGGACCCGATCGGACTCAGCCTGTCCCGTTATCGTGGACGCCTGGACGAACTGATGGTGAGCACCCAGGAGTTCTGCTCCGACCCGCTCAACATCATGTTGGAGAAGCGCTTCATGGTGAAGAAGTTCTACATCGCCCTGGTCACCCAGGCGCGCATCGTGTTTCAGCAAGTACGCCTGGAAACCGAAACCTGGCTACGCCTCACGCTGGACCCCATCGTCTCCCGCATCAAGGAACACAAGACGCAATTGGAGCACCGCCTGGAAAACCTCAACAAGGTGCACACCAATCTCAGTTCCATCCAGGAACGCAGTACCGCGATCAGCCGCGACATGGTGGGCATCAAGGCACAACTCGACCAGATAGAAGAAGTCGCCAAGGAATTCTCGCTATTGACCGGCATCGCGTTCCGCCCGCTGGAGGGGAGCCAGCAGGCGCAAACGGCGTAGGTCGGAAAAGCCGGCGTCTTCTTGCCGGCGCCTTCCGACACTCCCCCGGCCCGGCGGAAGGCGCGATAAGGCCGCTTTTCCGCCCTACATGTAATCTTTTGTCACAACAGGTAAAGGAGAGGGAAACATGAACACTAAATTGGCGGTTTTGGCGGTAGTCGTTCTCGCGGGGGGAGGCTGTAGCAGCCAAAGCCAAGTCCCGTTAGCGGCTTCATTTCCCCACACCTATCAGAAGACCGTCAAAGCGGCGCATCACTGGCAGACCATCGCCGACGATACCGCCAGCCAGGCGGCCGGCAAGCTGCAACAGCAATCCATCACTTCAGCGCTGCGCGTCGCGCCCAGCGCTTCCAACTCGGCCTTCAATCAGGCCTTCCGCGAGTTCCTCACTACCGGCCTGGTCAACAAGGGCGTGCCCGTCACCACTGAGGATTACGCACCTGCCGAGATCACGGTGGATATCCAGGTGGTACGCCAGGCCAGTTCCCGCTACGCCGTCGCCCCAGGTACCTTCACCATGCTGACTGCGGGTGTCTGGGTTCTGCACAACGCAGCCACACAATGGAGCAACCTGAGTGTGGCCGGCGGCCTACTCGGCGCGGCCATCACCACTGACATCCTCAATGCCAAGGATGCCAACCCCATCGGACACTCGCCCACCCACACCGAATTGATCGTCACCACCTCGGTAACGAACAAAGGCCAGTATGTCATGCGCCGCAGCGATGTGTATTACATCGAGGACGTCGACGGCTCGCTGTATCGGCAGGCGAAGGAATGGAAGGTGGTGGGGTGAACATGATGAAAAAACTCATAGTCGCGCTTACCCTTGCCTTGTCCCTGGGTGCCTGTTCCACCGGCCCCACCCGCCCCGCCACCATGTCCGTGGAGGAATACATCGGCAAAACCTACGACGCCGTGGATCAGATTCTGGCCCAGGCGGAACGCGCCCATGCCGAACGCGGACAGTTCAACAAATTCGATCCCATCATCGTCGCCACATTGGTGAACATCGACGAGCTATCGGAATCCTCTCGACTCGGACGCTCCATTTCGGAACAAGTGGCCGCGCGCATGACCCAACGCGGTTACCAGGTGGTCGAACTGAAGTTGCGCGGCGACCTGTTCGTCAAACGCAGTGAAGGCGAGCTGCTGCTGTCCCGCGAAATCAAGGACATCAGCCTGCGCCACAAAGCACAGGCGGTCGTGGTGGGCACCTATTCGATGGCGGAGAAATTCGTCCATGTGAATCTCAAGGTGGTCACCGGCGACACCCACCACGCCCTGGCCGCCATCGACTACGGCTTGCCGCTGGATGAGAACACCAAGGCCTTGATCTCGCGGGGCCGTTGAAAACGTAGACACGTAGGATGCGGTGAGGTACGAACCGCATCACGCTTGGCGTGCCGAGTCGATGCGGTTCGCTACGCTCACCACATCCTACGCAGCAACGTAGGTCGGAAAAGCCGGCGTCTTCTTGCCGGCGCCTTCCGACAATTCCGGCGGAAGGCGCGATAAGGCCGCTTTTCCGATAAGGCCGCTTTTCCGCCCTACAGCAGGATGATGTCGTACTGCTCCTGGGTGAAGATGCTCTCCACCTGCAAGGAAATCGGCTTGCCGATGAAGTCGGAGAGTTGCGCCAGGCTTTGCGATTCTTCGTCCAGGTACATGTCGATCACGGTCTGCGAGGCCATGATGCGGAATTCGCGGGCGCTGAACTGACGCGCCTCGCGCAGGATGGAGCGGAGGATTTCGTAGCACACGGTCTGCGCGGTCTTGATCTGGCCGCGCCCCTGGCAGGTGGGGCAGGGCTCGCACATCACCCGGATGAGGCTCTCGCGCGTGCGCTTGCGGGTCATCTCCACCAGGCCCAGGGACGTGAAGCCGTTGATGGTCATGCGGGTATGGTCGCGCGCCAGGGACTTCGACAACTCCGCCAGCACCGCCTGCTTGTGCTCGCTGCTGTCCATGTCGATGAAGTCCAGGATGATGATGCCGCCCATATTGCGCAGCCGCAGTTGCCGGGCGATGGCCTGGGCCGCTTCCAGGTTGGTCTTGAAGATGGTTTCATCGAAGGTGCGGCCGCTGGTGTAACTGCCGGTATTCACGTCGATGGTGGTCAGCGCCTCGGTCTGATCGACGACCAGATAGCCGCCCGATTTCAGATCCACCCGCCGCCCCAGCGCCTTCTCGATTTCCTCTTCCACGCCGTAGAGATCGAACAGCGGCCGCTCGGCGGTGTAGTGATTGATCTTGCCGTGCACGTTGTGGGTGAACTCTTCCGCGAAGGCATCCAGGCGCTGATGCGTCTCGCGCGAATCGACCAGAATGCGGGTGGTCTCCGCCGTCGCGAAGTCGCGCAGCACACGGTGCGCCAGATCCAGTTCCTGGTAGATCGCCTTCGGCCCGGAGGTATTCTCGGAACGCGCGCGGATCGCATCCCACAGGGTGTAGAGGTATTCCACGTCGGCGGCCAACTCGGCGTCGTCGGCGATGTTGGCCATGGTGCGGATGATGAAGCCGCCCTGTTCGCCTTCCGGCAGGAGGCGGGTCAGGCGCTCGCGCAGCAATTCCCGTTCCGTCTCGTCCTCGATCTTCTGCGAGATGCCGATGCGTGTTTCCTGCGGCAAAAACACCAGAAAGCGCCCGGCCATGCTGATCTGCGTCGACAGGCGCGCGCCCTTGGTGCCGATCGGGTCCTTGATTACCTGCACCAGCACGCTCTGGCCCTCGTGAAGCACTTTCTCGATCGGACGCGGGCAGTTGTCGCAGCGCGCCTCGACGATGTCGCCGACATGCAGGAACGCGGCGCGGTCCAGGCCGATGTCCACGAATGCCGACTGCATCCCCGGCAACACCCGGCTCACCTTGCCCTGATAGACGTTGCCCACCATGCCGCGGCTGCCCGCGCGCTCGATGTGCAATTCCTGCACCACACCCAGATACAACACCGCGACCCGCGTTTCCTGCGGTGTCACGTTGATCAGAATTTCTTCGCTCATGATGGTCTCGAATAGTCAGGATTCGGGAAGCGCGCACCGCGCGACTCGCGAATCGTGGCTACAGTACGGGAAAACCCACCTCCCGCAGCAGTTGCGCCGTCTCGAACAAGGGCAAACCCATCACCCCGGAATAACTGCCGGAAAGATGCTCGATGAACAGCGCCGCGCGGCCCTGGATGCCATAGCCACCGGCCTTGTCGAAGGGTTCGCGGGAAGCGACGTAAGCCGTTATTTCTTCTTCAGACAAGGTGCGGAACGCCACCGTGCTCTCCGACAACACCACCGCCAGACGCCCCTGAAACACCACCGCCACCCCGGTCAGCACGCTATGCGCGCGACCCGAATAAGCGCGCAGCATCGCCGCAGCCTCCTCGCCATCCGCCGGCTTGCCGAGAATCCGCCCATCCAGCGTCACCGTGGTATCCGCCGCCACAATCGGCCAGTCCGCCAGACTGCGCCGATGCCGCGCCAGTTCCCCCGCCTCCGCCTTCAGGCGCGCCAGGCGCAGCACATAGTCCAGCGCCGGCTCCTCCGGCAGAGGCGTCTCATCCACATCCAGCCGCCCGGAATCATTGCGCAATCGCAAAACCGCCGGCGCCAGGCCGATCTGGCGCAACAACTCCAGGCGGCGCGGACTTTGCGAGGCGAGGTAGAGGGGTTTCAACATGGTGCGAAGAGGCGGCTGCGGCAGGGCAGCGCATTTTCCACCTATTCGGCGCGCAAAGCTTCCACCGTGTCCACTTCAGCGGGCCTGTCTCCCGACAGTGATGAGAGCAAGGCTACTTCTTCCCGTGCTTATCGGGTTGTCTCACACACCCACTAGATATAGTGCTCGTGATTACGCGGCAGGAGCGCCGTAGGTTGGGCAAAGCGAAGCGTGCCCAACGAACCGTCGCGATGTTGGGCACTCTTCGCATTGCCCAACCAACCTCACTACCCGTAGTGGGTGGGTGGGTGGGTTAACCCGATAAGCACGCTTCTTCCCATACGCCCCATCGTGATCCACATGCAGGGCGATGAAGCGCAGGTAATCGCCTTCACGCCGCGCCACCGCGCGGCAGGAGCGGGACAGGCGGAGGGTGTAGCGCCCCGGCGCGCCTTTGATTTCTTCCCATTTGAGGCCATGGTCGCGGTAGGCCGTGGGCCAGTCCATGCCGCGTAGTTTGCGTAGCGTTTTCAGCACCAGCCTGACTTCGTTGCCATCCAGAGCGAGCAGATCGTCCTGAAACTCGGGCAGGTTCAGGTCCAGCAGAACCCGGCCGCTCATTCCTGCTTATCCAGCCTGGCGGCCAGCGCATCCAGATCGGTTTCACTCGGCGGATTGGCGGCCATCCAGGCTTCGGCGCGGGCGAGGCGATCACGCATTTCCGGGGTGTAGAGCCAGGCCTCGGCTTCGGGAATGACGCGCATGGGTTTGAGCAGGATGGCGCCGTCTTCCTGAGCCTCCATTTCGAAATAGCGCCCCGCGAATTGCTTACCCAGCGAGAGTTGGCCGCTGGTGCCTACCATTTTGAGCATGACCGTCTCCATGAAAAGCGATAATTAATGCGGCATGATAATGGCAATAAAGCGTTCAAGCTAGATTGTCCATCAAGTCCTGTAGCGCAGGCGTACCGCCTGCTTCGTGGGCCTGATCAGAAGGACGAAGCAGGCGGTACGCCTGCGCTACAGATGGGCCTCCGCCGCTCACTCCGCCCGCAAAGCTTCCACCGGGTCCAGCCTGGCCGCCTTTCTCGCCGGCGCGACGCCCGCGGCGAGGCCGATGCATACGGCTACACCTTCGGCGGCGAGGATGTAGTCCCAGGCCAGGCTCACCGGGAGGGCGGGCAGGAATAGTTGCAGGGTTTGCGCGAGGCCTAGTCCCAAGGCCAGGCCGGCCGCGCCGCCGAGGGCGGCGAGGCCGGCGGCTTCGACCAGGAACAGGGCCATGATCTGGCCATGGCGGGCGCCCAGAGCGCCCAGCAGGCCGATTTCGCCGGTGCGTTCGGTGACGGTGATGGTCATCAGGGTGAGGATACCGACGCCCCCCACCACCAGGGAAATGCTGCCCAGCGCCGCGACGGCAAAGGTAAGCACGCTGAGGATGGAATCGAGCACGGCCAATTGCTGTTTCTGCGGGGTGACGGTGAAGTCTTCGCTGCCGTGGCGCGCCTTGAGCAGGCGGCGAATGCCGGCTTCGACGTGCTCCGGATTGGCATCCGGGTCGTGGGCGACGTCGATTTCCATCAGGCCTTCGCGGTTGAACAATTCCAGCGCGCGGGCGGCGGGCAGGTAGACGGTGTCGTCGAGGTCGAAGCCGAGCACCTGGCCCTTGGCCGCCATCACTCCGACCACGCGGTAGCGCTGGCCGCCGACGCGAATCAGGGCGCCGAGCGGGTTCTCGGCGCCGAACAGTTCGTCGCGCACCTTGGCGCCAAGCACGGCGAAGGCGCGCGGGCTGCGCAAATCGTCGGCGGGCAGAAAGTTGCCGGCGGCGATGCCCATGCGGAAGGTCCGCGCGAAGTCCGGCCCGACGCCGTAGACGGTGACGCGCCGGCTCCGCTTGAGGGCCTCGACTTCCGCGTTGCCCTGAACCACGGGGACGACGCTCTCGACTTGCGGCACCTGGCGCAACGCCTCGGCATCTTCCAGAGAAAGCGGCCGCACACTGCCGAACATGCCGACGGCGCCGCCGTGGGTCTTGGTCTTGCCCGGGGTGACGGCGATCAGGTTGGTACCGAACTGGGTGAACTCGGCCAACACGAACTGGTGCAGCCCCTCGCCCAGGGCGGTGAGCAGAATCACCGCCGCGACACCGACCGCGATGCCCAGCGCCGAGAGCAGACTGCGCCCGGGGTGGTGAGTGAGGGCGCCCAGCGACAGACGCAGGAGATCGGGGAGGCGCACAACTACTCCCCCCTTTCCCAAAGGGGGGCGGGGGTACCGAAGGGTAGGGGCTTTATCAGGGATTTTCGGACGCTCGCGCAACCCTTGGAGAAATCCCCCTCAATCCCCCTTTGCCAAAGGGGGAAGCGAAGTAGGTTGGGCAAAGCGAAGCGTGCCCAACATGGCGGCGGTGTGTTGGGCACGCTTCGCTTTGCCCAACCTACGAATCTGCGTTTCGCCATGTTCACCGCCTCGCCAGCGCCAATGCCGCGTCCAGCTTCGCGGCGCGTCTTGCCGGCAGCCAGGCGAACAGCATGCCGGCGATGAGGGCGGTGGCGACGGCGGCGGCCACGGCCCATAGGGGTGGCGCAATCGGCAGGACCGGGTAGAGGCGGCCGAGGGCGAAGCTGGCGGCCAGACCGAGGATCAGGCCGCCCGCCGCGCCGAGGATGGAAATCAGCCCGGCTTCCGCCAGGAACAGCAAGCGCACGCTGGCGGACGGCGCGCCCAACGCCTTGAGCAGGCCGATTTCCGAGCGCCGCTGCGCCACCGAAACCAGCATCACATTCATGATCAACACCCCGGCCACGCCCAGGCTGATGGCGGCAATGCCGGCCACGGCCAGGGTCAGCGCGGTGAGGATGCGGTCGAAGGTGGCGAGCACCGCGTCCTGGGTGATGACGGTGACATCGGCCTCGCCCTCATGGCGCGTCTTGAGCAGTTCCAGCACGCTTTGCTTGACATCAGCCACCGCGGCACGGCCACGCACCTCCAGCAGGATGCGAAACAACGATTCGGTGTTGAACAACTGCTGCGCAGCCGCCACCGGGATTGCCACCGTATCGTCAGTATTGAAGCCCATCTGCTGGCCCTGGCTCGAGACGACGCCAATCACCCGGAAGCGGCGGTCGCCGATGCGCACCCATTCGCCGATGGCGTTATCCGCGCCGAACAGTTCAGCACGGATGCGCTCACCCAGCACGCACACCGGGGTGGCCTGATCGCTGGGGCCGGGTGGCAGATAGCGCCCCCGTGCCAGGTGCGTATGGCGGATCTCCAGCATTTCCGCCGTGGTGCCCAGCAATATCGCCTCGCGGCTGAGGCTACCGCGCGACACCTGCGCCACGCCGACATTGAGCGGCGCCGACCGCGCCACGCCACGCAAGCGGGCAACGGCATCGGCATCACGCAGGGTGAGATCGCGCGTGGTCTGGCCGGAAAGCACACCGGGCGCGCCCCCCGTGGTTTCCGCGCGGCCGGGGATGACGATGAGCAGATTGGTGCCGAGCGAGGCGAACTGCTCCAGTACATAGCGCCGCGCGCCCTCGCCCAGCGCGGTCAGCACCACCACCGAGCCGACGCCGATGCTCATGGCCAGGGCGATGAGCAGGGTGCGCCGGGGCTGATGGATGAGGCTGCCCCAGGCGAGCGAGAGGGTGTCGCCGAGGGTCATGGCTTTTCCCCCTCTCCCGCAGGCGGGATAACCAGCGACTTGGCGGGCGCCTTTTGCCCGCCAAGTCGATTGGCTAGGGGTTCCATCAGAGGGCCGGGGTGAGGGGGCCTAAATTCTTCGCGCGCTTCACAAATACCCTCACCCCCGGCCCCTCTCCCGCCTACGGGAGAGGGGAGCGAATCCCCCACCACCCGCCCATCCTCCATGAGTATCCGCCGCCCGGCGCGCGCGCCGATTTCCTGGTCATGGGTCACCACGATCAAGGTGGTGCCACGCTGGTTGAGGTCTTCCAGCAGGGCCAGCACTTCGCGGCCGGTGGCGCGGTCGAGGTTGCCGGTGGGCTCGTCGGCCAACAGGATGGAAGGATTCATGGACATGGCGCGGGCGATGGCCACGCGCTGCAACTGGCCACCGGAAAGTTGCGCGGGCAGATGGTCGGCGCGTCCGGACAAGCCGACATCGGCCAGCAGCCGCGCCACCCTTTCCTTGCGCTCACTCGGTGCCACCCCGGCCAGCACCAGCGGCAGGGCGACATTGCCGGCGGCGGTCAGACGCGGCACCAGGTGGAAGAACTGGAACACGAAGCCGATCTTTTCGCGTCGCACCGTCGCCGAAGCCACCTCATCGAGACCGGTCACATCCAGGCCATCCAGGCGGTAAGTCCCGCTATTGGGGCGGTCGAGCAGGCCAAGCAGGTTGAGCAAGGTGGATTTGCCGGAACCGGATGGCCCCATGATGGAAACGAACTCGCCCGCCGCGATGTTCAGACTCACCTCGCGCAACGCCCGAACGAGCTGATCGCCGACCTGAAAACCACGGGAGATGCGGTCGAGTTCGATCATGGTGGACACCCCGCGCTCCCCCCTTTCTCAAAGGGGGGCTGGGGGGGATTTGCGGAGGTTCCGCGAGTGGCTGGCGTGGAGAAATCCCCCCTGCCCCCCTTTGGTAAAGGGGGGTTC
>JAUXXW010000213.1 GCA_030684775.1 Pseudomonadota bacterium
TCACCACGGGCAAGATCTACCAGTCGGTGCTGGAGAAAGAGCGCCGAGGCGACTACCTGGGCAAGACGGTGCAGGTCATTCCGCACGTCACCAACGAAATCCAGGAGTTCATCAAGCGCGGCGCCGGCCTCGTTGCCCCCCAGGGCGTCGATCCCAAGTCCTTCACGCCCGACCCCGTGGACGTGGCGATTGTTGAAATTGGCGGTACCGTGGGCGACATCGAATCGCTGCCGTTCCTGGAGGCCATCCGCCAGATGGGTATCGAGGAGGGCAGAAACAGCACCTGTTTCATCCACCTGACTCTGCTCCCCTATATCCCGACCGCCGGCGAACTGAAGACCAAGCCGACCCAGCATTCGGTGAAGGAATTGCGCGAGATCGGTATTCAGCCGGATGTGTTGCTGTGCCGCGCGGATCGCTCCATCCCCGTGGAAGAGCGGCGCAAGATCGCGCTGTTCTGCAACGTGATGCCGGAAGCGGTGATCGAGGCGCTGGACGCCACCTCCATCTACAAAATCCCCGGCATGTTGCATGACCAGATGCTGGATGAAATCGTCTGCCACAAACTCGGCATCCTTGCGCGCGCGGCTGATCTGACCGTGTGGAAACGCCTGGTCGAGGCGCTGGAGAATCCACAACACCAGGTCAACGTCGCCTTCGTCGGTAAATATGTGGACCTGACCGAGTCGTACAAATCGTTGTCCGAGTCGTTGATTCACGCCGGCATTCATACCCGCAGCAAGGTCAATATTCATTACATCGACTCCGAAGCCCTGGAGCGTGACGGCTGCGACGTCCTGGCGAAGATGGACGCCATCCTGGTGCCGGGCGGCTTCGGCAAGCGGGGCACCGAGGGCAAGATCTCCGCGATCCGCTATGCGCGCGAGCACAAGGTGCCCTATCTCGGCATCTGCCTGGGCATGCAATTGGCCGTGGTCGAATTTGCCCGCGACGTCGCCGACATGCGGGGCGCCCATTCCACCGAATTCGCGCCGGAAACCCCTTACCCGGTGATCGGCCTGATTACCGAATGGCAGACAGCCGATGGCCGCTTCGAGCAGCGCTCCGCGCAGTCCGACCTGGGCGGCAGCATGCGTCTGGGCGGACAAGTCTGCCACCTGGAGGCCGGGTCGCTGGCGCGTGAAATTTATGGCAAAGATCAGATCGTCGAGCGCCACCGTCATCGCTACGAAGTCAACAACGCCCTGCGCGGCAAGCTGGAAGCCGCCGGCCTGACGGTGTCGGGACGCGCGCCCGGCACCGATTTGTGCGAAATGGTGGAACTGCCGCGCGAGGTACACCCCTGGTTCGTCGCTTGCCAGTTCCATCCGGAATTCACCTCCAACCCGCGCGACGGACACCCGCTGTTCACGTCGTTCGTCAAAGCGGCCTTGGCACAGAGCGCGAGCAAGGAAGTCCAGTCATGAAACTCTGCGGCTTCGAAGTCGGACTCGACCACCCCTTGTTCCTGATCGCCGGCCCCTGCGTGATCGAATCGGAACAGATGGCGCTGGATACCGCCGGCGCGCTGAAGGAAATCTGCGCCGAGGTCGGCATCAACTTCATCTACAAGTCATCCTTCGACAAGGCCAATCGCTCTTCCGGCACCTCGTTTCGCGGCCTGGGGATGGACGAAGGCCTGCGCATCCTGTCCGAGGTGAAGAAACAACTGGGCCTGCCGGTCATCACCGACATCCACAGCGTGGACGAAATCGCCCCGGTGGCGGCGGTGGTGGACGTGTTGCAAACCCCGGCGTTTCTCTGCCGCCAGACCGATTTCATCCAGGCCTGTGCCGCTTCCGGCCGCCCGGTGAACATCAAGAAGGGCCAGTTCCTGGCACCCGGTGACATGAAGAACGTGGTCACCAAGGCGAAGGACGCGATTTTGGCAAAAGCGGGCGGCGCCGACACGGATACGATCATGGTCTGCGAGCGCGGCGTCTCCTTTGGCTACAACACGCTGATTTCCGACATGCGCGGCCTCGCCACCATGCGCGAGACCGGCTGCCCGGTGGTGTTCGACGCCACCCACTCGGTGCAGCAGCCGGGCGGGCAGGGCGACCGTTCCGGTGGCCAGCGCGAGTTCGTGCCGGTGCTGGCGCGTGCGGCGGTGGCGGTGGGGGTGAGCGGCCTGTTCGCGGAAACCCATCCGGACCCGGCCAAGGCACTTTCCGACGGCCCCAACGCCTGGCCGCTGCATTTGATGAAAGAATTGCTGCATACCCTTAAGGACATTGATGCCTTGGTGAAACAACAGGGCTTTATCGAAGCCCGCCTGTGATTGACAGCCATCCGCTGTCTTATTGAGAGAGGAAATAAATTGAGCGCTATCGTTGATGTCATCGCCCGCGAAATTCTGGATTCCCGCGGCAACCCTACTGTTGAAGCCGATGTGCTTCTCGAATCCGGTGTGCTGGGCCGCGCCGCCGTGCCGTCCGGAGCCTCCACCGGCAGCCGCGAAGCCATCGAACTGCGAGACGGCAACAGCGGTGGCGACAAGTCCCGCTACGGCGGCAAGGGCGTTCTGCGCGCCGTCGAGAACGTGAATACCGAAATCGCCGAGGCCATCCTGGGCCTGGACGCTGAAGAACAACATCTGATCGACCAGACCCTGATCGACCTCGACGGCACCGAGAACAAATCCCGCCTCGGCGCCAACGCCATGCTGGCGGTGTCGATGGCCTGCGCCCGTGCCGCCGCCGAAGATGCCGGCCTGCCGCTGTACCGCTACCTGGGTGGCGCCGGCCCGATGCAACTGCCAGTGCCGATGATGAACATCGTCAACGGCGGCGCCCACGCCAACAACAGCGTGGATATCCAGGAATTCATGATCATCCCGGCCGGCATGAAGAGCTTCCGTGAAGCCCTGCGTTGCGGCGCCGAGGTGTTCCACAGCCTCAAGAAGATTCTCGACAAGGCCGGCCACCCGACCACCGTAGGCGATGAAGGCGGCTTCGCGCCCAACTTCAAGTCCAACGAGGAAGCCCTCAAGTTCATCATGGAAGCCATCTCGGCCGCCGGCTACACGCCCGGTTCCGATGTCCTGATCGGCCTCGACTGCGCCGCCTCCGAGTTCTACAAGAATGGCCGCTATGTGCTGGAATCCGAAGGTTTGAAGCTGACTGCCGCCGAGTTCACAGACTACCTGGCCGCCTGGGTCGACAAGTACCCGATCATCAGCATCGAAGACGGCATGGCGGAAAACGACTGGGAA
Organism: Pseudomonadota bacterium; assembly: GCA_030684775.1. Lineage (GTDB taxonomy): Bacteria > Pseudomonadota > Gammaproteobacteria > Burkholderiales > Thiobacillaceae > PFJX01. Next base: position 3,215 of record JAUXXW010000213.1, read on the forward strand.
GGCTGGGCGCTGCTGACCCAGCGTCTGGGCAAGTCCATCCAGATCGTCGGCGACGACCTGTTCGTCACCAACGCCAAAATTTTGCGTGAAGGCATCCAGAAGAACATCGCCAACTCCATCCTGATCAAAGTCAACCAGATCGGCACCCTGTCGGAAACCTTCGACGCCATCGAAACCGCCAAGCGCGCCGGCTATACCTCGGTGATCTCGCACCGTTCCGGCGAGACCGAAGATGCCTTCATCGCCGACCTGGCCGTGGCCTGCAACGCCTTGCAGATCAAGACCGGCTCCCTCTCGCGCGCCGACCGCATCGCCAAGTACAACCAGCTTCTGCGCATCGAGGAAGAACTCGCCGAACTCGCGCGTTATCCCGGCCGCGAAGCCTTCTACCAACTGAGATGAAATGCGCGGGCTGTCCTGGGCGCTGGCGGTGCTGATCCTGCTGCTGCAATACCCGCTCTGGCTAGGCAAGGGGAGCTGGTTGCGGGTATGGGAACTGGAGCGGGAAGTGGACGCCCAGAAGACCGCCAATCTGGCCCTGGAAGCGCGCAACGTCCAGTTGGCGGCGGAGGCGCAGGATCTGCACGGCGGCTATGATGCGCTGGAGGGCCGCGCCCGTTTCGAGTTGGGCATGGTGCGGGCCGACGAAGTCTTTATTCATGTAATCGACCCTGAAGCCGGTAAAACGTCTGGCGAAAATGCCGGCGATTTGCCCCGTGAGGAGAGCAAAAGCAAATGATGACCACGCTCCAGATAGTCCTGGCCATCGTCGGCATCGGCATGATCGGCGCCATCGTCATATACAACCTGGTGCAGGAACGGCGCTTCCGGAAAGAGGCTGATCGCCTGTTCTCGCACAAACGCGACGACATCATGCTGGGCGAGGCGGTTCGCACTGATTCCAGCCGTCGCTCGGGTGAAACCCGCATCCAGTTGACCGGACAGGAGGCCGCTTCGCCGGAGGCCCGCCAGGCAGTCGAGGAGGCGGATGCGCCATTGCGCGGTGGGCATCTCGATGTCGAGTTCACCTTCCCCGATTCTCTCGATGAGGCGAAGCCTCGTGACGAGGAACGCCCCTTGCCGCCGCCGTTGGGCGATCTTCCCTCACGCCAGACACCTCCTTCTCCTCAAGCTCCGGCACAGTCGCCGGAACCGGCCCCAGCCACCCCCGCCGCGTTCGAGGTAGAACAAGCGCCAGCGAAAGTGGAAGAACTCGGCTACCTGCCGCCACTGACCAGTTCCTTCAGCGAAACCGCGCTTGCCGCCGCGGAGCTTGCCGTCCAGCCGCAGGTCGCCAGCGGCCTGGATGTGCAAACCGAGTTCATCGCGCGGCTCAAGTTCGCGTCTCCGGCATTTACCTCCTACGCCGGATTGCTGGGCAGCCTGCGCCGGATCGGCAAACCGGTACGCTCGTTCGGTCTGCGCGCCGATGGCGTCTGGGAAGCGCTTACCGGCAATCCGCGCAACGCCTACAGCCAGATGGAATTGGGGCTGCAACTGGCGGATCGCGGCGGCGCCGTCGCCCAGGACCAGATCGACGCTTTCTGCCGCGCGCTCTACACCTTCGCCGCCGATGCCGGTGGCGCGGTGATTTGTCCGGACAAGGAGGAAGCGCTGGCGCGGGCAAGCGAACTCGATATGTTCTGCATGAATGTCGATGTGTTGATGGGGCTGAACGTGGTTGCCTCCGACACGCATCCCTTCACCAGCGAGGCCATCCACACCGCGGCAGCCGGCGCCGGCCTCACCCTGGAACGTGACGGCGTCTACCATGCGCGCGACGCGAATGGCCAAAGCCTGTTCACCCTGATTAATCAGGAAGAAAACCCTTTCCCCCAGGACGGCCGCGGCCTCATCACGCATGGGGTGACCCTGTTGTTCGACGTGCCGCGTGTGGCGGATGGCGTCAACGTGTTCGACCGCATGACCGAGTTCGGCTACAGCCTGGCTGATCGATTGTCCGGTCGTCTGGTGGACGACAACGGGCGCGCCGTCAGCAACGACAGCTTGAACCGCGACCGTGAGCGTCTGGTGGAGTTCTATACCCGCATGCAACGGCAGAACATTCCTGCGGGTGGCGAGCGCGCGCTCAGGCTGTTTGCGTGAGGTGTGCGGTTTGCGGCGTAGGTTGGGCAAAGCGAAGCGTGCCCAACATGGGGCGCGGATTGTTGGGCACGCTTCGCTTTGCCCAACCTACGGGTATGAGGCGTAAACCGTGAAGCTTGAGGCGGAACAGCGCACCCTCGAACTGCGCCGCCTGATCGAGGACGCCAACTATCGTTACTACGTCCTTGACGATCCCGCCATTCCGGATGCCGAGTACGACCGCCTGTTGCGTGAACTGCAAGACCTGGAAGCCGCGCATCCCGAACTGCTCACCCCCGATTCCCCCACGCAACGGGTGGGCGCCGGGCCGCTCAAGGGTTTCGCCCAGGCCACGCACGATGTTCCCATGTTGTCCCTCAACAACGCCTTTTCCGAGGGCGAGGTCGTGGCCTTCGACCGGCGCGCGAGAGAGGGGTTGGAGCGGGAAGGGCAGATTGAATACGCCGTGGAACCCAAATTCGACGGCCTGGCCATCACCCTGCGCTACGAACAAGGGCTGTTCGTGCGCGGCGCCACACGCGGCGATGGCAGCAGCGGGGAGGATGTCAGCGCCAATTTGAAAACCATCCGCGCCATTCCCATGCGCCTGGAAACCGTAACGCCACCCGCCGTGCTCGAAGTGCGGGGCGAGGTGCTGATGCTGCGGCGCGACTTCGACAAGCTGAACCAGGACGCGCGTGACCAAGGCGAAAAAACCTTCGTCAACCCGCGCAACGCCGCCGCCGGCAGCCTGCGCCAGCTCGACTCGCGCATCACCGCGAAGCGGCGGCTGCACTTCTTCAGCTATGGCATCGGCCGTGTCGAAGGCGCTGATCTTCCGGGAACTCACGCTGAAGTCATGGACTGGTTGGCCGAACTGCGCCTGCCGGTGGCGCGACAGCGCCGCGTGGTGGTGGGTGTGGCCGGCCTGATGGCGTATTTCAATGAACTCGGCGAGCAACGCGCCACGCTGCCATACGACATCGACGGCGCCGTCTACAAGGTCAACCGCCTCGCCGACCAGGAGCGGCTGGGTTTCGTCGCGCGGGCGCCGCGCTTCTCTATCGCCCACAAATACCCGGCGCAGGAAGAACTCACCGTGGTGGAAGCCATCGACGTCCAGGTCGGCCGCACCGGCGCGCTGACCCCGGTGGCCCGCCTCAAGCCGGTGTTCGTCGGCGGCGTCACCGTCACCAATGCCACCCTGCACAACGAGGACGAGGTGCGGCGCAAGGATGTGCGCGTGGGCGATACCGTGATCGTGCGCCGCGCCGGTGACGTGATTCCGGAAGTGGTCGGCAGCGTGCTTGAACGGCGCCCGCTGCGCGATCTGCTCGCGCCCCTGCATGAACCCTTCGTCATGCCCACGGTTTGCCCCGAATGCGGCGCCCCCGTCCTGCGCCTGGAAGGCGAATCCGCCGCGCGCTGCAGCAATGGCCTGGCCTGCCCGGCGCAGCGCAAGCAGGCCATCATCCATTTCGCCTCGCGCCGGGCGATGGACATCGAAGGCTTGGGCGACAAGCTGGTGGAGCAATTGGTCGATCGCGGCCTGGTGCAAACCCCCGCCGACCTCTACTCACTTGATCTGGAGCGGGTCGCCGGCCTGGAACGCATGGCGCAAAAGTCGGCGGAGAACCTGCTCGCCGCCATTGCCGCCAGCCGCCACAAGCCCCTGGCGCGCTTCGTATTCGCCCTGGGCATCCGCCAGGTGGGCGAACAGACCGCCCGCGATCTGGCGCGCCATTTCGGCAAGCTGGATGCGCTCATGGCCGCCGATGCGGAGGCGCTGCTGCGGGTGGCGGACGTGGGGCCGGTGGTCGCCGCCTCCATCGCCGCTTTCTTCCGGGAAAGCCACAACCAGGCGGTGATTGAAGCGCTACGGCAGGCGGAAGCCTGGGTCGATGGCGAGGCGCAAGCGGTTTTCGCGGGACGTTTTTCGGGCAAGGTTTTTGTGCTCACCGGCACCCTGCCGAACCTCACCCGCGAGCAGGCCAAGGAGCGTGTCGAGGCCGAGGGTGGTAAGGTTGCGGGCAGTGTTTCGGGCAAGACCGATTACGTTGTCGCGGGTTCCGACCCCGGCTCCAAGCTCGTGAAGGCCGAGAAATTGAATATCAAGATTCTGGATGAGACCGCATTCCTGCATCTGCTTGAAAAGGGAGACTGACCACTATGAAACGCATCACCAAAGCCGTATTCCCCGCCGCCGGCATGGGCACCCGATTCCTTCCCGCCACCAAGGCGAACCCCAAGGAAATGCTGCCCATCGTCGACAAGCCCTTGATTCAATACGCGGCGGAAGAAGCGGCGGCGGCCGGTATCACCGATTTGATCTTCATCATCGGCCGCACCAAGCGTGCCATTGCCGACCACTTCGACAAGGCCTATGAACTGGAAGTCGAACTGGAAACCAAGGGCAAGCTCAAGGCGCTGGAAGACCTGCGCGGCATGCTGCCGGTCAACATCAATTACATCTACATTCGTCAGGCCGAGGCGATGGGCCTGGGCCATGCCGTGTTGTGCGCGCAGCCGGCCGTGAACGACGAACCCTTCGCCGTGCTTCTGGCCGACGACCTGATCGACGGCGAGCCGGGTGTGACGAAACAGATGTGCGACCTCTACAACTACTACCAGTGCTCGCTGGTGGGGGTGCAGAACGTCGCGCCGGAAGAGACCGGCTCCTACGGCATCGTCGCCTCGGAGCCGATGGCGGAGCGCATTTCGCGGGTCACCCAGATCGTCGAGAAGCCCTCGCCGGATGTCGCGCCTTCCACACTGGGCGTGGTCGGCCGCTATGTGCTCACCCCGCGCATCTTCCATCACCTCCAGCACATCGAACGCGGCGCCGGCAACGAGTTGCAGCTCACCGACGGCATCGCCGCCCTGCTTCAGGAGCAACAGGTGCTGGCCTATGAATTCACCGGCACGCGCTACGACTGCGGCAGCAAGCTGGGCTATCTCGAAGCCACGGTGGAATACGCGCTCAAGCACCCGGAAGTCAGCGGCGAATTCCAGGCTTATCTGGAAAAACGGTTCTCCGTGCCCGCCCGCAATATGTGAGGGCGTGGAGGGGGGCGAGTGGCCGCTCCCGGCGCTACAACAGGCTGTTCAAACCACGTAGAATCGCGGCGCGCGCCGCGCGGCACCGACTCGTAACACCTCCTCTTGATAAGCGCTTGAATGCGAATCCTTCTAAGCAATGACGATGGCTATTTCGCCCCCGGGCTGGCCGTCCTGGCCGCTACCCTGACCCGGCATGGCCATGAAATCACGGTGGTCGCCCCCGAACGTGATCGCAGCGGCGCCAGCAATTCCCTGACCCTGGATCGGCCGCTCATGGTGCGCCAGACGCCGGGTGGCTTTCATTACGTCAATGGCACCCCTACCGATTGCGTGCATCTGGCGGTGACCGGCCTGTTGCCGCGACTTCCCGACATGGTGATTTCCGGCATCAATCACGGCGCCAACATGGGCGACGACACGGTCTATTCCGGCACCGTGGCGGCGGCCACCGAAGGGTTCCTGCTGGGCATTCCCTCCGTGGCGGTTTCCTTGGCCAATGTCCAGGAGGAAAACTTCCAGACGGCGGCGGACACCATCGCCGGACTGGTGGCTCGTTTCGCCGAGCAGCCTTTTCCCGAACATGTGCTGCTCAACGTCAACGTTCCCGACGTGTCGGCCGACCGGATCACCGGTTACGAAGTGACCCGCCTGGGGCGCCGCCACAAGGCGCAGGACACCGTGAAAACCATCAACCCGCGCAACCAGACCATGTATTGGGTGGGCGCGGCCGGCGCGGCGCAGGATGCCGGGCCGGGCACGGATTTCCACGCCCTGGCGCATGGCCGCGTCTCCCTGACGCCGCTGCAACTGGATCTGACCCGTTATACCCAGATGGGCCTGGTAGAGGATTGGCTGTCGAAATGAAACGACCCCCACGCTCACCGCGCTGTGCGGCGAAGCCGCATCCCGCTTCGCGGGACCAGCCTGCGGCTGTCCTGCGGCCTACGGCCTGGTCGCCGCCTGGTGAAGCCCCTACCCTGCGGTACCCCGCGGGGGCGGTCAGTACGCTTGGGGCTGTCCGGCGTGCACTGACATGAACGTCGGCATCGGCATGACCTCGCAGCGCACCCGGATGCGCATGTTGGAGCGGCTCAAGGAGCAGGGCATCAAGGATGCGATGGTGCTGGCCGCCATGAACGCCTTGCCGCGCCACCCCTTCGTCGAGGAAGCACTGCATTCGCGTGCTTACGAAGATACCCCCCTGCCCATCGGCCAGGGCCAGACCATTTCCAGTCCCTACACCGTTGCGCGTTCCTGTGAACTGGCCTGCCAGGGCCGCATCCTGGAGCGGGTTCTGGAAATCGGCGGCGGTTGCGGCTATCAGGCGGCGGTGCTGTCGAAGCTGGCGAAGGAAGTGGTCAGCATCGAGCGTATCGCCAAGCTGGTCGGCCGCGCGCGCCTGACCTTGCGTGGTCTGCGCATCAACAACGTGCTGATGAAAAATGCCGACGGCAGCCACGGATTCAAGGAAGCCGCGCCGTTCGACGCCATTATCGTCGCCGCGGCCATGCCCTATATCCCGGAAGAACTGAAGCACCAGCTCAAGCCTGGTGGCCGTCTGGTGGCTCCGGTAGGGGCCGGGGAATCGCAGCATCTGGTGGTGGTGGATGCCAGTCCGGAGGGGGGCTACAGCGAACGCATTCTGGAGGCGGTCAGGTTCGTGCCCTTGCTGGAGGGCGTGAGCTGACCCGGCTGCTCGCTTCTTTATCTGTTTGTCTATTGCCGGCGCTGCTCGCCGGCTGCGCCAGTTCGCACAGCCCCGCGCCGATTCGCGAGCGCGCGCAAACTGCGTCGGACAAAGCCGCGGCCAGCAAGCCGCCACCGCCGGTCGCGGCTGGCCACTATCGAGTAGCGCCGGGCGATACGCTATTCAAGATCGCTTTCGAGTACGGCCAGGACACCGCTGATCTGGCCACCTGGAACAATCTCGCCGATCCCGGCCGCATCCGAAGTGGCGAAATACTGCGTGTAATCCCACCCCGGCCGCAGGTTGCCACGCGCGCGCTGCCCACCCTGCCGACAGTGGAAACGCGGGTCTTGGCAACACCGAATCCCTCTCCGGTCGCGCGCCCGTCCGAGCCGACTGTGCCCACGCCCACCGTGGTGACGGAGGAGGCGTCGCCCGATATCTGGTCATGGCCGATACGCGGGCCGCTGCTGGCGCGCTTCGGTGAAGGCTTGAGCAAGGGCATCGACATCGCCGGAACACGCGGCATGTCGGTACAGGCGGCGGCTTCCGGACAGGTCGTCTATGCCGGAACCGGCTTGCGGGGCTATGGAAAACTCATCATTATCCGCCACGGAAAAACCCTGCTTTCCGCCTATGCGCACAATGCGCGCATACTCGTCTCGGAAGGCCAGAATGTCGCGCGTGGCCAGGCGGTAGGCGAGATCGGAGACAGCGACGCCGACCGGGTCAAGTTGCATTTCGAGATTCGTGAGCGGGGTTTGCCCGTGGATCCGTTGATTTATCTTCCTAATGCCGGTTAGCAGCCTGTCGGGTGCGCCGGCCAGTACAAACCGACAGGTAGCAGGAGCAACGATGCAGGATGAACGCGATCTCGACGCGGAACCGGAAATGCAGGAAATCCTGGGCGAAACCATCGTCCCACCGCCTCCGACCGAGGCTCATTACGAGTACGACGACCTCCCCGACGTCACCCAGCTCTACCTCAACGAAATCGGCCGCGAGGGCCTGCTGACGCCAGACCAGGAACGCGCTTTGTCGACCCGCGCGCGCGAAGGCGATTTCGCGGCGCGGCAGAAAATGATTGAGCACAACCTGCGGCTGGTTGTGAATATCGCCAAGCACTATCTCAAACGCGGCCTTTCCCTGCTCGACCTGATCGAGGAGGGCAATCTGGGGCTGATGCACGCGCTGGAGAAATTCGAGCCGGAACGCGGCTTCCGCTTCTCCACCTATGCCACCTGGTGGATACGCCAGAACATCGAGCGGGCGATCATGAACCAGTCGCGCACCATCCGTTTGCCGGTGCATGTCATCAAGGAACTCAACATCTACCTGCGCGCAAAGCGGCATCTGGAAATGCACGGCACGCCGGACGCCGGCCCGGAAGAAATTGCCGGTCTGACCGGCAAGCCGGTGGAGGAAGTGCGCCGAGTGCTCGCGCTGAACGACCGGGTCGCCTCGCTGGATGCGCCGCTGGATATCGACCCCACGCTGTCGATAGGCGAATCGATTGCCGACGAGCATTCGGAAAAGCCGGAAGACATGCTGCAATTGGCCGAAATAGAGCACTACGTGCGTGAATGGATGTCCGAACTCAGCGAAAAACAGCGCTGGGTGATCGAATGTCGCTTCGGCCTCAATAACCAGGATGTCTGCACCCTGGAACAACTGGCCAAGCAACTGGGCGTCACCCGCGAGCGGGTTCGCCAGATTCAGGTCGAGGCGCTGCAAGCCTTGCGCCGCATCCTGCGACGGCGGGGGGTTTCCAAGGATGGCTTGCTGTAGTGATGCAGCAGGTAGTCCGGATTGAAGCGGGTAGGGCGGCAGCGGCAGCGCAAGGTATCAACGGCTAACGCGAACAGAGCCTCTGAATAGGGGCAGGATTTCCGCCCGGCCTTGAATCCTCGCTCATCGGCCTCACCCATGAAGTCGAGCTTCCCTGCACAATGTACCCATGACCAATAAAAATCAGACCATCGAAGGCGAATTGATCGAACCGGACGAAGAGGATGCCGAACTGGCCTCTTCCACGCGTTCGACAGCCAATCTCCCGGCGCAGACCCTGCCGTCGACCATCTACATCCTGCCGCTCACGGAGAAGCCTTTCTTTCCCGCGCAGACCCTGCCGCTCATCATGAACGAGGGGCCATGGATGGAGTCGGTCAAGAAGATCGGCGAGGTGGGGCATCATCTGGTCGGCCTGGTGCTGGTGCATGGCGATGTTTCCGACGATGCCAGGCCGGACGATTTCTATGGCACCGGTACCCTGGTGCGCATGCATCATCCGATGCGCTCGGACGGCAAGATCCAGTTCATCGCCGAGGGCATCACCCGCTTTCGCGTCGCCGAATGGATGTCCGGAAAACCACCCTATTACGCCCGCGTGGACTACCCATCCGATACCCGGCTGGGGGGCAACGGCGAGGAGATCAAGGCCTACGCGCTGGCGATCATCAATGCCATCAAGGAGTTGCTGCCGCTCAACCCGCTGTATTCGGAAGAGCTGAAGTTCTTCCTCAACCGTTTTTCACCCAACGAGCCCTCGCTCCTGGCCGACCTCGCCGCAAGCCTGACTACCGCGCCCAAGGAAAAGCTCCAGGAGGTGATGGAAGCGCTGAACTTGCGCAAGCGCATGCAGAAGGTGCTGCTCCTGGTCAAGAAAGAGCTGGAAGTGGCCAAGCTGCAAAGCAAGATTCAGGAAAAGGTCGAAGAGAAGATGACCGCGCAGCAGCGTGAGTTCTTCCTGCGCGAGCAGCTCAAGGCGATCCAGAAAGAACTCGGCATCGCCAAGGACGACCGCACCGCCGACCTCGACCTGTACCACGGCCGCATCAAGAAACTGAAACTGCCGCAACACGCCGCCAAGAAGATCGGCGAGGAAATGGACAAGCTTTCCGGTCTCGAACACGGCTCGCCGGAATACACCGTCACGCGCAACTACCTGGACTGGCTGACCAATCTGCCCTGGGGGAAATTCACCAAGGACAAGCTTGAACTGGTGCGCGCGCGCAAGATTCTCGACCAGGACCATGACGGCCTCGACGACGTCAAGGAACGCATCATCGAATTCCTCGCCGTGGGCGCGCTGAAAGGCGAGGTGGCCGGCTCCATCCTGTTGCTGGTCGGCCCGCCGGGGGTGGGCAAGACCTCCATCGGCCGCTCCGTGGCGCGCGCACTGGGGCGCAAGTTTTACCGCTTCTCGGTGGGCGGCATGAAGGACGAGGCCGAGATCAAGGGCCACCGCCGCACCTACATCGGCGCCATGCCGGGCAAATTCATCCAGGCGATCAAGGAAGTGGAATCGCAGAACCCCATCATCATGCTCGACGAGGTGGACAAGATCGGCGCCTCCTACCAGGGCGACCCGGCTTCCGCGCTGCTGGAAGTGCTCGACCCCGAACAAAACGTGGAATTTCTCGACCACTACCTGGACGTGCGTTTCGACCTCTCGAAAGTGCTGTTCATCTGTACCGCGAATCAGATGGATACGATTCCGGCGCCGCTGCTCGACCGCATGGAAGTGATCCGTCTGTCCGGCTATCTGCTGGAAGAAAAACTGGCCATCGCCAAGCACCACCTGTGGCCCAAACAACTCAAGAAGACCGGCCTCAAGCGCGGCCAGGTCACCCTGACCGAAGCCGCCATCCGCCGCATCATCGAAGGCTACGCGCGGGAAGCCGGGGTGCGGCAACTGGAAATGAATCTGGGCAAGGTGGCGCGCAAGGGCGTGGTGAAGATCGTGCGCGGCGAGGCGGAAAAACTGCATGTCACCGCCGCCAATCTGGAAACCTTTCTCACCGACCCACCCTATCTGCAGGAAAAACCGATGGTCGGTATCGGCGTGGTCACCGGCCTCGCCTGGACCGCTCTGGGCGGCGTCACGCTGACCATCGAAGCCACCAAGGTGCACACGCTGAACCGTGGCTTCAAGCTCACCGGCAAGCTGGGCGACGTGATGAAGGAATCCGCCGAGATCGCCTACAGCTACATCTCCAGCCACCTCAAGGGTTACCAGGCCGATCCCAAGTTCTTCGACGAAGCCTTCGTCCACCTGCATGTCCCGGAAGGCGCCACCCCCAAGGACGGCCCCAGCGCCGGCATCACCATGGCCACCGCGTTGCTGTCTTTGGCGAAGAACGAAAAGATCACCCGGCCGCTGGCCATGACCGGCGAACTCACCCTCACCGGCCAGGTGCTCCCGGTTGGTGGCATCCGCGAAAAAGTCGTCGCCGCCAAGCGCGTCGGACTCACCGAACTCCTGCTGCCGCATGCCAACCAACCCGACTACGAGCGCCTGCCCGATCATGTCAAAGCCGGTCTCGACGTGCATTTCGTCAAGCATTACAAGGATGTGGCGAAGCGGGTGTTCGGTGGAGAGTAGCGCCGGCCTTCGCCTGGAAACGGCGGTCGACCGCTCGATTGTCATTGGAGCCCCCACTGACTCCTGCTTGAAGAATGGCCAGGTAAAACCGCGCCGGCACTATCGACTGTGAAGGTCGGGAACGGTGTCTGTCCGTAAAGATTTCGTCGAAGTTCGACGGCTACAACCCAGGTAGTGAGGCCTCCATGTCACAAACAAACAAACGGCTGGACCAGGTCGTTCTTGAAGCCAGACGCAATGCCGAGAAGCGGGAGGAGGGCTATCGGGCACAGGCTCTGAAGCTGTTTCCGTGGGTGTGCGGACGCTGCGCCAGTGTGTTTACGCACAGCAACCTGCAACTACTGGAAGTCCACCACAAGAACAGCAACCACCACGACAACCCATCGGACGGCAGCAACTGGGAGCTCCTCTGCACCTATTGCCATGAGAACGAGCACTCCAAGCTGAAAGACCTGGCTGGCCGCACCGATGCGGGAACCACGACATCGGCCTCCACATTCAATCCTTTCGCGGACTTGAAGGCGCTGATGGAGTCCAAGAAGGGGGGGGCGTAACTTCCGTGCTTTTATCCGGTTGTCATAGACATCCACTACCGGTAGTGACGTAGGTTGGGCAAAGCGTAGCGTGCCCAACATCGCGGCGGTTCGTTGGGCACGCTACGCTTTGCCCAAGCTACGGCGCTGATGGAGTCCAAGAAGGGGCGGGCGTAACTTCTACTGGCGGAATTGTCGCGGTGGCCCGATATGCCGTGTGGAGGGGAGGGTGGCTTTGCTCGGGGAGGCTTCCAGGCGGGTGTCGACCCGTTGTTCGCTTTTCGGGGGTGCCAGCGGGCTGTCGCGGTAGCCGTTGGCGAGGGTTTGCCGCAGTTTGCCGACCATGCCGAGCAGGCGCGCTTGATCCAGCAGTTGCAGCGTGTGGTTGTCGATCACGTCGCCTAGTGCCGCGAAGCGTTCGTTCTGGGCGGTGGCGACGTCGAGCAGCGTGCGTTTGCCGGCGTCGAATTGCAGGCGATAGGCCTGGTAGACGCGGCTTGTGGTTTCCACTCGTTCGATCAGTTCCGGCTGGATCACCCGCGCTTCGAGCAACTCCTGATAGAGCACGCCGAGATCGCCGGAGAGATTGATTTGCAGGGCGTCGAGCGCGGCTTGCGCGCCTTTCCAGCGTTCCACGGTTTCGTCCACGCGCGCGAAGCTTTTGCCGCCCAGGGGGATTTCCAGGTTCAGGGATATTTGCGAGGAACGTTCCGTGTCGCTGACGGCGGCGGGGGAGATGTTGGCGTACAGGCGGCGGTTCAGTTCCAGGTCGAGGCTGGGCCAGTAGACGCCGCGTGCGGCGGAGATTTCGGCGGCGCGCGCGGCCACGCGTTGCTTGCCGGCGCGCAGGCGCGGGTTTTCGCTTTCCAGCAGTTCCTGCAATTGGGCGAGGCCGCGCGCGTTTTCCGGTGCTTCCAGCCAGGGGGAGGAGAGATTGGCCGGGGGTTGGCCGGTGAGCAGGCGGTAACGATATTCGGTTCCGCCCAACTGGCCGCGCAACTGGCTTTGCTGGGTGCGGATGCGGATCAGGTCGGACTGGATCTGGTCGAGGTCGGCGGGTGAGATACGACCGGCATCCACGCGTTTCTTGACCGATACGCGCAGGGCTTCGTATTCCTTGATGAGGACTTCCGCCAGATCGAGCCGTTGGCGCAGGCGGACCAGTTCGGCGTAGGTTTCGGTGACTTCCAGGGCGATGCGTTCATGCGCGTCGTCGAGGTCGGCGACCGCGGCTTCGCGGTTGAGGCCGACGGAACGCAGGCGATGGGTGTCGGCGAGTCCGTTGAACAGGTTCCAGCGCAGCACGGCGTTGCCGCGTTGCGTGTCGCGGTCGATGGAAACGCCGCTTTGCGAGTCACGGGCGTCGGATTGCCGGTAGTTCAGACCGAAGGTGGGGAAGAAGTCCGAGCGGGTCTGGCGGATCTGCGCATCCGTGGAGTCGAGCAGGGCTTGCGAAGAGCGGATGTCCGGGTGACGTTGCAGGACCTGCTCGACCACGGCGGGCAGGGGCGCGGCCAGGGTCGGGACGCAGGAGAGGAGAGCGAGAAGCAGGAGGAGGCGTAGGTTGGGCAAAGCGCAGCGTGCCCAACGAACCGCCGCGATGCTGGTCACGCTGCGCTTTGCACCCGCAAGGGGCACGCCGGATTCGTAAGCCGCTAAAGCGGACAACGACTCCGCTGCCCAACCTACGATGATGGCGCTGCCTCGGGTGGTCGACTTGACAGGCATCAGCGCTCCCGCAACGATTTATCCAGCGTCTTGATGACTGGCTTCAGCAGATATTCCATCAGGGTGCGTTTGCCGGTGAGGATGCTGGCGTCGGCGGCCATGCCGGGGGAGATGGTGAGGCGTTCGGCGGCTTCACCGAGATAGTTGTGGTCCGCTTCGAGGATGACTTCGAAGTAGGTCTCCTGACGTTCCTTGTCGAGGAGAGTGTCGGCGCCCACGCGCTTCACTTTGCCGGTGAGAGTGCCGAATATCGACGAGTCGTAGGCGCTGATGCGTAGCTTGGCAATCTGGCCGGGGTGGATGAAGGCGATGTCGGAGGGTTTCACGCGCACGCTGATTTGCAGCGAGTCCTGCGCCGGCACCAGTTCCATCAGGGTTTGTCCCGCCTGCGCCACGCCGCCCACGGTGGTGAGCAGCAGGCGGTTGACGATGCCGTCCATGGGCGCGCGCAGTTCGCGGCGGCTGACCCGGTCGGCCTGCGCGGTCATTTGTTGTGAGGTGTTGGCGGCTTTCAATTCCAGTTCGCTGCGTTCGCTGCTGGCTTCGGCGATGAAACGCGAGTCGGCTTCCGCGAGGCGGGAGCGGGCTTCCTGGATGCCGGCCTGCAGGCGCATCAGGGAAACGCGTGCCGCATCGAGATCGCCTTGCAGGCTGGAGACGCGCTGTTTGGCCGCGAGGTAATCGGCACGGGCACCGGCGCCCTGCTTCATCAGTTTTTCTTCTATCGCCAGGCTTTCCCGTGTGTCGGCCAGCAGAACGTCCATGGTCGCGATGCGCGAACGGGTCTCGGCCAGTTCCTGCTCGCGCTGGGTGAGTTGTGTTTTCAGGGTTTCCCTGGCATTGGCCCGTTCCTGCATGCGCGAGCGCCACAGGGCCTGCTGCTCGGCCACCCGTTGCGGCGCGGCGGCGGTCAGTTCCTTCGAGAAAACCGGGGCGCGCCCGTGGATTTCCGCTTCCAGCCGCGTCAGCGCCGCCCGCGCGCCCCAATAGGTTTGACGAGATTCTCCCAAGTCCGAGTTGAACTGGAGGTTTTCCAGCGTGGCCAGCAGATCGCCGCGCTTGACCATCTGGCCTTCCTTCACCGCGATGGCTTGAATGATGCCGCCTTCCATGCTCTGGATTTCCTGAAGCCGACTGGAAGGAATCACCTTGCCGCTTCCCTGCACGGCAATGTCCAGTTGCGCCCAGGACATCCACAGAATCGTGCTGAAAAGAAACAGGGCGATGCTGCCCACCAGGGCGAGTATCGCGCGGCGCGGGCCGCGGTCGTGGTCGGGGTGGGGGGCCTGGCTCATGCCGTTTGCTCCATGACGGCCTTGGCATTCTGCCCGGCTCCACTCTGCAACTGCTTGAGCACCGCGTCGCGCGGGCCGTCCAGCACGGCACGGCCTTGATCCATCACCACCAGGCGATCAACGAGCGGCAGCATGGCGGTGCGGTGCGTCACCAGCAGCAAAGTCACGTTCTGGAGGCGGCGCAGATTCTGGATGAGCATCTGCTCGGTGGCCGGGTCCATCATGCTGGTGGGCTCATCCAGCAGCAGCACGTTGGGCTGATGCGCCACGGCGCGGGTGATGCACACCGCCTGGCGCTGGCCGCCGGAAAGCCGCTCGCCCCGTTCGCCGACCTGCGTGCCGAGGCCGTTGGGCAATTGCGCCAGTGTCTCTTCCAGACAGGCGAAGCGAATGGCGCCCAGCAATTGCTCGTCGGGAACATCGGTGGTGCCGAGCAGGATATTTTCCCGAATGTCGCCGTGGAACAGCACCACATCCTGCGGCACATAGCCGATACGGCGGCGCAGGCTCAAGGGTTCGATCTGGCCGATGGAAAGGCCGTCGATCAGCACCGTGCCCTGGTCCGGCCCATAGAGGTTGACCAACATGCGCAGCAAGGTGCTTTTTCCCGAGCCGATGCGGCCGATGAACCCCACCTTTTCGCCCGGCGCGATTTTCAGATTCAGCCCCTTGAGCAGGGGAGGGGAGTCGGGGTAGGCGAAGTGGACATCGCGGAACTCGATCTGCCCACGCAGGTTGGCGATATGCAGGCTGTCCACCTGTTCATCGATGGGAGAGGCCATCACCTTGTCCAGCGCGGAGAGCGCCAGCTTGGTCTGCTCGTAACGGATGATCAGGCCGGCGAGTTGCGCGGCGGGCGCCATCGCGCGGGCGGCCAGCATGGACACCGCGATCAACTGGCCCATGGTGAGTTTTCCTTCGGCGATCATCAAAGCGCCGAACACGATCAGCAGCACCGTGGTCAGCCCGGTCAGGGTGGCGGAGAGATTGGTGCCGAAGGTGGACCACTCGCGCATGCGCACCGCGTTCTCGGAAATCTTGACGGTCAGCATCTCCCACTTGCGCCGCGACCACGCGTCCGCGCCCAGGCTTTTCACCGTATCCAGCCCGTTCATGGTCTCGAACAGGTGCGCGGTGCGCTGCGCGGTTTCCTTCATGTTCTCGTTCAGAATCTTGCCGATGGGACGGCGCAGGAGCAGGGCGGAAATCAGAATGATCGGAACCATCACCAACGGCACCAGAGCCAGCCAGCCGCCCACCAGCGCGATCACGCCGATATAGAAGAACATGAAAGGCAGATCGCCGAGCAGGGTGAGCGTGGTGGAGGTGAAGAACTCGCGCACCGATTCGAAATCGCGCACCACGTTGGCCAGCACCCCGCCCGAAGCCGGGCGCGATGCCGCGCGCAGTTTCAGGCTGTGCGCGAAGATGTGCGAGGACATGGCGACATCCGCGCGGCGCCCCGCGGACTCCAACAGATAACTGCGCAGCATCTTGATGAGCAGGTCGAAGACCGTGACCACCACCACGGCCGTGGTCAGCACCCACAGGCTGTCCAGCGCGTTGTTGGGCACGACGCGGTCGTATACCGCCATGGTGAAGAACGGAACCACAGCGCCGAACAGGTTGACCATCGCGGTCGCCAGCAGCGCCCAGCCGTAAATCGCGCGGTTCTCCAGAAACACATCCCAGAACCAGCGGCGCGGGTGTTGTTTCTGATAGAGCAGGCTGCGCGCGTCGAAATAGAACACCGGGCGCACGTAATACCAGTCCCCCGCGTATTCCTCCGCCACCGTGGCCAGAGGTAGCCAGGTCAAGCCATCGATGCCGGCCTGCGCGCATTCAAGACGCTCGCCATCCCGTTTCAGAATCACCAGCGCCTCGCCCTCGGAGGTCATGGCCAGGACGGGCAGGGCGGAGGCTCGCATTTGAACCGGATCGGCCTTGCAAGGTGTCAGGCTGAGCCCGGCGCGCCCGGCGCATTCGGCCAGCTCCCGCCGTGTGATGCGTCCCTCCGGCAGAGGGATACCCGCGACGATCTGCGCGGCATCGACACCACGGCCGAAGAAGCGGGCCAGGAATACCAGGCGATCGAGTACGGCATCGACGGCCGGACTGAGGGAAGAAGTGGATTGTGTTTCGGGCGACTGATCGGTCATGTAGGCGGAAGCAGCCTGATGAATGAAGGCGAACAGTAAAGCAAGAAGCGAACCTGTGCGCGCATTTGATTACAGGGTGTGTAGGGAGATGTACGCACGTCGAAGCCTCAACACACCTGTCGATAGCTCGACAGGTTTTCACGATTAAAAGTTATCCACAGCGGAAGTCCATGAATCGAATGGGAAAGACCTTGTCGGATTTCTTTACATTTTGAGAGCAACTCTCAACAACATAGGACCGACTGCATGGCGATAAGTGAGGCGCGGCACATGCACAAAGATATATATCTATCGGCATGGCATGCATCTTGCGATGTGGGTGATGGAACGTTCCACCCTTTCATTGATTTCAGGAGTTTTTCCATGCGCACCCTACTTTCCATCGCTGTACTGATGTCCGCCGCCACGCCCGCTTTTGCCGACTTGGTTTTCGTGCCGGAACCCGAGTCTCTTTCTCTCCTGGCTATCGGCGCACTTGGCCTGCTGGTGGCTCTTCGTCGCAAAAAGTAATGAGCACGTGAGGAGGGGGATTCAATTCCTCCTCACGTTGCAGTCCAGTGCTTAATGGTTGATTTTTGTTCTGTATTCAGCGCTGAATTAAAGTTCGCTGGGCGAGAAGCGATTTATAAATCTTCCGCAATTTACTGATTCTTTAAAAAACAGCTTGATCGAAGATGCCGATTGCTTCGTTGATCCGAACACTGAAACAAGGCTCATCCTGAAAGTTGAGGGATCTGTTAAATGTACTGTCGTGTGTTGTTTATTTAACAGATCCTCGTTGTTACGAACCGCGTATTTTGTGGTTCATTAGTTTTCGTTGATGCAATTGAAAGCTGTCAGATTTGTCTGTTTGAAAACTACCATTCAGGAGTTTTAATCATGCCCCAGCCGCCCGTAATCTCCATTAAAGTCACCTATCCTGGATCGCTGCTGAATCCAAGTTTTGTCGATATTACGGTGCTGAGTAATTCACCATTCGGCTTGAGTGTGTTCGATGGTTGGTGCGCCGACCGGGATATCACCCTGGATCTAGCCTCCGTAGGCGGAGGCAACTACGCGAGCAGTACACTACAGGCCTCTGTTTATTCGACTTATGAGCTGGGCATACTCGGCGCGGCCATTCCGACGATTGGACTTCCCGGCAATCTGGATCTGGTTAATTGGTTGCTCAATCAGAATTTCAATGTCAATGGCTATACCATGGGCGAGGTTCAGGGTGCGATATGGACATTGCTTGGAGACAGCTACGCCAGCAGCACGATCATCTATCCGCGTGACCCGGCAAAGATCACCCAACTGATTAATCTGGCCAATCAGCACGATGGTTATGTTCCTGATATTACTGACAGCGATACGACCAACGACAAAATTGCGGTCATGCTTTTTCCGCGTAAAGCGGACGGCACGGCACAGCAGCCTCTCCTTATTCAGACCCAATCCGCCGCACTGGGCGACCGTGTCTGGCACGACAGTGACGGCAATGGCCAGCAGGACGCCGGCGAAGTGGGTGTGCAGGGCGTAACGGTCAAGCTGTGGCGCGATCTGAATGACAATTCAACCGTCGATGCAAATGAAGTGCTCGCATCCACTATTACCGATGCTTCCGGCTATTACAAATTTGTGGGGCTCACGCCGGGATTGCAATACCAATTGCAGTTCATGCAACCCAATGGGTATTCCGGATTTACCATTAAAGATGCGGTCGGCGATACTGTCGATAGCGATGTCAACAGCTACGGAATTACCGCCGCCATTACCCTGGCGCCCGGCGTGTTCAACACCAGCATCGACGCCGGCCTGGTCCAGCGCGCCCGCCTCGGCGACACCATTTGGGAAGACAGCAACGCCAACGGCCAGCAAGACGCGGGTGAAACCGGCCTGGCCGGCGTCACG
Source organism: Pseudomonadota bacterium (assembly GCA_030684775.1). Classification (GTDB taxonomy): domain Bacteria; phylum Pseudomonadota; class Gammaproteobacteria; order Burkholderiales; family Thiobacillaceae; genus PFJX01. The sequence continues at coordinate 22,039 of JAUXXW010000213.1, forward strand.
GTGCAACTGAAGGACGCCAACGGCAACGTCATCGCCACACAGACCACGGACGGCAGCGGCAACTACGGCTTCGACGTATTGCCCGGCACCTACTCGGTCGCCGTCATTCCCCCGGCCGGCTACAGCATCACCCCGACCGACCTTGGCAACGACCTCTCCGACAGCGACATCGACGGCAACGGCATGACCGGGCAGACCACCCTGGCCAGCGGCGAGACCAACAACAGCGTCGACGGCGGCCTCTACCGCAAAGCCGAACTGGGCGACCGCGTCTGGCTCGACAGCAACGGCAACGGCCAGCAGGACGCCGGTGAACTGGGTATCGCCAACGTCACCGTCAACCTGAAAGACGGCAACGGCAACGTCATCGCCACGCAGAGCACCGACGCCAACGGCAACTACCTCTTCACCGACCTCACCCCCGGCACCTACAGCGTCGCCTTCGTCGCCCCCGCCGGCTATGAGTTCACCCAACAGGATCAAGGCGCCGACGCCGCCGACAGCGATGCCGACACCCTCACCGGCGCCACCATCCAGACCGTGCTCGACTCCGGCGAATCCGACCGCACCTGGGACGCCGGCCTGGTCCAGCCGTCCGCGTCCATTGGTGACAAGGTTTGGTTCGATTTCAACAAGAATGGTGTGCAGGATTCTGGTGAATTTGGTGTGCAGGGCGTGCTGGCCAAGCTGGTCAATGCCGGCGGCAATGTCATTGCCACGCAGTCCACCGACAGCAACGGCGACTATCTCTTCAGTAATCTGACGCCCGGCGACTATCGCGTCGACTTCGATCTCTCCACCCTGCCGACCGGCTACACGGTGACCAGCCAGAATCTGGGTGGCAACGACGCCCTGGACAGTGATGCCAACGTGCTGACCGGCCAGACCACCTATACCACCCTGGATGCCGGTGAAATCGACCGGACCTGGGATATGGGCATCAAGGCCGACGTGGGTATCGACATCGAAAAATATGTTCGCGGCGAATACATGGAAGGCGGTAGCAGTGGCGGTGAAGGCCATACCCCCGGTTACTGGAAAAACCACACAAGCGGCAAGAAGGGTGCGGACAGCGAATGGGTCAAGACCGGCTACAGCCCGAGCGACAGCTATGAGTCCATCTTCGGCGTCAATGTTTCGGGCAACCCCACCCTGCTGGATGCGTTGAAAGCCAAGGGCGGCGGCGAAAATGCGCTGATGCGGCATTCCGCGTCCGCCCTGTTGAACGCCGCGCACCCCTACATCGACTACCTGTACAGCTCGGCTGATGTCATTTCCATGACTCAGGCGGCGATCTCCAGTGGCGATTACGAGACGACCAAGGACTTGTTCGATGTGCAGAACAACCTGGGCGCGGATATGACCACCCTGGCGGGAACCAGCACGCTGGTCGTTACCCCGGATTACGACGCGGACACTCCGCTTGGCCTGTACATCCCGATTGGCGGCCAGGCGGTGTTCACCTACGTGGTTACCAACACCGGCGATGTGGCCCTGAGTAACGTGCAGGTCAGCGACGACCGCCTTGCCGACCTCGTCTTTGTGGGCGGCGATCTGGACAACGACGGCATGTTGGATACCAACGAGACCTGGACCTTTACCGCGAGTGAAACCGTGACGACGGCGGGCCTGCACCTCAATATCGGCACGGCCACCGGCGTGGACGCGATTTCCGGGCGCGGCGCCAGCGACACGGATGCGGCCTACTACAACACCGGCACGGCTCAGACCGCGAGCATCGGTAACCGTGTCTGGCTCGACGCCAACGCCAACGGCATTCAGGATGCCGGTGAGGAAGGCATCGAAGGCGTGACGGTGCATCTACTCGACGCGGCGGGGATGATCCTCGCCAGCATGGACACCGATGCCGACGGTGACTACCTGTTCGATGGCCTTGCCGCCGGCGATTACGCCGTCCAGGTGGTTGCACCTGCCGGCTATTTCGTTTCACCGAAGGATGCCGGCGGCAACGACGCCAGCGACAGCGACATCGACCCGACCACGGGCAAGACCGTCACCACCACGCTGACGGGCGGCGAGAACGACATGAGCTGGGATGCCGGCCTGTATCAGAAGGCTTCCATCGGCGACAAGGTCTGGCTCGACTGCAATGCCAACGGCATTCAGGACGCCAATGAAATCGGTGTTTCCGGCGTGACGGTGAACCTGCTGAGTGGTGCCGGCACGGTGCTCGGGACGACCACCACCGACTACCAGGGCAACTATCTGTTCAACAATTTGAATCCTGGCGACTATGCCATCCAGGTGCTGGCGCCCAATGGTTACAACTTCTCGGCCAAGGACCAGGGCGGAGACGACGGCAAGGATTCCGACGTTGATACCACTACCGGCAAGACCATCGTCACCAGCCTGACTTCCGGCGAAAACGACCTTTCTTGGGATGCCGGCCTGACCACGGTGGGAGCTTGTCTCGACCTGTCATTCAACGGCAGCAGCGCGACCGACGGCACAGACGGCAACATTCGCACCTACACCCAGAACGGCCTCTCGGTGAACGCCAGCGCGTTCAGCCGCGACAAGAGCACGGGTGCCTGGGCGAATGCCTGGCTGGGCACCTACGGCGGCGGCCTGGGCGTGACCGACAGCAGCGAAGGCAGCGGCAGCGGCAATGCTCATACCGTCGATAATGTCGGCGGACGCGACAATTACGTGATGTTCGAGTTCAGCCAGACTGTGATGCTGGACAAGGCCTACCTGGGTTATGTGATTGGCGACAGCGACATGCAGGTCTGGATCGGCAACTTCAACAACCCGTATGCCAGCCATCTGAGCCTGAACGACGCCGTGCTGTCACAAATGGGCTTCACGGAAGTGAATGCCACTACATCCTCCTCGGCGCGCTGGGCGGACCTGAATGCGGGCGACTATGCCGGCAACGTGATCATCATCGCAGCCGACACCACCGACACCACGCCGGAGGACTACTTCAAGATTCAAACGTTGTCCGTCTGCACCCCGGCCTGCGGCCTCAACGCCAGCCTCGGCGACACGGTCTGGCTGGACAGTAACGGCAACGGCGTGCAGGACGCGGGCGAAGCCGGGATCAGTGGCGTTTCCGTCAAGTTGTTGAGCAGCGTCGGCGCGGTCGTGACCACCACGACCACGGACAGTAACGGCAATTACCTGTTCAGCAACCTCACCCCCGGCGACTATGCGGTGCAGGTGGTGGCGCCCGCCGGCTACGTGATCACCGCGAAGGATCAGGGTGGCAACGACGCCACTGATTCCGACTTTGATCCGACCACGGGCTAGACCGTCACCACCACGCTGTCGGGCGGCGAGAACGACTTGAACTGGGATGCCGGCCTGTATCAGAAGGCTTCCATCGGCGACAAGGTGTGGTTGGATAGCAACAAGAACGGCATCCAGGATGCCGGCGAATCGGGTATCGGCGGCGTCACCGTGAACCTGCTGAACAGCGCCGGTACGGTGGTGTCCACCGTCACCACGAATGCCAACGGCAACTATCTGTTCAGCAACCTCAATCCCGGCAGCTACGCCATGCAGGTGGTGGCGCCCGCCGGCTACAGCTTCTCGGCGAAGGATCAGGGCACTAACGACGCGCTGGATTCCGATGTCGATGGTGCGACCGGCAAGACCGTGCTGACCACGCTGGTCTCCGGCGAGAACGACCTGTCCTGGGACGCCGGCCTTTACCAGAACAAGGCGCGTATCGGCGACACGGTGTGGGAAGACAAGAACTACAACGGCATCCAGGACGCGGGTGAAGCGGGCATCGGCAACGTCACCGTCAAACTGCTCAGCTCTACCGGCGCGGTGCTGCAAACCAAGACCACGGATGCCAACGGCAACTACTTCTTCGACGTGGATGCCGGCAGCTACAAGGTGCAGGTGGCCACGCCCAGCGGTTACTTCACTACCAAGCAGGATCAGGGCGGCAACGACGGCATCGATTCCGACATCAATACCTCGGGTATCAGCGGCCTCTATACGGTGACCAACGGCCAGCAGAACCTGACCATCGACGCCGGCCTCTACAAGAAGGCGAGTGTCGGCGACAAGGTGTGGGACGACATGAACCACAACAACCTTCAGGATGCGAATGAGCCCGGCATTTCCGGAGTCAAGGTCACCCTGAAGTCCGCTTCCGGCACCACGATCGCCAGCACAACGACGAACAGCAGCGGCAATTACAACTTCGCCAACCTGAACCCGGGCGACTACTACCTGGTGTTCGATAAGACCAACGTCATGCATTACAACTATGGCGCCTGGTACAACATGAGCGATTGGAAGTGGGCGGTGAAGGACGTGGGCAGCAACGACGCCATCGATTCGGATGTGACCGGCGACGGCAAATCGAAGACCAACGTCACCCAGACCAGCGTGTTCAATCTGGAATCCGGTGAGAACGACATGAAGTGGGATGCGGGTATCACGCCCATCGCCATCGACCTCAACGGCGACGGCATCCAGACCATCTCGCGCGCTTATTCCACGGGTGCTTTCGATCTGCTGGGTACCGGCAAGGCCATCCAGTCCGGCTGGTTGTCCGGTGAGGACGGATTCCTGGCGTGGGACCGCAACGGCAACGGCCGCATCGACGCCATCAGCGAACTGTTCGGCGGCAACAACAAGGGTGACGGCTACGCCAAGCTCGCCGCCTTCGACAGCAATGGCGATGGCGTGGTGGATGCCAACGACGCAGCTTTCGCCGATCTGCGAATCTGGCGCGATGCCAATGGCAACCACCAGACCGACGAGGGCGAGTTGATGACGCTCTCGGAAGCCGGGGTCGCCAGCCTCAGCCTGAGCTATCAGGCTCTGCCGCTGATGGATGGCAACGGCAACCTGCACCTGGAACGCGGCAGCGCCACGATGGCGGACGGCGGCACGGTGGACATGACCGATGTGTATTTCGGCATCTCCGCCGCCGATGTCACCGATGCCGGTATCGAGCTGCCTTCATTGGCCGATCTGATGTCCGACAGCACCAGCCTGGATATTTTCCTGGGCGCGGCCGAACCGACCACCCTGGTCGACTACACCGCCGCCGCGGCCAACGATGCCTTTGCCGGCAGCGCCCTGGAAGCGATGAAACAACTTGCCGATCTGGTCGATCAATCGGCTTATGCCTGATCGATTCGGGGGAGGGGAGCGATCCCCGACCTCGCTGCTGTAATCGCAAAAAGGGGCCTTACACGGCCCCTTTTTGCGTGGGGCGTGGGACGCATGGAGCGAGCTGACTGAAGTTGCCGGCCGGCAGAACAGCCTTTCGTTTTTCATCGCTACTGCCGACAATCCGGCCCATTCTCTTTGGAGTCCAAGACCATGGCGCAATCGCTCTGGTATTTACGCCACGAAGACAAGATCGTTGGCCCGTATCCGCCGCCGCAGGTCGAGGAGTTGCTGCGCGCGGGCGAGATTTCCGGGGATTGGGAAGTCAGCCTGGACGAGCAGAACTGGATGCCGCTCGCGGAAAGCGGCCAGTTCGCCATCCCGGAGGCGACAGGAAGGGAGGAACCCGCCGCCCGGCAAATGGCCTGGATCGAGGAGCGCCAGCGCGCGCGCGAACGCTGGCGCGGCGAAAGCGAGGATGAGCCGGTGCCGCGCGATGCCGAGATCGACGAGTCTCGGCGTCAGGCCCTGGGGTTGGACCAACAGCACACCGAGCGTCTGGTCAGCGCGGAACGGGCGCGCCGGCCCTCATGGCTGATCGGGCCGCTGGCCTTGCTGGCTTTGGCGGTCGTCGGGGTGGCCGTCTGGTGGGGGCAAAGCGAGCAGCCGATTCAGGCCGCGCTCAATCAGGCGGTGAATTGCGCCGCGCCCGCCGCCGAAGGGGTCAACTGGAACGCTTGCGATAAGCGCGGCGCCGCCCTGGCTGGCGCCCGATTGCGCAACGCGCGACTGGATCGGGCGCGTCTGGAGGATGCTCGTCTGGCCGGCGCGGTGATGGAGTACGCCAGCGCCGTCGGCGCCAATCTGCGCAATGCCGACCTGCGTGGCGCCAAGCTGACGGCGGTGGACTTGTCCGGCGCTGATTTATCCGGCGCCGATCTGTCCGGCGCCAACCTGCGTTATGCCGTCATCAAGGACACTCTCCTGGCCGGCACCCGTATGGATCATGTGGTGTGGAGTGACGGGCGTACCTGCGCCGTCGGGTCGGTCGGCGAATGTCTCTGATTCCGCTCACTTCACGCGGCAACGCCACCTATCAGGTCTTGCGCGGTCTCTCCGAAGACCGCCGCGCGCGGCGCCAAGCGGGTTCGACGCTGATCGACGGCGAACACCTGCTGGAATCGGCGCTGGCGGCGGGAATCACGCCGCGCCGCCTGGTGTTCTCGGAACGCGCCCTGGCCGGCGCGGCGGCGGTTTGGCGCGAGCGTTTGCCCGAAATTACAACCGTGGTGCTGGCCGATTCCCTGTTTGCCAGCCTCTCACCGGTCGAGTCGCCCACCGGCTTGCTCGCGGAAATCCCCATCCCCAGGGTGGTAAACGAGAACGCGCGCTTCGTGGTGTTGCTGGAGGATATTCAGGACCCCGGCAACTTGGGCGCGCTGCTGCGTACCGCCGCCGCCGCCGGGGTTGAGCAGGCCTATCTTTCCACCGCCTGCGCCGATGCCTGGTCGCCCAAATGCCTGCGCGGCGGCCAGGGCGCGCATTTCCGTCTGGCGATAGAGGAGCGCGCCGATCTGGTCGCCGTCGCCCGCCAGATTCCGGTTCACGCCGCCGTCCTGGGCGCGCGGCAATCGTTGTTCGAACTGGATTTGCGCGGAGTCGTGGGCTTCGCCTTCGGCAACGAGGGCGCGGGGTTGAGTGAAGCGCTACGCGCCCGCGCCAAGCCGTTCACCATTCCCATGAGCGACCAGGTGGAATCGCTGAACGTCGCCGCCGCCGCCGCCATCTGCCTGTTCGAGCGGGTCAGGCAGCGATCGTAGGATGCGGTTCGCTGCGCTCTGATGAAGCCCCTAAGCGAAGGACCAAGCCACCAAAAGACGGCAGCCAGGCCCCTGCTTATACCCTTCGGTAACCACATCCCACGAGGGGCTATGGCGTCAAGAACCCTAGCCCATGTTGGGCCTGGTTTCCGCCACCGAGACATCGAATTAGTCCGCCCTACTCTTGAAATGCGCCACAACGCCCACAAAACCAACCCGGTTTTTAGGAGGGATGCGAAGTGTCTGAGGAACAAGTCAATCAGGAAAACGTCGAGGCGGCGGGCGCCAATGTGGATAGCACGCCGAGCCTTGAAGAAATGCTGCGCCAGGCGGAGTTGAACGCGCAGGAGCACCACGATGCCTGGCTGCGCGCCAAGGCGGAGACCGAGAACGTGCGTCGCCGCGCGCTCGACGATGTGGAGAAAGCGCGCAAGTTCGCGCTGGACAAGTTCGCGGCCGATTTGCTGGCGGTGAAGGACAGCCTGGAAGCCGCGCTGGCGACTGGCGACAATGTCAGTCTGGAAAGCGTGAAGAGCGGTGTCGAACTCACGTTGAAGCAGCTTTCCGGCGTGTTCGAGAAGAACGCGATCAATGAAATCAATCCCTTGGGCGCCAAGTTTGATCCGAATTGTCACCAGGCTATCGCCATGGTGGATGCGGAAGGCGAGCCCAATACCGTCGCCCAGGTGCTGCAGAAGGGTTACCTGCTGAATGAGCGGGTGATTCGGCCGGCGATGGTGATGGTGGTGAAGGGGAAGTAATGCTCCTCTCCCCCTTTGGGGGAGGGGCTGGGGGAGAGGGAGCCCGCGTGCCGAAATCGACGCGCTGTGGCCCCCCCCCCGCCCCCCCCCCCCGGGGGGGGGGGGG